>NC_011296.1:1642535-2003803 GCF_000020985.1 Thermodesulfovibrio yellowstonii DSM 11347
TGAACTTCTGGAGTATCCTTGCTCTCCTCTATTGCCCTATCTCTACCTTCTGAAAACTTTCTTATCTCCATAAATTTATATCCCTCTTCCTCAACTTCATAGACCACAAACTGACCAGAACGTCCAAAGTGCTCATTCACCCTTATTCCGTCTGTAGATGCAAAGGCTACTTTCATCAGTGCACCTCCTTTCTTAGCAACAAATTAGCCATTTCGTTTATAAGATTCAGGCTACCCCTGTAACCAATTGTGACCTTGTGAGTTAATCCCAAGCTCTTGTAAACAGGAAAACCTATCTCAAGTAGCACTACTTCCAACTTCCTTGCTTTCTCCTCGGCATGACTGTTTGAAAGAAGGAGTTCAAAATCACCTTCAAGGTCATAGAGACTTCCAATTAGGACTTCCTTAGACTGAATTTTCTCTAAAATTTCACCGCCTATTGGAAGCACAACAAGCTCTAAATCTAATCCTGCTTCATTTAGAATTTCAGAAAGCCCTAATGCCAAATCAGGCTCTGTAGCTACTGCAGCCTTCCTTCCTGCCACATAAAACTGGGCATCTCTCATACCGTCAATTAGTATTCTTCTTTGTCTTTTAATCTTCTCAGGTACCTCCCTGCCGCTTAAAAAGGAAAGAAACTCGAAAAATTCATCATTTGAGTTTACTCCCATAAGGCTATCGAAGACTTTGTATTCAATTCCAAATTTTTCTTTAAGTATCTCTCCTGCACCCTTCAAGCTTCTTCCTATTACTACGGTAAATTCTGAGGAAGCCATATCTTCTATCTCTGAGAGAGTTATACCTCCCTTAGTAATTCCTGAAAAGCCTCTGCTTCCATCAAGCTGAGAAAGGTCTGGTAAAATAAGAGGTTTTAAGCCGAAAAGTTCAACAATCTCCCTTAATTCGGAAAAATCAGCAGGTGTAAGATGTCCTCCTGTAACAACGTTTATCTGTCCCCTTTTCTTTCTGCAAGCACACTCAGGAATAAGACTCAAAATTCCTTCAACTGCCTTTGCATAACCATACTCAAGAGAACCCTCATAATCAGGAATTGGTATGTGTGGGACTTTAAAGGTCTCATCCCTTAGTGGAGTTATTACAGCCTCAATGTCCTCTCCTTTCATGTGGGATAGAGCTCCGGTAATTACAGCAACTAATTGGGCACCCTTATTTTTAAAGTTCAGAATATTGCTCTTTAGCTTTTCCTCTCCTCCCATGACCACTTCTTCAGTAAAGAGCTTTGTTGTGTTCATCACTATCGGTTCCCGAAAATGCTTTATAAGCAATACCTTTCCAATGAAGTTACATCCCTGTGCAGTATGTAGAAGTGGCACCGTCCTGTCTATTCCCTGCAAAGCCATAGCAGCACCAACAAAAGGAGAGTTCTTAAGGGGGTCTATAAAGCCCTTCTTTAACTTTATTGATAGTGGTCTCCTATTACTTTTATCTTTTGAGTAAAATTCAATGGCTCTACTTATATCTTCGGCAAGATTAAGGAGTCCTCTGTAGCCTGCGTATGCCCTATGACGTTCCTGATTGACGTCAACAAAAGGAATTCCCTCTTTAACGCCGAGATATAGGTTTCTTCCACCGGCAACAAGAATCTCTGCCTTCTTATCTTTCATAATTTTCAAAATATTTGCCGGCGAAGTATCCTCAAAGAGCAGGCAGTCTTCACTTACAAGTTCCTTTATCTTCTCTTCATCGTCATAGGTGCTCTTTTTTGTGCCTACTCCTACAACCTCTATACCTATGTCCTTTAAAGCTGAAACCATAGACCAGGACTTAACTCCACCTGTGTATAGGACTGCCCTTTTACCAATCAGGTTTCCATATCTCTTTAAGCCCTCTTCAAGCTTTTCCTCCTCCCTCTGAATCAGTCTCTCTACTTTTTCAGTTAAAGTTCCCTCTTTATCGAGAAAACTCGCTATCTTTCTTAATGCCTGAGTAGTCTCGGTTTTTCCGAAAAAGGAGACTTCCACATAGGGAATTCCATATTTTTTCTCCATTTCAATTCCAATGTTTACAAGGGCTCGGCTACAGACAATCACATTTAGCTTTGCTCTATGTGCCCATTTTATCTCTCTGTAGGTAGAGTTACCAGTTATTCTTGAAAGAATCCTAAATCCAGCTTCCTCAAGTAGGGGTTCAATAAGGTATTGGTCTCCGGCAATGTTATACTCGCCAATTATGTTAATGTCTCTATCAGTTGTAAAGGATGGCTCTTCTCTGCCTATTACGTAATCGAGCAAAACCTCTCCGGCAATACGGTTTCCCAAGTTCTTAGGTCCGATGAAACCAGGTGCATTGACGGGGATTATGTCTACTCCAAATTTTTTCTCGGCATCTCTACAAATTCTCTCTAAGTCCTCACCGAGTAAACCTGTAACACAGGTTGAGTAAACAAATACTGCCTGAGGATTAGTCTCTTCTATAATCTCCTCTATTACTTTAAGAAGCCTCTGCTCACTTCCTACGATAAGGTCAAGCTCCCTTAGGTCTGTGGTAAATCCCCTTTTATGGAAAGAACCCCTGTCTGATAGAGTTCCCCTTCCTTCCCATGAGTTAGCTGAGCAGGATATGGGACCGTGAACTAAATGGACTGCATCGGCAATGGGCTGTAGCACAATCATTGCTCCATCAAAGGCACAGGACTCACCACCCCTTGAGCGACATACTTTGTGTTTCCGCTGTTTTTCTTCGCTCTTTTTTTCTATTGTCTCAAGATACACAGTATCCTCCTATCTAATTACATCAAAGCTTGGTGAATCCTTTGTTTCCCTGTCGAGCTCATCAAGAACAGTGTTTACCATTAATGTAAGAAGGTTGAGGGCTCCCTGATAACCGAGGATTGGATATCTATGCATATGATGTCTGTCAAAAATCGGAAAGCCTACTCTGATTAATGGTATTCCAGTGTCTTTCCAGAGAGCTTTACAGTAAGAATTACCAATCAGAAGGTCAACAGGTTCAGTAAAAAGAAGAGACCTAAGATGCCACATGTCCTTTTTTATGTAAACCTTTCCTTCTGAACCAAAGAGTGGTTCTCTCTTAAGAATTTCATAGGCTTCCCTTTCAAAGTCTTCGTCTCCATTAGTGCAAACAATATGAACAGGAATTCCTCCAAGTTCAAGAATAAAGCTAAGGAGTCCAAGAAGTAAGTCAGGGTCTCCAATAAGGGCAAATCGTTTTCCATGAATATAGGCATAGGAGTCAATAATTGCATCAACTACTCTACCTCTCTCCTCAATTAGTTCCTGAGGAATCTCTTTTCCTGTGAGTTCTTTCACTGTATCAATAAATAGGTCTGTGTTTCTAATTCCTACAGGATAGGGAATGTTTACAAAGGACTGTCCCCAGGATTCCTTTATGAATTCACCTGTTTTAAGGGTTGAATACTTCTGAAGGGCGATGGTCGCCTTTGAGTTTATAGAATCCTTTAATTCTTCGAGAGAAGTTCCACCTGGATACATTTCGTAATCACCGTAGTTTGGAGAATCAAGGCTATCGCTTATGTCTGCAAGAATTATATGGGGAACTTCCATTAAATTTAGCATTCTCCTTATTTCTCTGTAGTTTCCTGAATAGGTGTCAAAGCCAAGAATTAGGTTAATTTTTTCTCCCTTTATAGTCCTCAATCCCTGTGTGGCGTAACTCAATATCCCTTTAAGCATGGCATCATAGCCGTTTATGTGAGAGCCTGTAAAACTTGGAGTATTTGCATAAGGAGTTGGTAAGTCTTCGGGAATAATACCCTGCTGCTTTGCCTTTTTTATGAAGGCATTAAGGTCATCCCCTATTACCTCAGCCATACAGGTTGTAGAAATTGCAAACATCTTTGGTTTATATAGGGCATAGGCATTCTCAAGCCCCTCAATCATGTTACTTAAGCCGCCGAATACGGCAGCATCCTCAGTCATTGACGTAGAAACTGCAGGCACAGGCTCTTTAAAATGTCTGCTTAAGTGGCTTCTAAAGTAGGCAACACATCCTTGGGAGCCATGAACAAAGGGCATAGTGTCCTTAAATCCTAAGGCACATAGCACTGCACCAAGGGGTTGGCATGCCTTAGCTGGATTGATTGTAAGCGCCTTACGGTTAAAGTTTTTCTCTTTGTATTCCTCTGTCTTTGTATACTCGTCAACCTTCTTTACCTCCTCTTCAGAGTAAGGGCATTCAAACTCCCTTTTGTCTCTGAAGAGTTTTTCATAGTCTTCTCTCCTGTATAGTTTTACATGGTCTTGAACTTTCATCTTCCTTTCCTCCTTATAAGCTTCCATGAGGGGTTATTTACTGCCATGTCCATGTCTCGGGCAAAAACAGGAAAACCATCAAAGCCGTGATAGGGACCAGAGTAATCCCAAGAATGCATCTGTCTGAAAGGAATTCCCATCTTATGGTAGACATATTTTTCCTTTATTCCCGAGCCTACCAAGTCAGGCTTCAATGCATCGGCAAAGTTCTCAAGTTCGTAATGGGGAGGGTCATCGTATATGAGAGAGTTCTTAGGAAGCTCTGGATAGGTTCTTTCATAGTCATCTCTGTGGGCAAACTCATAACCTGTGGCAACAACAACCATTCCCAAGTCCTCATAGGCACCGACAATGTGTCTTGGACGGAGTCCTCCCACATAGAGCATGACTCTTTTTCCTTCAAGGCGTGGTCTATACTGTTCAATAACTGAATCCATTAGGGGTTTATATCTTTCAATGACCCTTTCAGTCTGCTCAACTATTTTGTCGTCAAATCTTTTGGCAATCTTTCTCATGCTTTCGTATATCTTTGTGGGACCAAAGAAGTTATACTCCATCCAGGGAATTCCAAAATTCTCCTCAAGATATCTGGCAATGTAGTTTGTTGACCTGTAGCAGTGAACCAGAATAAGCTTCGGTCTTGGCATGTTTGTAAGCTCATTGAGAGTGCAATCCCCTGGAATCTGGGCAATAACTCTCAATCCCATCTCCTCAAGAATCTTTCTTGAAGACCATGCCTCACCACCAATGTTGTAGTCCCCAAGAATAAGAACATCATAGGGAGTCTCCTTTTCAAGAATTCCCTTAACCTTACCCAAAACCCAATCTCTAATGCTGTCATTGGCAATGTGATGTCCAAGGGACTGACTTATCCCACGGAAACCCTCGCATCTTACAGGAATCACAGGTATTCCAAGTTCCTTTGTCATTTTACGGGCAACACTTTCAATATCATCGCCGATTAGACCTACTGGACATTCGCACTGAATGCTAATACCTTTAGCTAAAGGAAAAATCTCCCTAATCTCTCTGCAAAGTTGTTCAAGCTTTTTATCTCCTCCAAAGACAATGTCATTTTCCTGAAAATCAGAGGTAATATGCATTGCACCAAAGGCATTTATACCTGTTTTACCAGTGTAATAATTTCTCCTTGACCACCAGCTATACTGACCGCAACCAACAGGACCATGACTTATGTGAATCATATCCTTTATAGGACCCCATACAACACCCTTTGAGCCTGCATAGGCACATCCACGGGAGGTCATTACACCAGGACGGCTCTTTACATTTGATTTTATCTGGCAAATAGAAGAGGTACATTCAGGATCGTTATAGATTAGATGTTTTTTCCTTTCTTTCTTTGTTTTTTCAGGATAATTTTCAATAATTTTTTCTATTAATTTTTCTGTATCCTGCTCAATTACTCTTAGCATTTTCTCCTCCTACTTTTCTATTCTAAAAATCCATACTTTGCTAATAACCCCTCAAGTTGATCCATTGTAAGAGGAGTTGGAATGTACAGATTCTTATTTTCAGCAATTTTTTTTGCCAGATCTCTGTATTCATCAGCTTGGGGATGGGCAGGTGCATACTCAACTACAGTCATCCTGTTAAGTTCTGCCTTCTGAACCATATTGTCTCTTGGAATAAAATGAAGAAGTCGAGTTCCAAGTTTCACTGCGAACTCAGAAACGAGGTCATATTCTTTATCTACTTTTCTTGAATTACAGATTATGCCTCCAAGTCTTACCCCTCCACTCTGGGCATACTTTAAAATACCCCTTGAAATATTGTTTGCTGCATAAATTGCCATCATCTCACCTGATGTGACTATGTAAATTTCCCTTGCCTTTCCCTCTCTTATGGGCATTGCAAAGCCTCCACAAACAACATCACCAAGAACATCATAAAAGACAAAGTCAAGCTCGGGGGTATATGCTCCATTTTCCTCAAGGAAATTAATTGCCGTTATTACTCCTCTACCAGCACAGCCAACTCCTGGCTCAGGTCCACCTGATTCAACGCATTTAACCCCTTTAAATCCTTCAAGTAATACTTCATCAAGTTCAAGATCTTCTACTGAGCCTCTCTCTCGTGCTAAATCCATCACTGTTGCCTGACTTTTTTTGTGAAGAATCAGCCTCGTAGCATCTGCCTTAGGATCACAACCTACAATCATGCATTTATATCCTGCTTCTGCTAAAGCAGCAACAGTATTTTGAGTGGTTGTTGATTTACCAATACCACCTTTTCCGTAAATTGCTATCTGTCTCATTTTTGACCTCCAAATAACTTTTTATTAGATTTGGTGATCAAACTCCATGCCAGCATATAAATGTCTGAAATTATTCATTTCTCAGAATATATGGAACAAAATTATCTACATTTTTGTAGAGTATAAAGGAGTTTTTTGTAGGAAAATACAATTTTGAATAAATGTTATTGATTTGATGATTTAATAAAAATAAAATTCTATATCTACATATCTATATAACCATGCTTTCTTAGTTTATCAACGCAAATACTTCTGATACTTTTAATACATAGATGCCATCTACTTTTGTCTTATCTCTTTTAAAATTACCGAGACTGCTCAAAAACTTGTGATTTATTGGAAATCAATAAACTACAAGAGTTTTTGAAGAGGCTTAAAATGGAAATGATACTTATGAAACATCTCTTCCTACGCTCTTAAGAGTGTCTTTCCAGTATGAGTAAGAGTTTTTACCTTGAGTTTTGCCCGGATATATTTCATAGAGATTTCTATATATTTCAGAAGTGACATCAGGCATAATAACATTTGCTCCACAGTAAAATGCCTTAATCCTCATACTGGAGGAAAGACTTCCAAGTGCTGTGGTTGCTGGTAAATTTGCTTTGGGAAGGATAAGCCTCGTGATGGCTAAAACTTTTAGAGTTAAGAGGGGATCACCAAAAGGATATGAGGTTAAAGGTGTGTCTGGATGAGGGATAAATGGTCCTATGCCAATCATGTCAAGTTCAAGCTCCTTCATAAGAGCTATATCCTCTGCAAGGGACTCAATGCTTTGTCCCGGAAGTCCTACTATGATGCCTGAGCCTGTTTCATAGCCGAGCTTTTTAAGCCATCTGAGACATTGAATTCTTCTGTCTAAGGTTGTATCAGGTTTGAGTCTTCTGAAAAGTTTTTCATCGGAAGTTTCAAACTTAAGTAGGTATCTATCTGCGCCAGCCTCTCTGAGGACCACGTAATCATTGTAACTTAACTCACCTACAGACAAAGTTACTGCCACATTGAGTTTTTTAATCTCTCTTACAACTTTACTCAGTCTTTCAGCATTCCAGAAGGGCTCTTCTCCAGATTGTAAAACAATAGTTTTGAAGCCTTCCTTTACAGCCTCTGTAGCTACCTTAACTATTTCTTCTTCTTTCATCCTGTAACGAGGGAGTTTCCTGTTTTCCCTTCTTATTCCACAGAAAAGACAGTTACACTTACAGTAGTTTGAAAACTCTATTATTGCTCTAAGATGGACTGTATCTCCGTGAACCTGCTTTCTCACATCATCAGCCATCCGAGCCAATTCCTCAAAAGGAAGCTCTCTTAAAAGATAAAGTATCCAGTCTTTAAGAGAGGTCTTATTTTTACTTGATGTTAAAGCCGAAATTTCATGGCTATTCATAAATTGCTCTTTCTGTTATTTTCTTTAAAATTTCTATCTCTGCTTTTACCTCCTTTTCTGCTTCATCTATCATTCCCTGAAGGTGTGGAAAAGGAGAAAGTGCCCTATGAAGAACTCCGTGAATGTGAGCCATTATCACACCATAATTGACAATAGGAACACCAGCCCGCTTAGCCTGTAGAATTCTACTAAGCATCTCCTTTCGATTGAGCATGCAGGCACCACAATGAACAATGAGACTGTATTCAGTGAGATTATCAGGAAGTGGACCACTACCAGCTTTTACCTCAATCTCAACCTCACCTCCAACCTGTGCCCTTAGCCAGCGGGGAATTTTTACTCTTCCAATGTCATCCTCCACAGGATGATGGGTGCATGCCTCTGCTATGAGCACTTTATCTCCTGGCTTTAGTTTTTTTACAGTTAGAACACCCTCAACAAGTGTCTGCAAATCTCCTTTGTAACGGGCAAAAAGAATTGAAAATGATGTAAGCCTTATGTCTGCGGGTGTATCTGCTGCAACTTTATTGTAAACAGAGGCATCAGTAACTACAAGTGAAGGTCTTTTATTGAGTAAACTTAGGGCATAAAGCAACTCTCTTTCTTTTACAACCATAGCGATTGCCTCGTTGTCAATAATGTCTCTTATCACAATCTGCTGAGGAAGAATTAGTCTTCCTTTGGGTGCAGCCTTGTCAACGGGAATTACGCATATTACTACATCTCCGGGATTTATCAAGTCTCCCAAGACTGTAGGAAGAGTCCAGTCTTTTGGAGCATTGTTTACTATAGTCTGTTTAAGCTCAACTATGCCTTCAGCTGTCAGGGCACTTACAAAAACCTTAGGTTCAGGCAACTCATACTTCTTAGCTTCTGGATGGATATCTATTTTATTTACAACATAAATCAAGGGAGTCCCTGTTTCTTCTGCTTTTTTCACTATATCCCTTTCAAACTCTCCAAACCCTTTTTCAGGGTCAATTACAAGTAAAACAAGGTCTGTCTTATCAAGCACTTCATAGGATTTCTTTTTTCTTAATTCACCAAGTTTTCCCACATCATCAATTCCTGCTGTATCAATAAGAACAACCGGTCCAAGAGGAAGAATCTCCATGGCTTTTGCTACAGGGTCTGTAGTTGTTCCGGGAACATCAGATACAATCGCGAGAGACTGACCAGTGAGAGCGTTTATAAGGGATGATTTTCCTGCATTTGTCCTTCCAAAGAGAGCTATATGAAGTCTCTGACTTTTTGGCACACTCATGGAGTTGTCTCCTTTGAAAGCAGCATTTTTATGGTTGATATGATTTCATCTTTCTCGGTGATTCTCTCCCATTCATTGGAGACAGCAGCGTATCTGTCATTGATATAAATTAACTCTGGTGGAAGAAATGAGTCTTCTTTGTGTCCGGCTATGTATGAGTGTCTCTTTCCCATTATTTCTACAAACCAAATGTGGGCATTGTATTTTTCTTTGACAAACTCTGCTATTTTGTTTAATTCAAGAAGGAGATTCTTAGCCTTCGGCTCAGAATGACAAATGGATGGCTCAGAATGAAGAGTCTCCTTAGAAATATAGGTCTCTTTCGCCATTTTTAATCCTCCCGTAGTATTCAATGAGCTTGTTGTAAACTTTATGAGGCACTTTTGCCTTTAACTCGTCAAGCTCCTTCTGAATAACTTTCTCTCCTGCCTCCTTTGTCTGCTCAGAGGCAAAGTCATCAAGCCATTCTCTGAAAGTAAGCACTGCATTGAGTTTACAGAATACTGCCTCTTTTCCTGTCTTAAGCAAACTCATTATTCTATCTCCTGTTCTTCCACATCTGTAACCGGCTGTGCAAAAGCTTGTAATAAAACCCATCTCTGCAAGTTCTCTGATTACTTCGTCAAGGCTACGGGGGTCTCCAATCTCAAACTGCTGTCGCTCAAGCTCCTGTTCTGTGTAACGGTCAGAGTATGCACCAATTCCTATTTTTGTGGATGCATCTGTCTGGGTTATCATTCCTGAAGCTATGATTTCTCTTCTTATGTGAGCAGGCTCTCGGGCAGTAAGTATCATGCCTGTGTAGGGAACAGAAAGTCTTATCACTGCAATGAGTTTTTTGAAGTCCTCATCGGAAACTTTATATCTTGTCTCCTGCACAAAGGGAGTGTTTGCTGCAGGCTCAAGCCGTGGGAAAGAAATTGTATGGGGACCGATTCCAAAGCGTTTCTCAAGCTCCCTTGCATGATAGACAAGTCCCATAACCTCAAATCTCCAGTCATAAAGTCCAAAAAGTACTCCCAATGCCACATCATCAACTCCCGCTTCAAGGGCTCTGTGATGGCAGTAAAGCCTCCATTGATAGTGGTGTTTAATTGTTCCCTTAGGATGAAGCTTTGCGTATGTGTCATGATGATAGGTCTCCTGAAAGACCTGATATGTGCCGATTCCAACTTCCTTAAGCATCTTTAACTCATCTATGCTCATTGGTGCGGCATTCACATTAACCCTTCTTATCTGCCCGTATCCGTTTTTTGTTTTTACCTTGACAGAGTAAATAGTCTCTATCGTATCTCTTATGTAATGAACTCCTGTTGCAGGATGCTCACCGTAAACAACAATAAGTCTTTTATGTCCTATCTCACCAGCAAGCACCTCTGCCTCTCTTTTTACTTCTTCAAGAGTTAGCACCCTTCTTTTAATCACATGATTGTCTCTTCTGAAACCACAGTAAACGCAGTTATTCACACATAGATTTCCACAGTAAAGAGGTGCGAATGTGACAATTCTGTTGTCATAAACCTTTTTCTTTACCTTTGCTGCTACATCAAAAACCTCTTGCCAGAGTTCCGGGTCTTTAAGATTAAGCAAAGCTGCTGTCTCATCGGAAAGAAGTGTTTCAATTGAAAGGGATTTCTGAAGTATATCCCTTATTCGGGATGGTTCTGGATTCTGATTTTGCTTTAGTTTTTCCCAGATTTCCTCATCGTCTATGAAGTCCCTCCCGCCTTCCATATACTTTTCTATCTCTTCTTCCTTAATCACGCTGTTTATCCAGTTTTTTTCCTCTTTTGCTAAAACAGCTTTCATTTTAAAAGCCTCCTTAAGTATTTAATCCCGGCAAAGCCGGGAGTTGTTAATTCCTGTGGTTGAGTTATGCTCTCAATCTCTTCCTTTGTGAAAAATCCTCTCTCAATCAGGATTTCTTCAACTCTTTTGCCTGTGCTTAAAGCCTCTTTGTAAATCTCTGCACAGACTTCATAGCCAAGATAGGGAGAAAAGGCAGTTATAATACAGGAGCTTCTATCAAAAAGCTCTCTACATCTTGCCTCATCAACGGTTATTTCTGAGATGCATCTCTCCCTGAAAAGTGTTGAACAGCTCTTAAGCATCTTTAAAGAACCAATAAGTTCGTGTGCTATAAGCGGTAGAAACGGGTTAAGCTCAAGATTTCCCATGCTACAGGCAAAGCTTACTGCATGGTCTGATACAATCACTTTTATTCCAACCTGTGTAACCATCTCAGGAATAACGGGATTTACCTTTCCAGGCATTATTGATGAGCCAACCTGAACAGCAGGAAGCCTTAACTCACCTATTCCTGCTTTTGGTCCAGAGCTTAAGAACCTTAAATCTGAAGCGATTTTTATAAGGTCTGAAGCTAAGGTTTTAAGATATCCTGATACTTCAGATAGAGAGTCGGTATTCTGAGTTGCCTCAAAGAGATTCTCTGCTTTTGCAAGGGGAAGCCCTGTAAATTCTCGAAGTTTCTCTATTGCCATATCAATGAAAATTTTGGGACAGTTAAGTCCTGTGCCCACAGCAGTTCCGCCGAGACTGACCTGACGAACCCTTTCTACTGCCTTATTCAGCCTCCACCAGTCCCTGTTTAAAGCCTCTGCCCATGCAGAAAACTCCTGCCCCACTGTAACAGGAACAGCGTCCTGGAGTTCAGTTCTTCCAACCTTAAGAATTTTTGCATATTCCTTTTCTTTTTTCTGAAACTCACCTTGAAGTAAAGCAACCTCATCTGCGAGCTCTCTCAGAAGCCTTACAATCGCGGTTTTTACAGCTGTGGGGAAAACATCGTTCGTTGACTGATTTAGATTTATGTGAAGGAGGGGATGAATTACATCGTAGATACCTTTTTCAAATCCCATAAGCTCAAGGGCTCTGTTGGCAATAACCTCGTTAATATTCATATTAAGTGTTGTGCCTGCTCCACCTGAAAGAGCATCAACGATAATCTGTCCATCTAAGTTACCTACTGCCAGCTCATCGCAGGCTTTAAGAATTGCCTCTGCCTTGCTGTTTTCAAGCATTCCAATCTCTCTGTTAACCCATGCACAGGCTTTCTTGACAATAGCCATTGCCCATATGAGCTCCCTGTGAGGAGGCTGTCCTGTGACAGAAAAGTTTTCCTTTGCTCTTAATGCATGAATACCGTAGTAGGCATCCTTCGGAATAGAAAGCTCACCAAGAGAGTCCCTCTCTATGCGTATCATTTCTTCTCCTTTTCAGAGATAAGAAGGCTTTTTACAGTTACACCTTTTATCATTCCAAGCTTTCCTGTAAGAGAGCCTATTCGGTCTGTGTTTCCTTCTACAAAAAGTGAGATAAAGCCAGTGTCTGTCTCTTTTTGAGGTATTCCCATTCTGGCAAGAATTATCTCTGCATGCTCAGATAGGATTTGGTTTACTAAAGGAGCATTTTTATTTCTTTCAGCTACGATTATTCCAACAATTCCAATCTTTCTATTCATCCCTTGACCTCAGATTTTTCCTCTGTCTCAGGTTTTATTTAACTTTTCTAAACCCTCTCCTCAGGAGTTTCTCCCTTGGATAAGGCATTTTTATCCGAAAACTACGCTTCCGCCGTCAAAAACTTCTTTCAAAGCCATGAGGTCACATAAAAGCTCCTCATCTTTAATCTCACTTGCGCATTCTTCAATTATTTCGCTTATCTTGCTTATGTATTTTTCATCAAGAATAAACCAATCATTATAGGTAGTCTTTACAGCCTCAGTGTTATGAAGAAGATAGCTTTTCTTTGAGAGAACTTCTGAGATTTGCATCAGCCTTTCAATTGTTGTAAACCAGTATTTTCTGTTGCCGAGACTATAATAAACCACCATTTTAAACTCTCCTCTAAGCCCGGGCATTAGCCCGGGCTAATACTATACCCTTGCCTTGTAATGCGTATGCAACAATGCTTCACTTACTTCACTTAAAGGATGATGAGCAAACTCAGAGTAAAACCTTTTTATCATCGGGTTTTCATGGGATGCGGCCATTTTAAATTTCTCTCTTGATATAACGTCATCCTTATACTGCCCGGACTGTCTTGCTTTTATGAGTTTAAGTCTTTCTTTTCCGACCTTTGTCTCAAAAAAGTTTTTCTCTGCTGTATCACCAGCAAAAGATGGCTTTGTAAAGGAAAGGCTGATAATTCCAGCACCTGCTAATTTTAGAAAAGACCTTCTTGTAAGCTTTCTGATTTTCATAGTTTGCCTCCTTCAAAGTTTTTTACAAGAGAATAAAAAAGCTGGTCTAAGAGAGAAAGTTCAATTGGATGAACTGGCTGTCCACCTCCGTTAATACAGCCACCAGGACAGTTCATTACCTCTATGAAGTGATAGGGGCTTTTACCTGCTAAAACTTCTTCAACAATTGGCTTCAGATGTGCTGCATCTGTTCCTATGCCATTTACTACACAGACCTTGACCTGAAGTTCTTTTGTTCCGAAAGCCTTCTGATATTCTTCTCTTAGAGGAACAGGAATAGTTGCTGAGACAACAGGTTTTGTAAAACCTCTCACACCTTCAAAATCCCATTTAGGACTCATTGCCTGTGGCTCCTGCCCGGAGAGAACATGAAAGGCAAATCTTACAGCTGCTTCCATAACTCCACCGCTTGTGCCAAATATAGTAGCACCACCTGAGTAAAATTTGAACATCTCAGGTTTTCTGCTTGCATCCTCAGACATTTTCATTGGGTCTATGTTCATACGCTTTAGAAGTTCTGCAAGGTCTCTTGTTGTTAGAACTGCATCCACATCTCTCATACCTGACTTCTTTAAATACTTTCCTGCAGAATCAAATTCAGGACGGGAGGCTTCAAATATTTTTGCTGTACAGGGCATTACTCCAACGGTGAAAATATTCTCAGGTTTCGCTCCCCAAAGCTTTGCACCGTAGGTCTTTGCTGTTGCTCCTGCCATCTGCTGGGGTGATTTGGCTGAAGAAAGGTAGGGAATAAGTTTTGGATAGAAAACTTCTACATATCTTACCCATGCGGGACAGCAGGAAGTAAACTGTGGTAGGGGATGATGAGAGAACTCTTTGATATCAAGAGTTATTTTTTTCCCCCAGAGTTCAACAGGTAACTGTTTAAGCCCTGCATGGGCTGCTACTTTTGCAAGTAACTCTGTGCCTTCCTCAAGAATTGTCTGGTCAGCGGCAAAGTTGTTGTCATAGATTAAAAAACCTGCTTTTTCCAAAGCAGCCCATAGTCTTCCCACTGTAAGTGTGCCTGGCTCAGCACCAAACTCTTCTCCAATGGCAACTCTCACAGCCGGAGCAATAATTGCAACAACCTTAGTTTTTTTGTCTTTAAGTTTTGCCATTACCACATCAACAAAGCTCATCTGTTCAACTGCACCAAAAGGACAGTTAAGCAGGCACTGACCACAGTTGATACATTTGTCAAGGTCAATGCTGTGTTTGTCTCCGAAGGAGCCTTTTACTGCTCCTGCAGGACAAACACTGCTACAGGTATGACAGCCAACACAATTACCCTCGTTGATTTTGATTATTCCTCTTAGCTCTCCTGCTCTGTAAGTTCCTGTCTGTGACTTCACTGCACCGTTACCCTTGAATGTGTTTACTTTTCTTACCATACAACCCCCCTTTATTAGTTATTTTTTTCCTCTCGGTGTGTAATGAGTGTGAAGTAACTCATGTGATAGATGACCGAGAGGTTCCTTAAGGAATTCTTTGTAGATTGCCTGAATTTCAGGATTTTCATGACTTTTTCTGAGAGGCATCTTTCTATCTCTTTCATAAATTCCAGCAATTCGCATCTCCCTCTTTTCAACAGTTGTGGGAATAGGCTGTCCGCCGCCACCAATACATCCACCAGGACAGGTCATAACTTCAATAAAATGATAATCCTTGAGCTCACCTCCTCTTACCTTTTCTATAAGTTGTCTTGCTGCACCAAGGGAGTGAGCAACGAGAACTTTCACTGTTAATCCATTCATGCTCACAGAAGCTTCTTTAATATCTTTCATTCCTCTTACATCTTCAAAGTCAAGCTTCTGAAGGGTTTTGCCTGTCACCACCTCATAGGCTGTTCTTAAGGCGGCTTCCATAACTCCACCTGTTGCTCCAAATATCTGGGCTGCACCTGTTCCTTCTCCCATAACAGGGTCATAGGCTGAGTCTGGCAGTTTGGCAAAATCAATCCCTGCTTCACGTATCATTCTTATTAGTTCTCTTGATGTAAGAACTACATCTACATCCCTTGAGATATTGGGATTTTTCCAGAATTTTGCCGCTGCGTTCATCTCAGGTCTGGCTGCTTCATATTTTTTAGCTGTGCATGGCATTATTGAGACAACAAAGATATCTTCAGGAGAAATGCCTTTTTTCTGGGCATAATAGGTTTTTGCTATTGGACCGAGCATTTGTTGAGGAGACTTACAACTTGAAATATGAGGAATCAGGTCAGGGTAAAACTCCTCAAGAAACTTAATCCATCCAGGAGAACATGATGTAAACTGAGGCAGCACTCCTCCGTTTTTAATTCTGTGGATAAGCTCGTATCCCTCTTCCATTATGGTGAGGTCTGCAGACCAGTTTGTATCAAAGACTGCATCAAATCCAATTCTTTTGAGTGCACTGACCATTTTACCGGTAATATCTGTTCCAACAGGTAAGCCAAAGGCTTCACCTATGCTGACGTGGGTTGCCGGTGCGGTCTGAACAACTACGTGTTTCTTCGGGTCTGCAATTGCTTCCCATACCTTCCATGTATCATCCCTTTCAACAATAGCAGCAGTGGGACAGACAAGGGCACACTGTCCGCAGGCAACACATTGAGTTTCAATAATTGGCTTTCCACCTAAGGGACGAACTACCGCATCATAGCCATTTCCGTAGAGTTCAAGGATATCAACGGACTGAAGAACCTTGCATGCAGTTATACATCGCTGACATATGATACACTTGTTAGGATTTCTAACTATTGATGGAGATGAGTCATCAATTGGCAAATCTTTTTTCTCACCCTGCGGTCTTATCTGTCTTACATTAAGCTCTGCACAAACTGCCTGAAGTTCACATATGCCGTTTTTCGGACAGGTTGGACAGTCAAGATGATGTTCACTCAGCATCATTTCAAGATTTAGCTTTCGGGCAGCTAAAATCTTAGGAGTATTGGTTCTTATGACCATGCCTTCTTGAACAGGCGTATTACAGGATGAAACAAAATCTCCCTTTCCCTCTACTTCTACTACACAGACCCTGCAAGCTCCTATATCGTGTTTGATATGCCTTAATCCGACATGGTCAAGAAAACAGAGAGTTGGAATTTTCACGCCTACCTGTTCAGATGCTTTAAGTATAGTAGTTCCCTCTGGCACAGTGACCTTTTGTCCATCAATTGTGATTGTTACGTTAGCCATATTTATCCTCCTCAGAAATTATTTAAGCATTACTGTCTGCCAGCCTGGATTGGCTGGAATACTATGACCACAGCTTCCTTTCAAGTGAGCCTCTATATCGCTTTTGCAGTGTTGAAGAGCAAATTTGACTGCTTTTCCTGCCATTAATCCAAGGTCACATTTGCTTGATGCTCCAATATCATCTGCAAAGTATTCTAAAAGAGAGAGTTCTCGTGTAGATATGGAACCGTCAAAAATCTTTTTTACCATCTCTTGCATTCTCTTCGTGCCTATTCTGCAAGGAATGCACTCTGCACAGGAGTTTTCTTGGGCGTAGCTCAGGAAAAAGTCAATCATCTCAGCCATGCATTTGTCTTCCTCCCAGAATAGTTTTCCTGCGGAGCCAACGGTTGCTACAGTACGCGAAAGAGTCTGCCAGTCAATATCAACAGGAGTTTTGAGAGATAGAGGACCGAGGCTTTGAATCTTTTCAACAAATTCCTTTGCTACCTGAGAAAACTTAAGCCCTTCTGAACCAGAAATCCATTCAAGTCTTACTCTTTGTTTCGGAATTCCAATTACTTCAAGAAATCTTGTGAGAAGATTAAATCTTCGGTTTGCATAATAGTTTCCTGTTTTGTAATGACAGTCTCCGGGATGACATCCTGCAACTAATACACCATCTGCACCTGACAGAAAGGCTTTAATTACAAACTCTGGCTCAACTCGTCCTGAACAGGGAACTCTAACAGGATACAAGTAGGGTGGATAACTATACCTTAAAGAACCTGCCATATCCGCTCCTGCATAGCTACACCAATGACATAAAAAGGCAATAACCTTAGGCTTGAAGCCCTGCTCCATAGCAAAACCTCCTAAAAATTTTTTAGTTTTTTGCTTTCTTAGCTTTTAGCCAGCCTTCGGGCAGGCAGGTTCAGTTGAATTTTTTAGGGCTTCAGCCCTTGTAAGCCTTCCTGGCGGGTTAGTTGATAGATATTTTAAATTTGTTAACAACAAACATATCACAAAATTTTTATTTTGTCAAGACCCTAAAATGCCTTATAAAAAATCTAACAGAAATAAAGACTCTGGAGACTGATATAATTAAGTTTAGATTTTCTAAAGCTTTTTTACTGTATTATGAATCTCAAGCAAAGTTAAGATGAGATTTTTAAAATCTTTCAAAGGAATCATATTGGGTCCATCACATAGAGCCTTTTCTGGTTCAGGATGGACCTCAAAAAATAGTCCATCAACTCCGCAAGCAACAGCTGCTCTGCTCAAATAGGGAATGAATTCTCTCTGCCCTGATGAGCATGTTCCAGCTCCGCCAGGGAGTTGAACAGAGTGTGTAGCATCAAAAACTACAAAAACTCCCATAGAACGAATTATTGGAAAACTTCTAAAATCAACAACAAGATTATTATAACCAAAGCTTGTGCCTCTTTCTGTAATTATTATTTTTTCATTTCCTGTGGATTTAATCTTTTCAATTATATTTTTCACATCCCAAGGTGCAAGAAACTGTCCTTTCTTAACATTTACAGGCTTTCCTGTTTTAGCAACTTCCACAATGATATCTGTCTGTCTGCATAAAAAAGCAGGAATTTGAATAATGTCAAGAAAATCTTTTGCAATCTGTACCTCTTCTACTGAATGAACATCACTCAGAACAGGCACTTCAAATTCTTTTTTAACCTTATTTAATATTTCAAGTCCCTTTTTTATTCCAGGACCTCTGTATGAGTTGATAGATGAACGATTTGCTTTATCATAAGAAGACTTAAATATAAAAGGAATTTTTAGATTTTGGGAAATCTCTTTCAAAGCAAAAGCGGTTTTAAATACAATTTCTTCACTCTCTATAACACAGGGACCGGCTATAAGAAAAAGCTCATTTTTTTGTATTCGTGTGTTATTAATAGAAAAAGTCATTTTTTCTGTTGCAATTCAAAAGCTTTTTTAGCAGCCTCAGCAGCACGCTTTGCTTCTTCAGCTGCTCTCTTTGCCTCTTCTGCTGCTTTTTTAGCTTCTTCGGTGTCTTTTTCTTCTTTCTGTTTTTCTTCTTTTATCTCAATTTTCTTAACAGTTGGTGGGATTATATCAAGCTTATAATTATTCTTATCTTCAGAGGGAATACCTCTGTCACTTGTTGTTACAATATAACCTGAGTTTCTATCAGAAATCCATAACCTGCCATCAATCCACACCATTCCTGCTGGATAGGAGATATATCTGGAAGGAAGCACTTCTTCCACAACTTTACCAGTTATACTATCAAGTTTAACAATTTTTACATTATCTGAAGATGTTGATGGTTTATTAAAATTTATACCAGCAATAATCAAATATTTACCGTCCCATGTAATTGCGGTTGGTATTGGTACAGGGGAAAGATATTCTGATAGAATAGAGCCATCTTCTGTTGAAACTTTATATATTTTATTTCTTTTTGAATCAGCAATCCATAAATGGTTTTCTTTAAAAGCTATGTCTTCTGGATAAATTGAAGTCAGTGAAATTTTTCTTATAACTTCTCCCTGTGGTGTGATTTTTAAAATTCTTTTATTTGCTGCATCAGCAACCCATATAAATCCTGTATTTCCTGATGTTTGTTGCCATGCAATCCCTGTTATATACGGTGGATTTTCTTTTGAAGTTATTGTTACAGGATAATTATTAAAAAAATAATTGCCTTCATAACCAATAATAGAACCAGCTGTTGCTGTATCAATTTCATCTAAAAAAACAATTATTCCCTCTTTTGCTACTATAAGGTTTTTACCATCCCATGTAATTGCTGAAACTCCTGAAGGAATTGATTCTCCAACTCCTGCTATATCCATTTTTACCTGTTCTGTGCACCCTGCAGAAATTATTAACAATATTAATATGGTTAAATATTTTCGCATATTGCCTCCTCATTCAACTATTTCAATAGTTCAAACCTATTATACAACCTTTTATTACCTCAAGCAACCTTTCAAGATTTTCCTCTGATATAACCAGTGGA
Organism: Thermodesulfovibrio yellowstonii DSM 11347; assembly: GCF_000020985.1. Classification (NCBI taxonomy): domain Bacteria; kingdom Pseudomonadati; phylum Nitrospirota; class Thermodesulfovibrionia; order Thermodesulfovibrionales; family Thermodesulfovibrionaceae; genus Thermodesulfovibrio; species Thermodesulfovibrio yellowstonii. Next base: position 1,662,110 of record NC_011296.1, read on the forward strand.
GGCATTATCACAATAACATCTCCAAGAGGTCTTAGCCATACTCCGTATTTCCTTGCAGATTTAACAATTTTCCAGCCAGTCTGCTCAAAATAGGGGAATGATTCTTTATTTTTTTTATCTTTTACAATCTCAACTCCTGCAATCATTCCCTTTTGACGAACATCTCCTACATAAGGAAGTTGAGCTATCTCTAAAAGTTTATTTTTCAAAAGTTCAATTTTTGGTAAAAGTTTCTCAACAGTCTTTTCTTTTTCAAATATTTCAAGATTTGCCAGCGCTGCAGCGCAGGCTAAGGGATTTCCTGTATAAGAATGACCATGATAAAAAGTTTTTTTCTCTTCAAGCTCACCGATGAATGCATTGAAGATTTTTTCATTAACTGCAGTAATAGCTAATGGCATATAACCATTAGTTATTCCTTTACTTAGGCATATAATATCTGGACTTACTTTTTCATGTTCACAGGCAAACATTTTACCAGTTCTGCCAAAACCTGTAGCAACTTCATCAGCAATAAGAAGAATGTTATATTTATTACAAAGTTCTCTTAATCCTTTCAAATAACCTTCTGGCCAGACAATTATTCCACCCGCACACTGAACAAGGGGCTCAACAATGACTGCTATAACCTTTTCTTGGTTTTGGGCAATAATCTTTTCCATTTCATTGAGGCAGCCAAGTTCGCAGGCAGGATATGTATGATTAAGCTCACATCTGTAACAGTATGGTGCTGGTGCTTGAATGGATTTGTTTAAAAGGGGTTTGTAGACCTCATGAAATAGTTCTACTCCGCCAACACTAACTGCTCCTATTGTATCTCCGTGATAGGCTTCCTTAAGACTTACAAATGTGTCTTTACCTTTTATTCCCTGATTAATCCAATATTGATAGGCAATCTTCATGGCAATCTCAACAGCTGTTGAGCCATTGTCAGAGTAAAATATTTTAGTTAATGGCACGCCGTTTTCAGTGAGTAAGTCTGCGATTTTTTTTGCAAGTACTATACTTGGCTCATTACAGGCACCAAGCAAAGTTGAGTGAGCAAGCTTGTCTATTTGACTCTTTAATGCTTCATCTATCTCCTGTCTTCTATGTCCATGAATATTTACCCAAAGAGAAGACACTCCATCAAGATACCATTTACCATCAATGTCCTTAAGAAAACAGTCTCTGCCTTCTATAAAAATTGTTGGTTCATCATCAAGCCAATTTTTCATTTGAGTAAAAGGATGCCAAATATATTTTTTATCCCATTCAATAAGAATAGTCTTATTCATCATTCCTCCTTCATTGACTTTTCACTTTTTTATTATAAAATATATAAAATTATTTTTTTGGAGGATAATATGAAAATTGGAATACTTATTTCAAACAATGACGCAGAAACTCTATGGAATGCCTTCCGTTTTGGAATTCTTTGCTTAAATATGGATTATGAAAATGAAGTAACCATATTCCTTAACTCAAAGGCAACAGCTTATGAAGATGCTGATTCTGAAAAATTCAATATCAAAGAGTTAGTTAAAAGTTTTGCACTTGGCGGTGGAAAAATTATAGGTTGTCAAAAAAGCATGGGGATGAGAGGACTTGAAGGAAATGAGATTTGTCAAAAAGGTGGGCAGAAAGATTTATATGAACTGATGGTTAAAAGTGATAAGTTTATCTGTTTTTGACGTTTATAATTTTTCAGCTAAACTATAAAGGTATGTCTGAAACTCCTGAGATGATAAATTTTCAGGAATATTCTCATTTATCAACATTGCTCTAAGCATTTTTCTTAATAACTCTGAGGGAGCAAACTTCTCTATCTTTTCACCTAACTGCTGAGAGTAGTTATGTATCAAAAAAGACTCTGTATACCAGAGGTCTTCATTGAGAGGTTTTATCTGCTGACATAGAAGATTTTTAATTGTTTCAGGAGTAGCATTATTTTCAATAACTATTGCTCTGATATCATTGTTAAGAGTCTGAAGTCCCTTCACTGCCGGGTTCTGTCCAAGTCTGTGCCTTCCTTTTGTAATTGGAGAAAATTTTGTAAGATTCACACCCGAGCAGTAAATGTGTTTTTGTTTATCAACAGGTCTTATAACAAAATACATGAAATTATTGATATATTCCATTTATTTCCTACCACAAATAGGGCAAGATGGGTCCTTTTGAGCTTTAAAAGTTTTAAAGTCTGCGCTCATACCATCCCAGACAAGAAGTTTGTTTTTTAGAAGTTTACCAATACCTACAAGATATTTTAGCGTCTCTAAAGCCTGTAAAGCGCCTATAACTCCAGGAGTAGCTCCAACAACTGGAAAGGTTTCCTTTGGAGGTGCTTCAGGAAAGAGACATTTAAGACAAGGAGTTTCAGGGGAGTGAATAAAGCTCAGCATTCCCTGAATTCCATAAATTGCACCAAATACAAGGGGTATACCCTTTTTTATAGCAACTTCATTGAGTATATACCTTGTCTCAAGATTATCCATACAGTCAAGAATAATTTGTGAGTCTTCTATAAGCTCAAGGGCATTTGTCTCGGTTATTTTTTCACTAATAGGAATAACCTCAACTTCTGGATTTATTGCAGTGAGAGTTATCTTTGCTGATAGTGCTTTATTTATACCAATTCGTGTATGACAGTGAAGTATCTGTCTATTTAGATTGGTGATTTCTACGCTGTCAAAATCACATATAATTATTTTACCAACTCCAGCAACAGCAAGATAGATTGAAACAGGGCTTCCAAGTCCTCCTGCTCCAGCAATAAATACAGTTGAATTTTTAAGTTTTCTTTGTCCTTCCTCTCCCCAACCTTCAATAAGCATTTGACGGCTATATCTTAAGAAATCCATCCAATAACCTCCTTCATTCCCTTAAGGGTTTCTCCAGCAACTTTTCTTGCTTTTTTAGAACCTTCTTGGGCAATTTCTATAAGAAGTGAAGGATTGTCTATCAGTTTTTGTCTTTTTTCCCATATTGGTTTAAGTGTATCAATAACATGGTTTATTAGTATTTTCTTACAATCAATACATCCAATTGATGCCGTGGTACAGCCACTGGTTACCTCTTTCCTTTCTTCTTCTGTTGAAAATATTTTATGTAAATCAAAAACAGGGCATTTTTGAGGGTCTCCTTTGTCTGTTCTTCTTTTACGAGCAGGGTCTGTAACCATAGTTCTTATTTTTTCATTAACTGTTTTTTCATCATCGCTAAGATAAATAGCATTACCATAACTTTTAGACATTTTTCTCCCATCCACACCGGGTACTTTGGGAAACTCTGTGAGTAGTGCCTCAGGTTCAGGGAAAAACTCTTTTCCATAAAGATAGTTAAATCTTCTTGCAATTTCACGAGAAATCTCAAGATGAGGAACTTGGTCAACTCCAACAGGAACATATTTTGCTCTGTAAATGATAATATCAGCTGTTTGAAGCACAGGATATCCTAAGAAGCCATAAGTGTCAAGATCTTTATCTTTAATCTGCTCTTTTTTTTCTTTATAGGTAGGAACCCTTTCAAGCCATCCAAGTGGTGTTATCATGCTTAAAAAAATATGAAGTTCTGCGTGTTCCGGAACTTGAGACTGTATGAATATAGTTGATTTTTCAGGATCAAGTCCCGCAGAAATAAAATTCATAAGAAGGTCAACAGTATATTCCTTTATCTGTGACGGATTGCCATAGCCTGTGGTTAAAGCATGCCAGTCAGCAACAAAAAAGTAGCATTCATATTGAGTCTGAATTTTCACCCAGTTTGAAAGTGCACCTATAAGATTCCCAAGATGAAGTGGTCCGCTTGGCTGCATTCCACTTAATACTTTATCCATTAAAGCCTCCTAAAAAAGTGAAAGTATTTTAAAGAAAAATTTTACTAAAGGCCATACAAAAACGCTGGTCAATCCTGTAATAATCATAAATATAACAATTAACGAACCAAAAGGCTCAATTTTTTCCATTAGTTGAGAATATTTTAGAGGTAATACTCCCATCAAAATTCTTCCACCATCAAGCGGTGGGATAGGAATTAGATTGAATGCTGCCAGAATAATATTAATCATAATTGTTGCTTTAAGAATCACAACAAGAGGGTCAAAAATAAACCCCGGGATGACTCCCATAAACGGTAATAAAATCCACTTAATTATTATTGTGCAAAATATTGCTACAACAAGATTTGCAAATGGTCCAGCTGCTGCACACAGAGCCATGCCACTTCTTGGATTTTTGAAGTTGTAGGGATTTACAGGAACAGGTTTTGCGTATCCAAAAACCCATTGACCATTTGTAAGAATTAGAAGCATAAATGGCATTATTATTGTTCCGAAGAGATCTATATGAGATACAGGATTGAGAGTTAGTCTTCCAGAAAGCTTTGCTGTATTGTCACCAAGTTTGTATGCTACCCATCCATGCGCAAGCTCATGAAATACTATTGCAATCAATATGGCTGGTGCTGAAATTATTATCTGCCTGAAAATTCCTGTGAAATCCATTATTTTATCCTTATCATTACTTCATCTGGGTTGACCATGTCACCCTCTTTTATATAAATTTCTTCAACTGTCCCATCAATAGGGGAGTGAATTTCGTTTTCCATTTTCATTGCTTCAACTATCACCACTGTGTCACCTGCGCTGACTATGTCACCTTTCTTAACTTTAATTTTTACTACAGTGCCCGGCATTGGTGAAGTAATATCCCCAGGTTCTGAAGGTCTCGATCTGACAGATTCTTTTGGTTTAATCTCCACTTTACCTTCCTCACTTGGCACAATTTCCTGAAGAGGTTCAACAATAACTTCCACAAGTTGGTTATTGATGTAAAGGAAATAGGGTCTTTTGCCATCAACTTTATGCCCTTTACCTCCAACTTTAACATGATAAGATTCACCGTATAAATTTATAACAAATTCTGTTGGCGCAAGAGATGTGGCAGCGGGTTTTGCTTCCTCTTTTTTTGAAACTGGAATTTCTTCTTTAATTCCCTTTTCTTTTGCTTCAAGGAATTCAAGATATATTTTAGGGAAAAGACAATAACTAAGAACATCCTCATCAGAATGGGCTTTATCTTTTAACTCAGTTTTAGCTTTTTCAAACTCTGGCTCAAGCAAATCAGCAGGTCTACAGGTAATGAATTCTTCTTCTCCAAGAATTTTCTTTCTGATTTCTTCATTTACAGGAACTGGAGGCTTGCCATAAAGTCCCTTAAAGTAATTCTTTGTCTCTGTTGTTACCATCTTGTATCTTTCTCCTGTAAGAACATTCAAAGTTGCCTGAGTTCCAACTATCTGGCTTGAAGGAGTAACTAAAGGAGGATATCCAAAATCTTCTCTTACACGGGGGATTTCCTCCATAACTTCTTTTATCCTATGAAGAGCATTTTGTTCTCTTAGCTGGTTTACAAGGTTGCTTAACATTCCTCCTGGAACTTGATAGACAATAACCTTGGGGTCTGGTCCTATGTATTCGCTTTCAAGAGTTTTATATTTTTTTCTTGTTTCATAAAAATAATCTGCAATCTCGTCAAGAAGTTCCATATTAAATCCAGGGTCTCTTTCAGTTCCTCTGAGTATGTGACATATTGTTTCAAGGGAGGGCTGAGATGTTCCTCCAGCCATTGTAGAGATTGCTGTATCAACAATATCTACTCCTGCTTCTATTGCTTTAATTGTTGTTGCTACAGCCATTCCGGCAGTATCATGGGTATGAAGATGAATGGGCAAATTTATTTCTTCTTTTAGCCTTTTTATCAATTCATAGGCTGTATAAGGATCAAGCAGTCCTGCCATGTCTTTTATGCAGATAATATGAGCTCCCATGTCTCTTAGATTTTTTGCAAGCTTAATAAAGTAGTCAACTGTATAAATCGGTCCAATGGTATAACAAAAAGCTGCTTCTACGGTCCCTCCATACTTAAGAGTTGCTGAAATTGATTTTTCCATGTTTCTAAGGTCATTGAGAGCATCAAATATTCTAAGTATGTCTATACCATTTTCTATTGTTTTCTCAACAAATTTTTCTACAACATCATCAGGATAATGCCTGTATCCAACAAGATTCTGTCCTCTTAGAAGCATTTGAAGCTTTGTATTTTTAACAAGTGCTCTTATTGTTCTTAATCTTTCCCATGGGTCTTCTCTTAAGAATCTTAGACAACTATCAAAAGTTGCTCCGCCCCATACTTCAAGAGAATGAAACCCAACCTGATCCATTTTTTCAGCAATTGGGACTATGTCTTCAAGCTTCATTCTTGTGGCATGAAGACTTTGATGAGCATCCCTGAATGTTGTATCCATAATTTTTACCGGTGACTTAGACATTTTTACACCTCGTCAATTTATTTAAACTCTACTATGAGCGACAATAGCAGCGGATAAAATTACTGCCAGGTCAAAGGGGTCTTTTTCTTCCGTATAAAGAAGGCTATGGAGTTTTTCTTCTATGTATTTTGTGCTGAAGTTGCCCTTACGGAAGTCTTCATCTTCCATGATTTTTATGTAAAGAGGTATTGTTGTTTTAACACCCCTTATTACGTATTCACTTAAGGCACGGTGCATTCTTCTTACCACTTCATCCCATGTACGACCCCGAGCAACAAGTTTTGCTAAAAGCGAATCATAATAAGGAGGAACATGATATCCTTCGGTTACGTGTCCATCAATTCTGATTCCAAATCCTCCTGGAGAGTAATAGGCAGTAACTATGCCAGTGGAAGGTAAAAAATCATTTAGGGGGTCTTCTGCATTAATTCTACATTGAATTGCATATCCACTGAGGGTTACTTCATATTGCTTTATGTTAAGGGGTTCACCATAGGCAATTTTTATCATGTTTTGCACAAGATCAATTCCAGTGATTTCTTCTGTAATTGTATGTTCTACCTGTATCCTTGTATTCATTTCAAGAAAATAGTAGTTAAGAGATTCATCCACAAGAAACTCTACTGTCCCAACATTGTCATAACCAACTGCATAGGCAAGCTTTTTTGCTGCTTCACCCATTTCACATCTTATTCTCTCTGGAAGCAGTAATGAAGGAGCAATCTCTATTAACTTTTGATGTCTTCTCTGAATTGAGCAATCTCTCTCTCCAAGATGAACCATATTCCCATATTTATCTGCCATAATTTGAATTTCAATATGATGGGGTCTCTCAAGATATTTTTCTATAAAAACCCTCTCATCACCAAAAGCTTTTTTCGCCTCTGACATGGCAATGGGAATTTGCCTTCGGAGAGATTCTTCATCATAGCAAATTCTTAAACCCCTTCCTCCACCACCTGCTGTTGCCTTAATCATCACCGGATAACCAATCTCATCGGCTGACTTGACTGCCTCATCAAGACTATTTAATGGTGGCGTACCAGGTAGTAAAGGGATGCCAAGTTCTTGGGCAATTTTGCGAGCTTCATCTTTGAGTCCCATTTTTCTTATTGCTTTAGAATTAGGACCAATGAAGGTTATTCCTGCCTGAGCACAGGCTTCTGCAAACTGGGGATTTTCTGCTAAAAAGCCATATCCAGGATGTATAGCATCGCATCCTGCATTTTTAGCGAGTTCTACTATTCCATAAATATTGAGATATCCTCTTAGTGGTCCAGGTGTGACAAGATATGCCTCATCAGCCTTTTTTACATATCTTGCTGTTGCATCAGGCTCACAATATATGGCAACTGTACGGATTCCAAGCTCTTTGCAGGCACGTATAATTCTTAATGCTATTTCACCTCTGTTTGCTATCAAAACTTTTTTAAACATTGCTTGCCTCTCAATGGTAAATATAAAAATTTTAAATGAAATCTTAAAATAAATCAATAAATCGCCTTTCCTCAAAAATAATTTCTTAAATATGATGGTAATTTTCACTTGACGATTAAACATTCGTATTTGTTAAACTTTGGCAGAATGATAAAACATTTAGTATTTTTTCTAATATTTTTTGGAAGTTTAAGCTCTGTTTATGCTGAAAATTATTTTCTTCCAAAAACTTTTCTTATCCTACCAGAGGGAAGTAACGTAAAAATTAGATGGATTTTACCACCAGAGCAAAGAAGTAGTATCTCAACTGATAAAATTCATTTTGTGATTGACTATAAAAATGAGCCTTTGGTTATATATGAAAACAAACTTCTTTTTAATCCCTTGAAAGGCTACATCGTTAAGTTGACTCAAACAGTAAAAGATGTAATATGCCTTGACAGTGGCGTCTTACTTTTCTCTGACGGTATAAACATGGGATATCTTGAAATGGAAAGAGACTCTGATATAATCCCCAATGTAAAATTAAAGATGATCGCAAAGTTGCCTTTAGCAGACTCTAAATTATTCAAGGGTGATAATACAGTTTACGCAGCTGGCTTTAACAAAAAGACAAAAAAATATGAAGTCTATCTATTCAATAGACAAAAAAGCCTTTTTCAAAAAATTGCATCCCTTGATGAACCAGTAAATGCTATGAGTGGCAAACAAGAGCATATATTTTTTAGTAATGAGAGACTAATAAAAGAATACAAAAATGGCAGAATTTCTCTAATTTATGAACATCCAAGACAGAAGATTGAGGAACTTTTTTATAATGAAAAGACTGGATTAATCTACAAAACATCAAATGGTGCAGGAATAATAAAGGATAAAGCAGCACTTGAGTTTTTACAGACAGAAAATCCTTTAGTTTTTCTTAAAGGGACGAGTTTATATGTTTTCTTCAGCTCAGTATCAGGATTACTTGAGATTATGAATGTTGATGACTTAAGAAACTTTGCTTTTAAGGTGCAAAAAATTATAGATATTCAGCAAACTTTTTAGGAGGTCTGCCATGAGGCAGAGAATCGTGATTTTACTTACAATTTTTAGCTTTATGCTTCAGCCAACTTTAATTCAAGCAGGAAGTATCCCGATGCCTACAGGAATATCCTGTGAAGGAAGCCAGATGCCTGATGGAACTTATATCCCTAAAGGACAGGTCAGAGAGATAACCTACGGTGGTGTTAAATACAGATGTGTGGGTTGTGGAGGTTGCACTCCGATGAACAGTGGCAATACCCCATCGTATACTCCTTATGTTCCCTCTGCTGGCACTACATCTCAACAAATGGCAATAGGGCTTATGGGCGCCTTTATGAGTGGATTCTTCAGCAGTCTCATGAGTGGAATGTTTGATGATAACGCTAACTATAATGCCCAAAAGCAAAAAGATTATGAGGAGCAGCAAAGAAAACTTCAAGAGGAGAAAAAGAAGCAGGAAGAAAAGAAAAAACAACTACTTGCCCAATATAACTCTTTGCTTTCACAGGCAAAAACTCAAACTCAAAGCCCTCAAAGCAGCAGTTCACCTTTTACATTCCAGACACTTGGCAGTCAACTTACAGCCTTTCAGTGGCAGTCTCCTTCAAGTAATACTTCCCTTAACAGTCAAGATGAAAAATTAGTGACAGCCTCTGATATTAACAGCATTCTTGGCAATGTTATTCAGGAAAAAATAACTGAGAAAATTGAAGAAAAAATTGATGACTATGGAGAAAAGATTGTTGAAAACCTTGATAAAAAATATGGTAAGGAATGGGGTTCAAAATACTATGAAAAGGGCTTGCCTATCATAAAAATCGCAGTAACTGCAAAAACTGAAGGCTCTGTGGCAGCAGGTGCTGAAACTATTAACTACGGTATTTCTATTATTCCCATGCCAACTCTCTCAGCAGAAGTATCAGATATTGGAAGAAAAATATATACAAAGATTGCTTTCTCTACGATTGACAAATTCCTTACTGAAACAGAAAAAGCTTCTAATGCGCTTGGCTTTAATTTTAATAAAGAAGAATTTATGCAGAGCTTTGAAGATGATATGAATACAGGACAGAAAATCATCTATAAATGGCTTAAAGGAGATTAAAAATGATAGTTATCAGGCTTTTACTTTTTATCCCTATTATCTTTGCACTTATAAGCTGCGAGCCTATAAGAATAACAACAAAAGTAGCACCTTTTGAGGTAGAACCTCCGAAAGAAGTCCCTTCAGTTAAAAAACTTCCATATGAAGCTATTGTTATAGTTGATGATTCAAAAATTTATACTGCAACCGAATACACAGCAGATGTTATCCATACTGTTGAGTTTCCCGCAGGTAACCTTTTAAGACAGGCACTTCCTGTATATTTTGACATGATGTTTAGTAAAACAAAATACGAAAGGAGTCTCTCATCATTAATTCCTTCAAATAGCTTGCTTATACATGCAATTGTTGATAATATTAATTTTTCTGAGCAGTGCTGCGCTCCTACGGTTTTAAATATTAATGCAAGAACACAGTTTGTAATGTATGATAGTGATTTGATAGAGATAGCATTACCAGTTTTTGCTACGGGCTCAGGAAAGATTTCAAAATCGGGACTTTTCTCTACAATTAATGAAAAAGAATATGGTGTAACTGCCTATCAAGCAATACTCAACTCAGTAAAGAATGCCACAGATGCGATTTATGAAGCAGTTAGTAATCCTAAAATTCAGATTTCAGAGGTAAAACAACTTATAAATAAAGAGCCTTCAAACATTCAAGCTTATAGGGTTGTGGCAAATCTGTCGCTTAAAAACAATGATATTCCAGAGGCTCTGGCAGCATCACAAATGCACGTTCAGCTTGCACCAAAAGACCCAAATGGCTATCTGCTTCTTTACAAATGTTACTTAGCTCAGAGAAAGTATAAGGATGCCATTGCCCAGCTTGAGCAAGCAGTATCCTTAGCACCAAAAAGTGCAATTTTATTGATAAAACTCCATGACATTTATATTGAAAGAAGCAAGTATGAAAAAGCAATTGAAGCAGTAAAAAGATATATTGAGCAGAGACCAGATGATCATTACGCTCCACTTAGGCTTGCTTTGCTTTATTTTAAACTTGGTAAATACGATGAGGTAATCAGAATATCAGAAAAAGCCATAAATACACTTTCTTTCTCAGGAATTGGAGCAAGCATAATAAAGAATGAAGGTGAATACACCAAAATTAAATCAATTGAGCTAAATAGCCCTGCTCAGAAAGCAGGACTTAAGCCAAATTATGAAATAGTTGAAGTTGATGGAAAATCAACCCTTGAGATGAGCCTAAATGAAGTAGTTCAGAGTCTTAGAGGACAGGAAGGAACTAATGTAAAACTAAAAATTAAAAAACCAGACTCTGATGAGACTTTCACAGTAGTTCTTATCCGTGAAAAATTCTATGCAAATCCTGTTGTAGCTTCCTACATAAGTCTCATTGCTCTAAGTAGTATTGAACTCAATAATAAAACAAATGCAAAAAAATACATGGAAGAGGCTGAAAAAATCTCACCTCAAGATGACTATTTAAAACTTGCTAAGTCAGCTTTATATTTAAAAGAAATGCAGTATGAAAAGAGTTTAGCTGAAGCAGCTTCAGTAAAAGACAGCGATTATGCTCAACTTCTTCAATCAATAGCCTACGCAAAATTGGGAAAATATGAGGAAAGTATAACTCTTTATAAAAAGACAAAAAAATCCAAAAGCCTCTTAATCTCGGAAAAAACAAAAGGAGACCTCTTTTCTGCCTTATCCCCTTATTTAGCAGAAATTGAAAATAAAGCCATTGAGTATGAAAGAGCAGGACAATATACTCAAGTGATGAAAATGTATGCACAACTACTTGAAATATCCCCTCCTGAGAAAGCTCAATGGATTAGAGGTAGAGTTGCAAGAATTATCTCTCTAAATCCCTCATTGGTGGAACTAAGGGATGAGGCAAGAAAACATTTTCTTAATGCAGAGGTTTTATTCACAAACAATAAGTTTGAGGAAGCAGCAGAAGAACTTGAAAAAGTCTCTCAACTACAGCCTTTTAATCCTCAGATTTACTTTAACAGAGCAATTATCTACGAAAAAATATCAGACTATGCAAAGGCTATTGAAAACATGGAGGTCTATCTTCAGTTAAATCCAAATGCACCAAATGCACAAGCAATAAAGGATCAGATATATAAATGGAGGTTTGTGGTTGAAAAGGAGATTTAGTTCTGCAAATGTTATAATAATTTATGTTTTCAGAGATTGAAAGAAAAATAATAAATGGAGAAAGACTTAACAGACAGGAAGCCCTGTTTCTTTTTAAATCTGAGGATTTGCACAGGATTGGTGAGCTTGCAGAGGAAGTTTCAAAAAAAATTAATCAAAACAGAGTTTATTTCATTGTAAACAGGCATATAAATCCAACAAATATATGTGTAAATCGCTGTCGTTTCTGTGCTTTTTCTCGTTCAAAGGGTGAGCCTGATGCCTATGAGATGAGCATTGATGAGATTATAAAAAACCTTAGGGAAGCTAAACAATCTCTTGACTATCTCAGTGAGGTTCATATTGTCTCAGGGCTTCATCCTGACTGGCAGTTTGAGCATTATTTAGATATAATCCAACAGATAAAAAAAGAATTCCCATCTATTGGAGTAAAGGCATTTACAGCAGTTGAGGTTGATTACTTTTCAAGGATTTCAGGATTAAGTATTGAAGAGACTCTTATTAGGCTCAAAGAGGCAGGAGTTGATATAATGCCAGGAGGTGGTGCTGAAATCTTTAATTCAGATGTAAGAGCTAAGATATGCCCAGAAAAGATATCTGGCGAAAGATGGCTTGAGATTATAAAGACTGCCCATAGTCTTGGCATAAAAACAAACGCAACAATGCTTTACGGACATGTTGAATCCTATGAGGACAGAGTTGATCACCTGTTGAGACTGAGAGAGCTACAGGATGAAACTGGAGGATTTATTGCATTTATTCCCCTTAGTTATCAGCCTGAAAATACACAGATTAAAGTCCCCTATCCATCAGGGATTGATGATTTAAAAACAATTGCAATTTCAAGGCTTGTGCTGGACAATATCCCCCATATTAAAGCTTACTGGATAATGCTCGGTGAAAAACTTGCTCAGCTTGCCCTCCTTTTTGGTGCTGACTGCCTTGAAGGAACAGTGATTGAGGAAAAAATTGCCCATGCTGCAGGTGCTCGTTCAAAAAAGGGAAATACAATTGAAGAGTTGGTTTATCTGATTAAGGAAGTTGGAAAAATTCCTGTAGAAAGAGATAGTTTTTATAATATAAAAAGAACATTTTAATTTAGTTTGGAGGTTTTAAAAATGACTACAATAAGTAAGGACAAAATTAAGGACCTATATTTCATAAATCTCTTATATGAAATACATAGAGTCATGGAAAAAATAAAACTATTTGAGAATAAGTATCAAGTCAAATTTAAAGAATTTGAAAAATTAATAAAGTCTCAAGAAGAAAACTTTACACTTTGGGATGATTATATGGAGTGGAAAGCATACGAGAAAAAACTTCATGAATTGAAAAAAGAGAAAGATAATCTGGATGCTGGAAATTATACATTGTCTTAGAAATAGTAAGATTGTAAAGGAGTTTAGTATCCAAACTTTTGAGACCTTTGAAAAGGGTTTTTTTATAAAGATTAAGGCAATTCTAATTAATGATACAGAACTATTCAATAGAGAATATATAGATAGTGTGGAGAGAAATTACTCCTATCATTGGCAAGATAAAATGGGCAATTTAATCGTAAGATGGGATAATGCATGTCACCATAGAGGTTTGTCTACCTTCCCACATCATGTCCATATCAATAATGAAGTTTTACCAACAGATAAAATTCTATGTAGTGAAATATTAGAAGAAATAGAAAGAAAAATCTTAAAGGCTTAATTTGAGAATATGGTAAGAGTTAACAGAAAACAGGCACTTCAGATGATTAAAGAAGCCTCTATTTATGAGCTTGGAAGGGAGGCAGACAATATTAGAGAGAGTTTGCATCCCGAAGGTATTGTTACATTTGTAGTTGATAGAAATATAAACTACACAAACATATGCATAAATCGCTGTAAATTCTGCGCATTCTGGAGGCCAAAGGAGCATAAAGAGGCTTATGTTATACCCCATAAAGAACTTGCAAAGAAAATTGAAGAAACAATACAGAAAGGAGGGACTCAGATACTTCTTCAAGGTGGAGTTCATCCTGAGCTTGGGCTTAATTTTTATGTTGATATACTCAGATTTATCAAAGACAATTTCAGAATTCATGTCCATGGATTTTCTCCCCCTGAAATCTCTTTTCTTGCAAAAAAGGAGGGTTTGTCAGTGAAGGATGTTCTCCTTAAACTTAAAGAGGCAGGGCTTGATTCTATTCCTGGGGGTGGTGCTGAGATACTCTCTGATAGAGTAAGAAAAATTCAATCACCGAATAAGATAAGCTCAGCAGAGTGGCTCGGTGTTATGCGTGAGGCACACAGGCTTGGAATGAAAACATCAGCTACAATGATGTTTGGTAGCATTGATACCGAAGAAGACATAATTGAGCATCTTGACTCCATAAGAAGTCTTCAGGATGAAACCGGCGGATTTACAGCCTTCATTCCCTGGAGCTTTCAACCTTGGAATACAGAGCTTAAAAAAGAAAATCCTGAACTTATGCCTGCTGGTGCTGTAAAATATTTAAGAGTGCTTGCTTTAAGTAGGATTTATCTTGATAATTTCAAAAATATTCAGGTCTCCTGGGTTACCCAAGGAATTAAGATCGCTCAAGTTGGACTTCGTTTTGGTGCCAATGATTTTGGCTCAACAATGCTTGAGGAAAATGTAGTAAGAGCTGCTGGAGTCAGTTACAGGGTAACAATGGAAGAGATTATTGAGGCAATTCGCTCCGCAGGCTTTAGACCTGCTCAGAGGGATACTTACTATAATGTTTTAAGAATGTTTTAATGAGAATTAAATGGGATTATTTTAGTAAAGTTCAGATTCCTGAAAAGTTTGCCAGATATCTGTGGGACTACAAAGAAGAGTCTCCCCTTGAGATATTAATTCTCAGAGTCTTAAAATATGGTAGTTTTGAGGAAGTTAATGCGATTTTTGAACTTTATCCCGAGGAAACATATAAGATTGCTATGAAATATCCTGAAATAAAAAGAGGTGTTAAATTTTGGATAAAAAGATGGAAAATTGAAACTCTTTTAAAATTTTTATAAGTGAGGGGTAAAAATGAGTGAATTTTATGATGTAATCATAATTGGAGGAGGACCTGCGGGACTTACTGCAGGAATCTATGCTTCAAGGGCAAATCTGAAAACCTTGATATTAGACAAATCAAAAACCGCAGGAGCTCTTGCCTATGCATCTTTGATTGAGAATTATCCTGGTATGGAGAAACCGCTTACAGGTAAGGAACTCCTTGAGAGGATTCGTGCACAGGCTCTCTCTTTTGGTACAGAATATAGAGAGGAACAGGTTGTTGGAGTTGATTTAGTCTCGGAAACAAAGGAAGTTATCACCATGAGTGATAGTTACAGGGGTAAAACTGTAATAATTGCAACAGGCTCCATGGGAAGAAAGCCAACTATAAAGGGTGAGGGAGAACTTCTTGGAAGAGGTGTAAGCTACTGTGCAGTGTGTGATGCACCATTTTTTAGAGGAAAGACTGTGGCGGTGATTGGAGACAGTGAAGAGGCAGCAAAAGAAGCGGTCTATCTTACAGAGTTTGTTGAACTCTGCTATATCGTTACATCTTCATCAAAGCTTAAGGTAGAGGAAAGCCATCCCGTATTTTCAAACAGCAAAATCAGGATTCTTACAGGCTACACAGTTAAGGAGATTATAGGAACTGATTTTGTTACAGGGCTGCGCATAAATAAGGATGAAGGTGAGGAAACCTTAGAGGTAAGTGGAGTTTTTGTATTTATTCAGGGCTCTCAACCAGTTACTGATTTTCTCAGTGAATCATTGAAAGTTGATGAAAGAGGCTTTATTATGGTAGACAATTTTATGCAGACAAGCCTTCCAGGAGTTTTTGCAGCAGGAGATGTGACAAGCCCGTATTTTAGACAGGTTGTTATAGCCTGTGCTCAGGGAGCAGTTGCTGCACTCTCTGCTGAAAAATACATTAGAGGAAGAAGTAGAATAAAGGCTGATTGGCATGGGTGAAAGCATGAGTGATAATGGTAAGAATTTCAGTAATTGGGAAGGCGAAGCCTTTGAACAGATGCTTTTTGACTATCTTGATAATGGCTATCTTGAAAACATCATAACTTTTTTTGAACATGAACCTGAACAGCTTAGTTTAATTCCTAAGATGCTTTCTGATGAAAGACTTAGACTCAAAGTAGGAGCATTTGCCATAATAGAAGAGTTAAAAGAAAAGAATGCTGAAGCTTTAAAATCTATTGTTCCATCTTTGATTGAACTTCTTAATTCTCCAGAAAAAAATATTCGTGGTGATGCTGCTTACGCACTTGAGATAATTGCAGACGTAGATGCAAAACCCGCTTTGATTAAAGCCTTAAAGAAAGAGCAAGACCCTCAAGTAAAAGAGTTTATTGAAGATGCAATAAAAAAACTTCAATGAAATATAAAGTAATTGATGTAGCTGGAGACGTAGGGATAAGGGCAGAAGGCGCAAGTCTTGAAGAATGTTTTATTAATTCCGCATTTGGGCTTTATAGTCTCATAACCGATTTAGCTCAAATAGAACCTGCAGAGGAGATAGAAATTATCATAAATGAAGATAATCTTGAAAATATGCTTGTAAGTTTTCTTAACGAGCTCATTTTTCAGTTTGATACTTATGGATTTCTTGGTAAAGCCATATCCATAGAGATCAAAGATAATTATCTAACAGCAAGAATTAAAGGTGAAAAATTCAATCCTGAAAAACATGAAAGAAAACTTCTTGTTAAAGCAGCGACTTATCATAATCTTGTTTTAAAACAGGAAGACTCTTTCTGGATAGCAGAGATTATTTTTGATATCTGAGGATATAATAAATTTATAGGCTTGTGAGAGGTTGTTCAATTTCTATGTCTTATTCCAAGGAGATTTAAAAACCCAAGGAATCTGACCTGGAAGGGTCATTTCCTTTGTCATTCCGAGCATCCTCAATGGGTGCGAGGAATCTCTGACCTTAAAGGGTGACCGTAGAAATGAGAAGATTCCTCGTCGTTTACACTCCTCGGAATGACAGGAAGAAGGTTTGGAATAACGGATGGAGGTAATCGAAAAATAGCAGTACTTGTAATTTGTTGAAAATCAATAAATTACAAGTTTTTGAACAGACTCAATTATTAAGAGGAGGTGCTCTATGCCAAAAATTGAAGGAACAGAAAGAATAGACCTTTATAGAATAAGAGTTCCCAAAGGATTTGTGCCTGGGATGAAAACTGAGGGAATTATCTTTGTTGATGAAACCCTTGAGCAAGAGCTTGAGCTTGAATCAGTACGTCAGGTGGCAAATGTTGCCACATTACCGGGAATAGTTGGGAAATCCCTTGCAATGCCAGATATTCATACAGGCTACGGATTTCCCATAGGAGGTGTTGCTGCCTTTGATGTAGAAGAGGGAGTGATATCACCGGGAGGAGTCGGATACGACATTAACTGTGGGGTGCGGTTATTAAAAAGCAATCTTACTAAGGAAGAAGTGGAGCCAAAAATCCGTGAACTTATTGATCTTCTCTATGCTCACATTCCCTCAGGAGTTGGCTCAACAGGAAAAATAAAGCTTTCGCCAAAGGATGAACGAGAAGTAATAAAGAAAGGTGCTATCTGGGCAGTTGAGCAAGGGTTTGGTGATGCAGAAGACCTTCAAAGGATTGAATCTCATGGATGTCTTGAAGGAGCAGACCCTGATGCCATAAGCCAGAAAGCCTATGAGAGAGGAAGAGCTCAGCAGGGCACACTTGGTTCAGGAAACCACTTTCTTGAGGTTCAGTATGTGGCAGAGGTGTATGAACCTGAGATAGCCACAGTTATGGGGCTTTCAAAGGGACAGGTTACAGTCATGATTCATACAGGTTCAAGAGGATTTGGACATCAGATTTGTGATGATTATGTAAGGGTGATGCTTCAGGCAGCAAAAAAATACGGAATAGAACTTCCTGATAAAGAACTTGCCTGTGTTCCTTTCCGTAGCAGAGAGGGACAGCAGTATTTTTCCGCAATGAAAGGTGCAGCTAACTATGCTTGGGCAAACAGACAGTGTCTTATGCACTGGACAAGGGAAGTATTTCTCAGGCTTTTTAACCTTTCACCAAAAGACTTAGGCATGAAAGTTGTTTTTGATGTAGCACACAATATTGCAAAAGAAGAATTCCATTTTATAAATGGTGAACGAAAGAGGCTTATTGTTCATAGAAAAGGTGCTACAAGGGCTTTTCCTAACGGACATCCTGAGTTGCCTGATTGCTATAAAGACATTGGACAGCCAGTGCTAATTCCAGGAGATATGGGAAGAGTTTCTTTTGTTCTGGTAGGACTTCCAAAGGCAATGGAAGAAACCTTTGGTTCAACTTGTCATGGAGCAGGTAGGCTTCTAAGTAGAAATCAGGCAATTAAGCAAGCAAGGGGACGTTCAATAAAACAAGAGTTGGCTGAAAGAGGTATAATAGTTAGGTCTGCTGGCAAAGAAACTCTTGCAGAGGAAATGCCTGATGCTTATAAAGATGTATCAAATGTTGTTGATGTAGTTCACAATGCTGGTATAGCCAGAAAAATTGTAAAACTAAAACCAATGGGAGTAATAAAAGGATGAAGCTTAAAGTTGGATGGATTCAGTATGCTAATGTTTATCCCATATTTTACGTGCTTGAAAAAGAAGGTTTGCTTACAGAAGAAATTCATCTTGTAAAAGGAGTGCCTTCTCAACTAAATTGGGCTTTGAGAAATGATTTAATTGATGTGAGTCCTTCATCCTCTGTAGAGTATCTGCTAAATAAGGAACTTTATGATTATGTTGATGGAATCTGTATAAGTTCAAAAGAATATGTGGGAAGTGTTCTTTTTTTCAGTGACCATGATTTAGAAAGGATTGATGGAGGTAAAATTTTACTTACTGATCAGTCAGCAACTTCTCACCTTCTTCTAAGAGTAATTCTTGAAAAATTTATGGGTTTAAATCCTGTTTATGATATCTCTTCCGCACCTCATACAGGAGAAAGTTTCCTGTTAATTGGTGATGAAGCATTGAGATATAGAAAGTTGAATAATGGCAAAAAAGCATATGATCTTGCCAATCTGTGGTATCAGAATACAGGACTTCCTTTTGTATTTGCTCTCTGGATTGTAAGAAGGGAAATCACAAACTCTGAAAATGAACTTTATCCCAAATATATTCAGCTAAAAGATAGGCTTCTTTATGCTCGTAAAAAGTGTAGAGAATATTTCTCAGAAATGTTGAAGAATTATTATTTAAGAGATTTCATGACAGAGGAAGAGATTCTTTACTACTGGCAGGAAAATATGGATTATGAGCTAACAGAAAAACACAAAGAAAGCCTTAATTTATTTGATAAATACTTGAGGGAATTAAGTTAAACCGCCTATACCTTCAAGGCATATTTTCTTTGTTAAAATTCTTGCTTCTTCAATGAATACTTCTTTTTCTTCTTTATTTTTAGTCTCTATGTATATACGAACTTTAGGTTCTGTTCCCGATGGTCTTATCATAATCCAAGAACCATCATTAAAAATAATTTTTACTCCGTCCAAATCTACTATTGAGGCTATTTTTTTCTCTAAATCACCGATTTTAAAAGAATCCCCTATCTTAAAATGTTTTGATAGTGCCATTATATTTTCTTTTACATGCGGACCAAAGCTTTCACGTGGAATTTCTATTCCTGTTCTGTCAGAATAATATTTTCCATAGGATTTTTCTATTTCTTCAAGATAATCGCTAAGATTTTTATTGAATGTTGCAATCATTTCAAGAGCGAGCAAAACTCCTAAAATAGCATCCTTTTCAAGAGTATGATTTTGAATGGATATACCATCTGATTCTTCAAAAGCAACTATAGCTTTTTTTGTAGCATTAGGTAAAAGATAGGGTCTAAAATTTTTAAATCCAACTTTTGTTTCAATAACTTCAACTCTAAAAGCTTCTGCAATGCTGTTAACAAAATTGCTCGTGCCTACACTTTTTACCACAACTCCTCTTAGTCCTTTGTAATTATAAAGATAATGAAACGCCATTGCACCGAAGTAATTCATAGGTATCTGTCTCTTTAAATCGGCAAACCTAACCCTGTCTCCATCAGGGTCTATGATTGCCGAAAATCCAAGAGTATTTTCTCTTAGATGAGAAAGAGCAAGCTTCAGATTTTCTTCACTTGGTTCAGGTGATAGTCCTTCAAAGAGAGGATCATCTTCTCTTCTAAGACATATAAAAGTACCTGGACTAACAGAAAGTATTTTCGCTAATTTACCCCTCGTAGCACCATGCATGTGATCAACAGCAATAGTGTGGGGGTTATTGGACAAGAAATTTTTTATCTTATCAATGTCTATCATGTTTCTTTTCTTTATAAAATTAATATATAGTTCCGTAGCATCTATTTTATTGATTGCAACTGGTGGACAAGATTTAATAGAATTTGCATTTTTCATTAGTTCGTTCGCAATTCTTTCAATAGGTTTTGTTAGTTCCTCAGAAGCAGGACCTCCATCAGAGGGATTAAGTTTTAGTCCACCGTAATTTGGAGGATTATGGCTTGGAGTTAAATTTATTGATGCAGAGGCAGATAGCTCTACCACAGCAACTGAAAATTCTGGTGTTGAAGCTTCACCAGCATAATAACAATTTATTCCTTCAGATTGGAGAATTCCAATCACTTCATACGCAAATTCCTTTCCAAGCAAACGATTGTCATGTCCTACAATAACTCCTCTTTCTTTAAATTCATTAAAAGATTTTATACCAAAGGAATTGAGAATCTGCCTGTCTTCTCCCTTAACTGCTTCAATTATTGCTTTAGTTATTACTCTAACATTCTGCATAGTAAAATCTGAGCCAATTTCACCCCGCCAGCCTGATGTGCCAAAGTGAATCAGAGCAGGTTCAGTGTTTTCTTTTGCAAACTTTTCAATATCTTTTAACAGATGCTGATTTTTATTTGGAGCTTTAAGTACTTCTTGCCAGAGATTGGATGCTTTCATATGCTTCTCCAATGTTTTATTTTAATTATAAAATATTAAACAATTCAAATTAAAAAAACATCTCATCTATGGCTTTTTCAGACATTTGGAAAAGTATTAGCAATTTAAAAAATTAATGGTATAATATGAAAAAATATGAAGCTGTTCAATTACTAACTGTTATTCCGAGGGGGACTTAATGACCCTGAGGAATCTGATCCGTAAGGGTCATCTTTTTCTTTTGCCATTCCGAGCACCCTCAATGGGTGCAAGGAATCTCTGACCTGAAAGGGTGACAGTGGAAATGAGGAGATTCCTCGTCGCTCACGCTTCTCGGAATGACAGATGGAGGTAATTGGAAAATAATAGGACTTGTAGTTTATTGATTTTCAATAACTTGCAAGTTTTTGGATAGACTCAAAAATATAACAAGGAGGCAAAAATGGCAATAAAACTTCGGGCAGAGGACGTTTACAAAAAATGTGATGATAATATATTTGATTTTGAGACAACTCAAGAACTTTCACCTCTTACAGGAACAATCGGACAAGACAGAGCAATAGCTTCTTTAGAATTCGGTTTAAATTTGCCTGCAAAAGGATTTAATATATATGCTCTTGGTGCACCTGGAACAGGTAAAATGCGTGCAATAAGAACACTTCTTTCTGAAAAAGTAAAACAAGAATCTGTTCCACCTGATTGGTGCTATCTTTATAATTTTAAAAATCCTGACGCTCCAATTGCTGTTAGTTTACCCGCAGGTAGAGCTACGGAATTTCAAAAAGATATGGAAAATCTTGTTAATACATTGAAAGTAGAAATTCCAAAAGCTTTTGAGTCAAAAGAGTATGACAAACAGAGAAATAAAATTCTTGAAGATTTTCAACAAAAACAAAAAGAATGGTTTTCTACAGTAGAAGAAGATGCAAGAACAAAAGGTTTTGCAATTCGTAAAGCTCTTGCAGGACTTATAATCGTTCCGGTTAAAAGAGACGGAGAACCGCTTACAGAAGAAGAGTTTCAGGCACTTGACATTGAAACAAGAAAACGAATTGACGAACTTGGCAAAATGCTTCAGGACAAACTTGATGATGTGGTAAGAGCTGTTAAAGAAGCAGAAAAAATCGTTAAAGACATGCTTCTTAGACTTGAACGCCAGATTGCTCTTGATGTAATAGAACAACCAATCGAAGAACTTAAAAAGAAATATTCTTTCAATGAAAGAATTGTGAATTATCTGGATGCTGTAAAAGAGGATATACTTAATAATGTTCAGGACTTCAAAATACAAGAAGAGACAGTTCCTCCAATGCCTCCTTTTATGAAAATTCAGAGAGAGGTTTCTTTTGCCAAATACAGCGTAAATGTTCTTGTTAACAACTCTGCAACAGAGGGTGCTCCTGTTGTTTATGAACCCAATCCAACATATCTTAATCTTTTTGGAAGAATTGAATATAAGATTCAGTATGGTATGGCAATTACTGATTTTACAATGATCAAACCAGGTTCACTACACAAAGCCAATGGAGGATATCTTGTAATAGATGCTATGGCTTTGATAAAAAATCTTTTTTCCTATGATTCTTTGAAAAGAGCTCTGCGAAGCAAGGAAATTCGGATAGAAGATGTGTGGGAACAATACAGGCTTATTACAACAACTACTTTAAGACCTGAACCAATTCCTTTGAATGTTAAAGTAATTCTCACAGGAACACCGTTTCTTTATTACATACTTTACAACTATGATGATGAATATAGAGAATTATTTAAAGTTAAGGCAGATTTTGATATAAGAATGCCAAGGAATGAAGAAAACATAATAAAATATGCTCAGTTTGTTGCTCTCTGTCAAAAAGAAGAAGAACTTTTACCATTTCATCGCTCTGCTATTGCAAAGATTGTTGAGTATGGTTCAAGACTTGCAGAACATCAAGAAAAGCTTTCAACTCAATTCAGTAGCATAGCAGACCTGATAAGAGAGTCTCATTTTTGGGCAAAAAAAGACGGAAAGGACATTGTTTATGCTGTGCATGTTAATAAAGCCCTTGAACAAAGAGTTTATAGATCAGCAAGTATAGAAGAAAAATTAAGAGAACTAATTCTTGAAGATGTTTTAATTGTAGAGACATATGGCAAAAAAGTTGGACAGATAAATGGACTTGCTGTCATTGACCTTGGAGACTACAGCTTTGGGAAACCTTCTCGTATCACCGCAAGAACATATCTTGGTAAGGCTGGAATAGTAAATATTGAAAGAGAAACAAAAATGTCAGGGAAAATACATGAAAAAGCAGTTATGATTCTTTCAAGCTATCTTTGGAGCAAATACGCAATAAAAAAACCAATAAGCCTCAGCGCCTCCCTTACATTTGAACAACTTTATGAAATGATAGAAGGTGATAGTGCTACATGCGCTGAACTTTACGCACTTTTAAGTAGTATTGCAGATATTCCTCTTAAACAGAATATTGCTGTCACAGGTTCAATGGATCAAAAAGGAGAAGTTCAGCCAGTTGGCGGAATAAATGAGAAAATTGAGGGTTTTTTTGAGCTTTGCAAAATTAGAGGACTTGATGGAAGTCATGGAGTAATAATCCCAAGAAGAAACATTAAACATCTGATGCTCAAAGAGGAGATACAAAAGGCGATTGATGAAGGCAAGTTCCATATTTATGCCATTGAATACGCAGAAGAAGGACTTGAGATACTGACAGATATGAAAGCAGGTGAACTAATGCCAGATGGGACATATCCAGAAGGAACTATAAACTATCTTGTTATGAAAAAGCTTGAAGAGATGTCAGAACTCCTGAAGAAAAAAGAAAAAGAAGAAGAAAAAAAGAACGAAAAATAAACTATTATCATTTAAACTTAAATGCTTTAATAATAAAAGAAATCACAAAAAAAACAACTAAAATAGTTGAAATTGATGCACCAAGAGGAATCCCTGAGTAAAAAGAAAGGAAAATTCCTGAATAGGACGATAAAAGAGAAATAATAATTGATACAATAACCGTATTTTTAAGGCTTCTACATATATGCATAGCAATCAAAGGTGGAATTATCATCAGAGAGCCAATTAAAAGAGCTCCCATTGTTTTTATTGATATAGAAATTGATAATGCAACAGTTGTTGCAAAGAGCATTTTAATGACTGCTACATTAATTCCAGAGGCATGAGCAAGCTCTTCATCAATGCAGAAACTAATCAGTTTTTTATAGTATTTTAAGATAAAAACTCCACATACAAAAGCTCCAGATAAAATAAGATAAACATCTTCCTTTGTCACAGTAGAAAGACTTCCAAAAAGTATATTTATTATGGAACCCGTGCTGCCAGAAAAAGTTATAAAGACCACTGAAAGAGCAACTCCTGAATACAGAAAAAAAGAGAGAGAACCTTCTGCTGGAAGTCTGTCTTTAGTCCTGAGTTGTTCAACAGAAATAGACACCCCTATGCTCAATAAAATAAGCAAAACAAGAGAGTTTATTTTGAAGAAAAGGCTTAATGCAAGTGCTAAAAAACCTACATGAGCAAGGGTGTCTGCAAAAAAAGCATATTTACGAAAAAGCAGAAAAATTCCAAAAATCGGAGATAAAGGTGCTATAAAACTAACAACTAAAAAAGCTCTTTTTATTATGTTGAATTCAAAAATTTCAAGCATTTTTGTGCGGGAAAACAGTAGATTCAGGATATAACATAGCCATATACTCATCTTTAAGAATTTTCTGGGGTTCTCCAAGACATACAACTCTTCTATTCAGACACAGAATACATCTCGCTTCATGAGCAAAAGTCCCTATATCATGAGTAACTACAAGGATTGTAATTCCAAAATCTCTGTTGAGAATCTCAAGCATTTTAAGTAATTCCTCCATTGAATAAGGGTCTATGCCTGTAGTTGGTTCATCAAGAAGTAAAATTCTCGGCTGCGAAGCAATAGCTCTGGCAAGAAACGCTTTCTGACGCTCTCCTCCAGAAAGTTCCCTGAGGATTTTTTTTCTTAAATGAGAAATTTTAAAAACATCCAATGCCCAATCAAGATTTTCTTTTTTAATCTTTTCATATCCACTTTTAACAAGTTCTTCTACTGTAACTGGAAATTCATAGATTGTCTGAGATATTCTCTGAGGTAGATATCCAATAGGTTCTGATTTTATGTAATCTTCTGGATTCTGCCCATAAATCAATACCTGACCTCTGTGAGGCTTTATTATACCTAAGATTAACCTTAGTAAAGTTGTTTTCCCTGCTCCGTTTGGTCCTATAATTCCAAGATAGCATCCCTCTTCTATTTCAAGATTAATATTTTCAAGCACAAAAATGCTATCAAAAGAATAATAAACATTTGTTAAACTTATCGCTTTCATTTACAATTTAAAGCAGTTTTTAAAACTTCAAGATTATCTCTCATTGCTTGAAAGTAATCTATTGTAGATATTTGATGAAATGTATTGAATTTTAATATCTTTACACCAGTTTCCTCTGATAAAGTTTTCGCAATTTTTTCTCCCTCTGGCTCACAAATGATGTATCCAATAGAGCTTTGCTTTATTAAATTTTTCAGTTTTTGAATTTTCTTTAATGGCGGCTCTTCTTCAGGTTCATGAACAATAAAGTGAAAATTAAATCCATACCTGGCACTAAGATAATTTAAAAATTCATGACTTCCGATAACTTCTTTCAATGAACAGTTTGACAAAGCTTTTTTATAGTCCCTATCAAGTTCTTTAAGCTTTTCACTGTACAGAGAAAAATTCTTCTCATACATATCTTTTTTATCAGGATAAAGTTCCTGAGCTTTATCTTTGATTACTTTAATAATTTCCAAAACTAAAATAGGGTCTAACCATATATGCGGGTCTATTTCACTACCTAATGAATATTTTTTAAATGCAATATAATCTTGAAGTCTCACTACCTTTATGCCTTTTAGAGTAAGCTCGTCTTTTATTTTGTCTATCCATCGGTCAATATCTGTATTTCCAAGATAGACTACCATGTTTGCATTAAAAAGTTTTTGAATATCCTTTAAAGAAGGCTCAAAATTATGTGGATCAATCTGAGAAGGAATTAATACCTGAATCTGAGCTTCGGGCATTATCCATTTTGTAAAATGCTGAAGAGGATAAAGGCTTGTATAAACTGAGATTGCAGATTTTGAAACTATCTCACTCTTTTGTGAACAAGATATGAAAACTAACATAATGCATACAAAAACAAGAAAGATAAAATTATTCCTCTTCATATATCTCCTAACACACCTCAATTCTACATTGAAAAAATATCTTTTAATTTATCTTTCAAGCCTTTTGAACCTTTTTTTATTTCTTCTCCAGATATCCTGGCAAACTCTTCAAGAAGTTCTCTCTGACGTTCATTTAGTTTTTTGGGAACATCAATGTAAACAGTTACAATCTGGTCTCCTCTGTGAGTACCTCCTACTCTTGGAAGCCCTTTACCCCTGAGCTTAAAAACTCTACCTGATGGAGTTCCTGCTGGTATTTCTATTTTTTCTTTTCCATCAAGTGTAGGAACTTCCACTTCTCCGCCAAAAACTGCTCTAACAAATGAAATAGGAATGGAACAATAAAGATTTATACCTTCTCTCTTGAAAAATTCGTGTTCTTTAACATTGACAAAAATATAAAGATCGCCTCTTGGTCCACCAAATTCACCTATTTCTCCTTCACCACTGACCTTTAATTTACTTCCGGAATCAACACCTGGAGGAATTTTTATTGTTAATTCATGTTCTACTTTTATCTTTCCATTTCCTGCACAATCAAAACAAGGATCTCTGATAATTCTTCCTGTTCCACCACATTTTGAACATGTCTTTGACACTGAAAAAAATCCTTGATTATATCTGATATATCCGCTGCCACCGCAAGATGAACATATAATTGGCTCACTACCAGGTTTTATTCCAGAACCATTGCATGTTCCACATATTTCCCAACGGGGAAATTTAATTGTTTTTTCAACTCCTCTGGCTGCTTCTTCAAGAGTGATTGTAATGTCATATCTTAAATCAGCACCTTTTGTAGGTTTATTTTTTCTGAACCCAAAACTTCCAAAAAATCCTTCAAATATGTCTTCAAATATATCTGTAAACGTTGTATAAGTTTCAAATCCAAATCCGTTCCCTGTAGGTCCTTCTGCTGTTCCATATCTATCATAGTTAGCTCTCCTTACAGGGTCACCAAGACAAGCATATGCTTCGTTTATTTCTTTGAATTTTTCTTCTGCGGATTTATCTCCTTGATTTAAATCAGGATGATATTTTCTTGCAAGGCGCCGGAACGCCTTTTTTATCTCTTCCTGAGAGGCGTCCCGGCTTACACCAAGAATGCTATAGTAATCTTTCATTTATTATCTTTATCCTCTACCTCAGCTTCTATTACATCTTCCTCTTTTTTTGACTGTGTTGTACTACCTGCTCCTTGCTGGGATGCTCCTGCTTTTTTATAAAGTTCCTCAGCCACTCTATGAGAAGCTTTAGCTAACTCTTCTACAGCTGCTTTTATCTCATTTACATCATTGCTTGTATCCTTTATCCTACGACACTTTTCAATTGCTTCTTCTATTCTTTTCCTTTCATCTTCTGAAATCCTATCACCCATATCTCTTAATGTTTTTTCAACAGTATATATCATGTTGTCTGCTTCATTTCTTGCTTCAGCAATCTGCTTTTTGCGCCTGTCTTCCTCTGCATGTGCTTCAGCTTCTCTAATCATTTTCTTAATCTCTTCCTCACTGAGACCACTTGAAGCAGTAATTCTTATTGACTGTTCCTTACCAGTAGCAAGGTCCTTTGCAGAAACATGCAAAATTCCATTGGCATCTATATCAAAGGTAACCTCTATCTGAGGAATTCCTCTTGGGGCAGGAGGTATTCCAACAAGTTCAAATACTCCAAGAAGCTTATTGTCTGCCGCCATCTCTCTTTCACCCTGATATACTTTAATTGTAACAGCTGTCTGATTATCAGCAGCAGTTGTAAATATTTGAGACTTCTTAGTGGGTATAGTTGTATTACGCTCAATAATCTTAGTAAATACACCACCAAGTGTTTCAATTCCAAGTGAAAGAGGAGTTACATCAAGAAGTAAAACTTCTTTTACCTCTCCCTTTAAAATTGCTGCCTGAATCGCTGCTCCAACAGCAACAACTTCATCAGGATTAACACCTTTATGAGGTTCTTTCCCAAAGAAATCTTGAACAACTTTCTGCACTTTCGGAGTTCTTGTCTGTCCACCAACCAAAATTACCTCATCTATCTGACTTTGAGAAAGTCCTGCATCAGAAAGAGCTTTTTTGCAAGGCTCAAGGCTTTTCTGGATTAAATCATCAACAAGCTGTTCAAGCTTGGCACGAGTTAATTTCATGAGTAAGTGCTTTGGACCTGAAGCATCAGCTGTTATAAAAGGAAGATTTATCTCTGTTTCCATTGCTGAACTTAATTCAATTTTTGCCCTTTCTGCTGCTTCTTTCAGTCTCTGAAGTGCCATTCTATCTTTTCTTAAGTCAATACCTTCCTGTTTTTTGAACTCCTCTATAAGCCAGTCCATAACTCTTATGTCAAAATCATCTCCACCAAGATAGGTATCTCCATTGGTTGCCTTTACTTCAATAACTCCTTCTCCTATCTCAAGAATTGAGATATCAAATGTTCCACCACCAAGGTCATAAACAGCTATTTTTTCTTCTTTTTTCTTGTCAAGCCCATAGGCAAGTGCTGCAGCGGTTGGCTCATTTATTATTCTCAGAACATTAAGTCCTGCAATTCTTCCTGCATCCTTTGTTGCCTGACGCTGACTATCATCAAAATAAGCAGGCACTGTAATAACAGCTTCTGTTACAGGCTCGCCAAGATAGTCCTCAGCAGCCTGTTTAAGCTTTTGAAGTATCATCGCAGAGATTTCAGGTGGAGAGTATCTCTTTCCCATTATTTCAACGTGTGCATCACCATTTGGAGCTTCAACAATTTTATAGGGAAGTCTCTTCTTTGCCTCCTGAACCTCCTGAGAGTTGTATTTTCGTCCCATCAATCTTTTTATAGAAAAGATAGTATTTTCAGGATTAGTTATTGCTTGCCTTTTTGCAACCTGTCCAACCAATCTTTCACCTTTATCAGTAAAAGCAACTACAGAAGGTGTTGTTCTTTGTCCTTCCTGATTCGGTATTACTACAGGCTCACCACCTACAACTACTGCAACAACAGAGTTTGTTGTGCCAAGGTCTATTCCTATTGCTTTTCCCATAATTAATCCTCCTTTTCAATTCTGTCATTCTGAACACCCGATGGGTGCGAAGAAGAACCTCCCTCTTCAGAGGGCTTAGCTTTCTTAGAAACAGCTACAAGAGGCTCTCTTAGTAGCTTATTTTTATACAAATATCCTTTACGCAATTCTTCTACAATGATGTTATCTTCTATATCTTCTGTTTCAACTGTAGATACAGCATGATGCACCTCCGGATTGAAAACCTGGCCAACTGTTTCAATTTGTTTTACTCCGTATTTTTCTAATATTCGCAAAAATTCCTTTAATGTATTCTCAACACCTTTTTTCATACTTTCAAGCCAATCAGAATTTAGGTCACTACCTGCATGTTTGATAGCTAATTCAAAATTATCTATAATTGGCAATAAATCTTTGATTAATTTTTCATTGGCATAATTTACTAACTCTTCTCTTTCTTTTTGAATCATTCTTTTGTAGTTTTCAAATTCAGCATAAAGTCTAAGATATTTCTCTTTCTGTTGAGATAGTTCATTTTGAAGATTCTCAACAACATCTCTTGGTTTATCTTCAATTGCTGAACCTTCATAAGAAATTTCTTCAGTTTCTTTGTTTTCAGTAGATGTATCTTTTTTTATTTCATCCATTTAAATAAACCTCCTAATCTGAAAGTGTTCTTGTTAATGACCTTGCAAAGGCATTAACTAACATAATTGCCCTTTGATAGTTCATTCGCTTTGGACCAACAAGAGCAATAACACCAAGTGATTTGTCTTTTTCTTTATATGGTGAAGCAATTATACTAAAACTTCTAAATTCTTCTACAGGATTTTCCTGCCCTATAATTACTTTTACCTCATCGTCTTCAGAAATATTTTCAAAAAGTTTAAGCAAAAGATGCCTGTCTTGTATTGTTTTTGCAACCTCTCTAAGTTTTTCTATATCAGAAAAATCTGGCAAGTGCATTATATGATAAAATCCTGATACATAAACATCTTCTCTGGAGAAATATAATGCTTCCTGACACATTTTTAAAATCTTGGAAATTAATCTATCCCAGAAAATTTTTTCCTTTTTTATCCTCACAATCAGGTCATCTCGTATTTCGTCAATGGTTTTTCCGTGATAATTTCTATTAACAAAATCTGCAAGACTGTTAAGTTCCTTCTGGGTTATTTCAGGATAAACTTTTATAATCTTATTTTTAACAATACCTTTATCATTCACAACAACAGCTATTACAAGGTCATCTTTAAATTTTATAAAATCTACCCGATGAAGAGCGGTTTTTTCTGTTGCTGGCAAAAGCGCCAAACCAAGATATCTGGTAGCCTGAGATAAACTCTGAGTTGTTTCTAAAAAGAGAGAGTTCATGTTGTTTCTGAGTTTTCTTAACTTTTTTGTTAAATTTTCTATAACTCTTTTAATTTCCAATGATTGAGAAAACAATTCACTCTGAAATATATAGTCAACATAAAATCTATATGCCTTATCTGTTGGCACTCTTCCAGCTGAAGTGTGAGGTTGGGAAAGAAATCCTGCATCTTCTAAATCTGACATTATGTTCCTTATTGTAGCAGAACAGACATCAAATCCATATTTTTTCATAATATAACGCGAACCTACAGGTTCAGGTTTTTCAATGTAACTTTCCACAACCGCGTAAAGCACCTTTTTAGTTCTTTCATCAAGCATTGTATCTCTCATTTTAGCACTCCTCATATTTAAGTGCTAATGTTTAAAATTATCACGATAACCTTAAAAAAGTCAAATATTCTACCAGATAAGCTCTTTATTTAAAAGTTTTTTATAAATATCTCGGGGCAAAAAGCAGGATTTATGCAAATCTGCTGTATAAAGTTTTGTCTCTATTTTTACAGGTTTTCGTATTTCGCGAGGGTCTAAAGATTTTGAGCCAACAGAAAAGCTCCACCAGTTTCCAGCATAAGTTGCTATGCTTGCAGTGTAGAGTTCAACAATCGGGAATATTAGCTTCATAGAATTTTGCACTTCATATACAAGCTCTCTATGAAATATAAGAGACTCTGAAAGTGTCACAAACATTCCATTTTCAGTGAGTGCGTCTCTTACAAATTTAAAAAACTCAACTGTAAAAAGGCTCTTTGCAAAACCTATTATATCTGTTGAATCAACAATTATTACATCAAGAGAGTTTTTCATCTCTTTTATAAACTCTGCTCCATCCATACATCTAATCTCAACCCTTGAGTCATCTATGGCTGAAGAAACAGATGGAAAAAATTCTTTTGAGACCTTTATAACCTCTTCATCAATCTCAATAAAGTAAAGTTTTTTTACAGAGCCATGTTTAAGAACTTCCCTTACTGCACCACCATCTCCGCCTCCTATAACAGCAACATTTTTAGCTTCAGGGTGAGCGTGCATAAGAACATGGGTTAGCATTTCATGATAAATAAACTCATCTCTTTCAGTAAGTTGGACAACACCATCAAGGACAAGAATTTTTCCAAAATAAGGATTTTCAAAAACCATTATCTCCTGAAATTTACTTTTACCCTTATAAAGAACTTTTTCCACTTCATATACATACTGTATCGGAGCATAAGGGTCCTTCTCAAAAAATTTAATCATGGCAAACCTCCTAAATTAAAAATGTTTTTGGCGTGGAAAATCCATTAAACTCTGATGCATAAGATATCGTATATGCACCTGCGGATAGAATAAGAATAAGGCTTCCAACATCTGGCTCAGGAAGCACAACCTCTCTGTCTATTACATCAAAACTATCACAGCTTGGTCCTGCAATTGTCCATTCTTTTTCTTCTCCTCTGCTTCCTACGATATACTGATACTTAATACCTCCTATGCTTTCCATTAATCCGTTAAAGACACCCACATCTATATAAAGCCAATTTTCATCTCCTCTCTGAGCCTTACCAATAATTCTTGATACAAAAACTCCAGCATCTCCTACAACAGCTCTTCCAGGCTCTATAAAAATTTCTGTATCAGGAAAATATTCTTCAAGAATAGAGTTAATTTTTGTCTCTATTGTCTCTATAGAAGGAACTTTTTTTGTGTACTCTATAGGATAGCCACCGCCAATATTCAACATTTTTATTTCAATTCCATTTTTTCTCACAAGTTCTTTTAATTGTCCTGCTTTGTGTATCGCTGTATGCCAGTTATAAACATTACTACATTGAGAACCTACATGGAATGTTATTCCTATAGGGTCAAGTCCTCTTTGTTTAGCGTAAATAAGCAACTGGGCAGCTTCTTCCATCTCAACACCAAATTTTTTACTCAATGGCCATTCACTTCCTTCATTAGGAACAGTCAGTCTCACATAAACTTTTTTACGTGGTGTATACTTCGCAAGTTTTTCAACTTCTGCTATAGAATCAAAAGCATAATACTCAATACCATATTCAACCGCTTCTTTAAGAAATTTAAAGGTTTTTACAGGATTACTTGTTATAATCCTTTCAGGCTCAACATTCAACTGCTTTAAGATTGCCAGTTCACCCTCTGAGGCTATTTCAAAACCTACATTAAAACTGTTTAGATACCTAATAACATCTATATCTGGGTTAGCCTTAACAGCATAAAAAACTTTTGAGTTTTTAATTCCTCTTCCAATCAGTGAAATCTTTTCTTTTAATATTTCTCTATCAAGAAGAAGATAAGGAGGTTCATCATCGTGAGAAGCTATCCAATTCAGTATTCTATCCATAAGAGTATTTTTGTGATTTGTCATAATTTTAAAATTTTATCATATTCTATGATAGAATAAAAAATGGAAAATGAAAAACTACAGAATTTAAGGGATAAAATTGACAAAATTGATAAAGAAATTCTTAAACTTTTAAACGACAGAGCGAAACTCGCTATAAAAATAGCCGAAATAAAAAAAACTCAGGGACTTTCTTTTTATGACCCCGTAAGAGAAAAAAATATCATAAATAAAATTCTAAAATTAAATAAGGGACCTTTCTCTGATGAGGTAATTAAAACTCTATTTAGAGAAATTCTCTCAGCAACTCTTGCTCTTCAGGAATCACAAAAAATTTCTTATCTTGGTCCTGAAGGAACATTCACTCATCTTGCAGCAATAAAGTATTTTGGAAGCTTTGCACAGTTTGAACCAGAGGATAATATTAAGAATATTTTTGAATCAGTAGAAAAAGGCATAACAAAATTCGGGGTTGTGCCAATAGAAAACTCAAATGAAGGCACTGTTACCTATACTCTTGATATGTTTATGCAGTATGAAGTAAAAATTGCTGGAGAAATAATAATCCCAATAACGCATAACTTACTCTCCCTTACAGGAGAAAAAGAAAAAATAAAAAAAATATATTCACACCCTCATGCAAGAGCACAATGTAGAGAATGGCTACGAAAAAATATGCCTGATATTCCAGTTTATGATGTGGCATCCACTGCTGAAGCAGCAAGACAGGCTTCTTTAGATGAAGATGTCGCAGCAATAGCAAGTGAGTTTGCAGCAAATATTTATGGACTTAAATTTGTTGCAAAACATATAGAAGATTACAAAAACAATTATACAAGATTTTTCATTCTCGGAAAAACATTTCCGAATAAAACTGGTTCTGATAAAACCTCTATAATGTTCTCACTTCAAGATAAACCAGGAACACTTTACAATGCCTTAAAACCTTTCAAGGATTCAGGGTTAAATCTTACAAAAATAGAATCTCGTCCAGCAAAAATGAGAAAATGGGAATACATATTCTTTGTTGATTTTATGGGACATATTGAAGATGAAAAGGTTCGTAAAACCCTTGAAGAAGTAAAAAATTACTGCATAGAGCTTGTACATCTTGGTTCATATCCAATGTTTAAATAAATGGAGGAGCGATTATGATTAAACCGCTATCTTACGTGAAAAAGATTCAACCATATATTCCAGGCAAGCCAGTTAAAGAAGTAGAAAGAGAACTTGGTATAAAAGAATGCATAAAACTTGCTTCTAATGAAAATCCTGTTGGTCCTTCGCCAAAAGTTATTGAAGCAATTAAAGATTTAATATCTAAACCAGTTGAGCTTGCAAGATATCCAGAAGGAAGCGGATACTATCTGAAAAATGCTTTATGTGATTTATTCGCAAAAAAAGGAATAACTCTAACGCATGATGAGATAATTCTTGGTAATGGCTCAAATGAGCTTATAGATATCGCGGTAAGGACATACATAGGACCGGGAGATGAAGCAGTTATGGCTAATCCCTCTTTTGTTGTTTATGCCATGAGTGTAATATCACAGGGAGGAGTTGCAAAAGAAGTACCATTGAAAAACTGGAGACATAACCTTGAAGGAATGCTTAATGAAGTAACAGATAAAACAAAAATTATATTCATAGCCAATCCAAATAATCCAACAGGCACTATAAACTACAAAGAAGAGTTTGATAAATTTATTAAGGCTCTTCCAGAAAATATATTGATTATCATGGATGAGGCTTATTATGAATATGTTACAGACCCCGAATATCCAGATACCTTGAAATATTTTAAAGAAGATAAAGATATATTAATTTTAAGGACTTTTTCAAAAGCTTATGGGCTTGCAAGTTTAAGAATAGGTTACGGAATTGCAAAAAAAGAAATCATCACAGAAATGAACAGAATCAGAGAACCTTTTAACACAAATACCATAGCCCAAATTGCTGCAGAATCTGCATTAAAAGATGAAGAACATTTAAAAAAAGTGCTTGAAATAAATGAAAAAGGTAAAGACTATCTCTATAAAGAGCTTGATAAAATCTCATCTATTAAGTATTTACCTACTCAAACAAATTTCATCTATATAGTTTTACCTGAAAATACAACATCAAAGGAAGTTTTTGATTTCCTTCTAAAACAAGGAGTCATTGTAAGACCTGTTGGACCAAAACAAATAAGAGTAACTATAGGATTACCTGAAGAAAATAAATCCTTTATTGAAGCATTTAAAAAATTTTTAGGAGGTTAAAATATGGACATTATTGTATTAAAACCAGATGTAAGTGATGAGCAGATTGAAAAAATTGTTAAAAAACTTGAATTAAAAGGATTAAAACCACATATTTCAAAAGGAACTGAAAGAACAATTATCGGCGTAATTGGAGATACCTCAAAAATAACAGAAGATGAAGAAAATGCAATAAGAGCAATCCCTGGTGTTGAAGAAGTAGTAAGAATTCTTAAACCATATAAACTTGCAAGCAGAGACTTTAAAAAAACAGATACTGTCATTAAAGTTGATGATCTTGAAATTGGTGGCAAAAAAGTTCATGTTGCAGCAGGTCCATGTGCAGTAGAAAATAGAGTTACCCTTATTAATATTGCTGAAAAAATAAAATCTGCAGGAGCAACTTTTTTAAGAGGCGGTGCATTTAAGCCTCGTACATCACCATATTCTTTCCAAGGACTCGGAGTTGAAGGATTGAAATATCTTGCAGAAGCAAAGGAAAAAACAGGACTCCCTGTAATAAGTGAAATAATGGACCCAAGAGATATAGACATAATGATTGATTATGTTGATATTCTTCAAATCGGCACAAGAAATATGCAGAATTTCAAACTTCTTATGGAAGTAGGCTCAGTGGACAAGCCAGTTTTGCTTAAAAGAGGAATGTCTGCCACAATAAAAGAACTTCTTATGGCAGCAGAATATATTCTTTCAAGAGGAAACGAAAAAGTTATACTTTGTGAAAGAGGTATTAGAACATTTGAAACCGCAACAAGAAATACACTTGACCTCAGTGCTGTTCCTCTCTTAAAGTCCTTAAGTCATCTTCCTGTTGCAGTTGACCCAAGTCATGGTGTAGGAAAGCGTGAACTTGTCAGCCCGATGGCAGTTGCTGCGGTTGCAGCAGGTGCAGACATGCTTTTAATTGAGGTTCATACAAATCCTGAAGAAGCTCTCTCTGATGGCGAACAATCCTTAACTCCGGAACAGTTTAAAGAAATGATGAAAAAAGTTGCAGCTGTTGCAAAAGCTGTTGGCAGGGAAGTTTAAGAATGGAGGATGGATTTAACACTGTATCAATTCTTGGAGTTGGCTTAATTGGAGGTTCATTAGCTTTAGCATTAAAAGAAAAAAAGTTAGTCAATAAAATTATTGGCTATGGAAGAAATGAACAAAGGCTTAAAGAAGCCTTAAAACTTGGAATTATAGATAGCTATACCACATCATTAAAAAAAGCCTCTCAGGCAGAGCTTATTGTTTTGGCAACTCCTGCTGGTATATTTGAAAAAATTATCATTGAAATGCTTAATTATCTTAAAAAAGGAACAATCATTATTGATGTTGGCAGTGTGAAAGAAAGCGTTGTAAATAGTTTTGAAAAAATTTTACCCGCTGGAGTCTTCTTTGTTGGAACTCATCCTATTGCTGGTTCAGATAAAACAGGATTTGAACATGCAAAGGGAGATCTTTTTAAAAAAGCAAAAGTTATTATAACTCCTACTGAAAATACGGATAAATCAGCTCTTGAAAAAGTTTCTAATCTATGGCAAAAAATAGGTGCAGTAGTTGAGTTTATGAGCGCGGATAAACATGATAAAATTTATGCTCTTGTAAGTCATTTACCTCATTTAATTTCTTTTTGTATGGTAAATACAGTAGCAGAAATGGACAAAAATTTTATAAAATATGCTGGTTCAGGATTTAAGGATACAACAAGAATTGCTAAAAGTTCTCCAGAGGTCTGGAGAGATATTTTTATAATGAATGATAAAAATATCTTACAATGCCTTGAAATTTTCGCCAAAAATCTTAAAGAAATAAAAAAAATGCTCTCTAAAAAAGACTCAGAAGGAGTCAAAACATTTATAGAAAAAGCAAAAAATTTAAGAAAAGAAATTGATTCATGAATAGAATAATTAAAAAAGCTAAAACCCTCAAAGGTGAGATAACACCTCCACCTGATAAATCCATATCTCACAGAGCAGTTATGTTTGCTTCTTTAGCAAAGGGACAGTCAAGAATAAAAAACTTTCTCTGGGCAAAGGACCCATTAAGCAGTCTCAACGCAATGAAATCACTTGGTGTAGAAATCACGATAACTGACTCAAAAGAAATTATAGTTAATGGAAAGGGCTTGCATTCTTTAAAAGAGTCTGACAATGTTATTGATTGCGGAAATTCTGGGACAACAATAAGACTATTAAGCGGAATAGTCGCAGGGCAACGATTTCTTACTGTTCTTACAGGAGATGACTCTTTAAGATATAGACCTATGAAACGCATAATTAATCCTCTATCACTTATGGGCGCAAATATTATGGGAAGGGCAGAAAATAAATTCCCCCCTATTGTTATAAAGGGCGGTTTTTTGAAAGGAATAAGCTATGAAATGCCAATAGCAAGTGCTCAGGTAAAAAGTGCTATCTTACTTGCAGGACTCTATGCTAAAGGAGAAACGACTTTAACAGAACCTCATAAAAGCAGGGATCACACAGAAAAAATGCTAAAAAACATGGGCGTGAATATTATCATAAATGATAATACTGTAAAACTCTCTCCTGTAGACCATGAACTTAATTGTTTTGATATCACTATCCCAAATGATTTTTCTTCAGCTGCTTTTTTTATAGCAGGAGCTTGCTTAGTGCCAGACTCAGAAATATTAATTAAACAGGTTAACCTCAATGAAACAAGAACAGGTTTTATTGAGGTTTTAAAAAACATGGGAGCAACTATAGAAATTTTTAATATAACTGAGCAAGGAGGCGAGCCTGTTGGAGACATTTTTGCAAAAAGCTCATCTGAGCTTAAAGGTATTAATGTTCAGGGAGATATTATCCCTAAACTGATAGATGAATTTCCAATTCTATGTGTTGTAGCAACGCAGGCAGAGGGTAAAACCGTTATAAAAGATGCCAAAGACCTGAGGGCAAAAGAATCAGATAGAATTAAAGCAATGACATCAGAGCTAAAAAAAATGGGAGTTAAGATAAAAGAATTTGAAGATGGAGTAGAAATAGAAGGTCCTTGCAAACTTATTGGCACAGAGGTTTACTCTTATAAAGACCACAGAATAGCAATGGCATTAAGCATAGCGGGAGTTATTGCAGAAGGTGAAACTACAATAAAAGACGCAAACTGCGTTGATATATCATTCCCTGAGTTTTATAGCTTACTGGAGATGCTTCAGAAATGAAAAAAGTAGTTGCAATTGATGGACCTTCAGGTGCTGGCAAAAGCACTGTTTCAAAGGAAATAGCAAAAGCTTTGGGTTTTCAATATCTTGATACAGGTGCTTTATATAGGGCAGTGGCATACTATTTTTCTATAAAATTCAATTACATTGATGATTTTTCATTGCTAACTGAGCAAGAAATAGAAGAAGAGCTTAAAAATATAAAAATTCACTATAAAAATGGGAGAGTTTTTTTATCAGGAGAAGATGTCTCAGATTTTATCAGAGATCCTAAAATTGGAGAGATTACTTCTCAGCTTTCTACTCAAAAAGTTGTGAGAGATTTTCTGATGCCATTACAGAGAAGTTTTGCAGAAAAAGTAGATATTGTGGCTGAAGGCAGAGACATGACAACAGTTGTTTTCCCTGATGCATGGAAAAAGTTTTATCTTGATGCATCTCCTCAAGTAAGGGCTAAAAGAAGATTTGAACAATTGATACAATCTGGTAAAAAAATAAGTTTTGAAGAAGCACTAAGGGATGTAATAGAAAGAGATAAAAGAGATTGTTCACGGGAGAATGCTCCGTTAAGGCTCAGTAAAGATGCTTTTTATATTGATACATCAGAGCTTACACTTCAAGAAGTTATCTCAATAGTGTTAAAAAAAGTTGCAGAGGATGCTTGATATCATGTATTATCAAAAACAGTATGCAAAAAAATATTGTTCTGGCAGAAGGCGCAGGATTTTGTTTTGGGGTAAAAAGAGCAATTGACATAGCCTTTGATGTTGCTCAGAAACATAAAGATGGTGTTTTTACCTTAGGTCCTATAATTCACAATCCTCAAGTTGTAGAAAGGCTAAAAGATTTAGGCGTATATCCTGTAGATGAAATTTCTCAAAAAACTATAAAAACATTAATAATAAGAGCTCACGGAATTCCTAAAGAAAAATTTAATGAATTAAAACAGCTTGATTGTGAAATCATAGATGCTACCTGCCCATTTGTTAAAAAAGCTCAAAATCTTGCTGAAAAATTAGCTTCTGAAGGCTATCAGGTTTTAATTATTGGAGATAGAGAACATCCAGAAGTTAAAGGCATTTTTAGTTATGCAGGAGAAAAAGCGATTGTAATTAATCATGCAGACAATGAACTCAAAGAATCTAAAAAAATTCCGATTCTTAATAAAAAAATTGGTATAATTCAACAAACAACCCAACCAATGTCAAAAGTTAAAGAAATAATGAATAAAATAATAAATTCTCTTAATGAATTTGAAGAGATAAGAATTTTTAACACTCTATGTAATTTCACATCAAGAAGGCTGGAAGCAACAGAAAAAGTTGCAAAAGAAGTTGATGTCATGATTGTTGTAGGAGGTAAAAACAGTGCAAACACGACTCAGCTTGCTAATCTTTGCAGAAAAATAGGGGTAAAAACATATCATATAGAAGATGCTCAGGAAATTGACAAAAAGTGGGTTAACTCTGCTAAAAAAATTGGAGTCACAGCAGGAGCATCAACCCCTCAGTGGATAATTGATGAAGTTATTGATAAAATTAAAAAGTTTACAAATTAAGGAGGAACAGGACCATGCAGAATCAGCTTAGCGAAAAGCAAGAATTGGAAAGTCTCTATGAGGGATCACTTTCTCACATAGAAAGGGGAGAAATTATAAAAGGAAAAATAATGGGAGTAAGAAATGATGGAGTAATAGTAGATGTAGGATATAAATTTGAAGGAATTATTCCACTTAATGAGTTTTCAGAAGAAGAACTGAAAAATATAAAGGAAGCAGATGAAATAGAAGTTTTTATTGAAAAAATAGACGATGCACAGGGAATAATATCTTTATCAAGAGATAGAGCATTAAAAATAAAAGGCTGGGAAATTCTTATGGATGCTTATGAAAAAGCATTACCGGTTGAAGTAAAGATTACAGGGAAAACAAAAGGAGGTGTTCTAACATCCTTTTATGGTATAAACGGTTTTATACCTGCATCATTACTTGAGATTAGAAAACCTAAAAATCTTGATGAATATGTAGGAAAAACCTTTAAAGTAAAAATAGAAAAAATTGAACCCCCCAAGAATCTTTATGGACAGTGGAGAAATCTTAAAACTTCCTTAATTTTGTCAAGAAAAGCATATCTACAGGAAGAAAAAGAAAAAATGAAAAAAGAAATATCTGAAAAAATTAAAGAAGGGCTAAAAATAAAAGGTACTGTAAAAAATATAACCAACTATGGAGTTTTCGTTGATTTGGGTGGATTAGATGGTTTTCTCCATATTTCAGATATATCCTGGGGTAAAGTTAGACATCCTTCTCAGTTTTTTGAAATAGGCTCTGAATATGAATTTATAGTTTTAAAGGCTGATACTGAAAATGAAAGAATAACACTTGGATACAAGCAAAAGAAGGCTGATCCGTGGGAAAATATTGACAAAAAATATCATCCAGGCATGAAAGTAAGAGGTAAGGTAACAAGAGTTGAAGACTTTGGTCTTTTTGTTGAACTTGAAGAAGGAGTTGAAGGACTTGTTCACGTAAGCGAACTTGACTGGATAGCTCCAAAGCATCCTACATACTATGCAGAAGTAGATGAATGGATAAATGTAAAAGTTCTTGATATTGATAGGGAAAACAGAAAAATTTCTTTAAGTTTTAAGCAACTGAAACCAAAACCATGGGAAGTTGTTGCTAAAAAATACAAAGTGGGTGATAGAATTTCTGGAAAAGTCAAAACAATAACAGATTTTGGCATATTTGTTAGACTTCCAGAAGGAGTTGACGGACTTATTCATATTTCTGATATATCATGGACAAAACATATTGACCATCCTTCTCAAATTTTTAAAAAGGGACAAAAGGTTGATGCTGTTATTTTAAGTCTTGAACCTGAAAAAGAGAAACTTTCCTTAGGAATAAAACAACTTTCCGAAGATCCATGGATTAAAGAAATTCCAGAAAAATTCAAAATCGGTGAAATTTATAATGCCAAAGTTATTAAAAA
This sequence comes from Thermodesulfovibrio yellowstonii DSM 11347, assembly GCF_000020985.1. Lineage (NCBI taxonomy): Bacteria > Pseudomonadati > Nitrospirota > Thermodesulfovibrionia > Thermodesulfovibrionales > Thermodesulfovibrionaceae > Thermodesulfovibrio > Thermodesulfovibrio yellowstonii. The sequence continues at coordinate 1,703,462 of NC_011296.1, forward strand.
GACAGAACATGGATTATTTGTTGATATTGAAGGCATCGTAGAAGGGCTGGTTTATAATTCGGAAATTGACAAAAATCGAACTGTAAAAGAAGGAGATGAAATAAAGGTAATTGTTGTAAAAGTGGACAAGGAAAAAAGAAAAATCGGACTCAGTATGAAAAAGATAGACGAAAATGAGGAATAAAAAACTTAAATTTTTCTTTATTATTATAGGAACGCTTATTTTAATAAGCTTTTTAATAACAATCATGGAAAGCAGCCTTACTGCAGGTAAGGTAGCTATTGTTAACATTAAGGGTATTATTGTTGATTCTAAACCATCAATAGATGAGATTAAACAGTATAGAAAAGACCCTTCAATAAAAGCTATTGTCTTAAGAGTGGATAGCCCAGGAGGCGCTGTTGTTCCATCACAGGAAATATACGAAGAAATAAAAAGAACAATTAAATCCAAACCAGTTGTTGTATCTATGGGTTCTATTGCAGCATCAGGAGGCTATTATATTTCTTGTCCAGCCACAAAAATTATTGCTAATCCGGGGACACTTACAGGCTCAATAGGCGTATTAATAGAAATACCCAATATTAAAGGATTACTTGATAAAATAGGAGTTAAGGCAGAGGTAATAAAAAGTGGTAAATACAAAGATATTACATCACCTTTCAAACCTTTACAGAATGAAGAAAAAGAAATTTTACAAAAATTAACAAATGATGTGCATGAACAATTCATTAAAGCTGTTGCAGAAGGGAGAAAAGTTCCTGTTGAAGATATTAAAAAAATAGCAGATGGAAGAGTATTCACAGGATTAAAAGCAAAAGAACTCGGACTTGTGGATGAGATAGGTGATCTTGATTATGCTATAAAGATAGCTGCTCAACTTGCTAAAATAAAAGGTGAGCCAGAGATAGTAACAAAGAAATCAACACTATTAATTGACTTTTTAAAAGGGAATACTGAGTCATTGGTAAAAAAGATTTTACCTTATATGCAGGTATATTATCTATATTCACCAACATCACAAAACTGATAAGGAGGATATGTATGAAAAAATCAGAATTAATTGAAAGGGTTTCTAAAAAAGTGGATATTTTAACAAAAAAACAAATTGAGACAATAATAGATATGATTTTTGATTGCATGATAGAAACTCTGTCAAGAGGGGAAAAGATTGAAATAAGAGGATTTGCTAATTTTAAAGTGAAACAAAGGCCCGAAAGAATTGCAAGGAATCCTAAAACAGGTGAACAGATTAAGGTCCCTACACAGAGAGCAATAAATTTTAAAATGAGCAAAGCTCTTAAGGAAGCTTTAAATAAGTGAAGTGCTTCTGCAGGTTCAAAATCTTAAGATTTTTTATAAAAATTCAATTATTATAGACAATATCAATTTTTGTATTGAAAAAGGCGAGATATTTTCTATTGTTGGAGAAAGTGGTAGTGGAAAAACTCTCACTGGCTTATCAATAATAAATCTTTTACCTGAACATTTCAGAATTAATGGTAGATTAATATTTAAAGATAAAGATATTCTAAATCTGAATACATCTGAAATTAGGAAACTGCGAGGAAGACATATTTCCTGTATATTTCAGGACCCAATGACTTCTCTGAATCCCGTCGTTAAAGTTGGCTCTCAAGTTGCAGAAATGTTTATTTATCACTACCAATTATCCAAAAAAGAAGCTCTGGAGAAAACAAAAGAGTTATTTCATAAACTTAAAATATTGCATACAATTAATAGTTATCCTCATCAGCTATCAGGTGGAATGAGACAGAGAGTAATGATAGCAATGGCTGTTGCATGTGAGCCAGAGCTTATCATAGCTGATGAACCTACAACTGCATTGGATGTAACTGTCCAAGAAGAAATCCTTGATCTTCTTTATTTACTCGTTAAACAAGAACACAGAGCATTGCTTTTGATAACTCATGACATTAACATACTTGGTGAATATGCAGACAAAGTTATGGTTCTATATGCAGGTAGAATTATGGAAATGGGTTCAACTGAAGAAATTTTTAAAAATCCTCTACATCCTTATACTAAAGCTCTTTTGAATTGTTTACCAAGAGAGGGTAAAAAGATAGAAGGCATTCCTGGAAATATCCCAGACCTTAAAAATTTACCAGAAGGATGCGTATTTTACCCGCGATGCAGTTACAAAAGAAATGAATGTATAGCTGAACCTCCATACCTTCATGAAGTAGCATCTGGACATTGGAGTAGATGTTGGTTAGATTGATTTTCTATTTCTGCCTTGACATAAAATCTTCAAGACAAAGTTTATGAATTTCTTCTGTAACAAATGTATGTCTAATCATTTTCCCTTCTACCATATAAATTACCATTTCTGCAATATTTGTTGCATGGTCTGATATTCTTTCAAGATATTTTGCGATAAACATTCTTTTAAGAGCAAGAGGAATAATATCTGGATTTTTTACCATGAGTCCGAATAATTCATTGTGATTATTCTCCAATAATTCATCAACTTGGTCATCTCTTTTAATAACCTCATAACATAAATCCACATCTTCCTTTACAAAGGCATTAATGGCATCCTCTACCATGCTTTCAGTTATCTCTGCCATTTTGGGAATATTCACAAAGGGCTTTAAAAAAGGCTCCTGTGCAAGTTCAATTGCTCTTTCTGCTATATTTACTGCAAAATCTCCCATACGCTCAAGGTCTGTGCATATTTTCATTGCAGTAGTTATAAATCTTAAATCTTTAGCCATTGGCTGTCTTAGTGCAATAAGTCTGATACATTCTTCATTTATTTCAACCTCAAGTCCATTAATTAGATTGTCTCTTGATATAACCTGCTTAGCAAGGTCTATATCTCTATCAATTAATGCCTTAACAGATTTTCTGATTCCCTCTTCAACAAGACATCCAAGAATAAGGATTTTTTCCTTTAATTTTCTTAATTCATTGTCTAAAATTCCCATCTCTACCTCCTTATCATCTTTTGCTATTATACCAATTTAGCCTTTTTATTGGATAGCATTGAATCTATAAATATTTCTATATTTAGTCATAAAAATATGAAATCATCGGAAGAGAAATAGAAGTTTATTTTTTAATCAATTGTTTTGTAACAAAAATTTAACATCATTGTAAATTCCCTGTAACATTAGAATTCTATACTATAAAAAATAAAAAAAATTTAATAAGGAGGGCTTCATGAAATGTTTAAAAAGTCTAACTTTAAGTAAGTTTTTTATTGTAATTGCAGTAATGTTTATTCTGTTAAGCTTCTCTATATCTTCTTTTGCTCAAATGCTCAATGGCGCAGGTGCATCTTTTCCCTATCCTCTTTATTCAAGTTGGGCTGCCGCTTATCATAAGGAAACAGGTATCCAAATTAATTATCAATCAATTGGTTCAGGTGGTGGAATAAGACAGATTACTGAAAGAACTGTTCATTTTGGTGCTTCAGACTTACCTCTTAAACCTGAAGAGCTTGAAAAAGCAGGACTTATTCAGTTCCCTGCTGCAATAGGTGGAGTTGTTCCTATAATCAATGTCCCTGAGATTAAAGGTAAAAAAATTACCTTAGATGGAATTACACTCGCAGAGATATTTCTCGGAGAAATTACAAAATGGAATGACCCTAAAATTAAAGCATTAAATCCAAAAATTAATTTACCCGATCAACCTATTACTGTGGTTCATAGGTCAGACGGCTCAGGAACCACTTCCATATTTACTCATTATTTAAGTAGCGTATCCAAAAAATGGGCTGACCAAATTGGTTATGGAACTTCTGTAAACTGGAAAACTGGTTTAGGAGGAAAAGGAAATGAAGGTGTTGCAAACTATGTTAAAAGAACTCCTTACTCAATTGGATATGTAGAATTTGCTTATGCTGTCCAGAACAGATTAGACACTGCAAAAATGAAAAATTCTGCTGGACAGATTGTTGAAGCCAATTTTGAAAGTTTTGCCAATGCAGCAGCTTCTGCTCATCTTGATGCAAAAAATCATTTCTATGCATGGATGACAAATGCACCAGGCAAAAAAGCTTGGCCTATCACAGGTGCAACTTATATTCTGCTTGCAAGAGAAAAAAATGATGTTAATAAATCCGTCATAAAATTCTTTGACTGGGCATTTAAAAATGGTGATAACACTGCAAAAAAACTTGATTATGTCCCACTGCCTCAAAATGTAAAAGACAAAATAAGAGCATACTGGGGACTTTATATCAAATAAAAAAGAGAAAGCCCGAAGCAAAATAATGCTTTGGGCTTTCTCTTTTATTTCAGGAAATCTCCTGTTTATTTAATTTTTACTTCTTTCAAAACTTGTTCATAGTTTTTTCATAAAGCAGGATAATACTTTGTAATTATTCTGGTAGTTCCTCCAAGTTCAAAAATGGTGGTATTGTTGCAATAGCATTAACAATCAACTCTGCAAGTCCCGAGTAGTTTATTTTAAATCTATCAAATAATCTGTAAGTGTGTATCATGTCTCTTATAGCGCCTTTACAATTTGAGCAAGTAGCAACTACAAGCTTAGGAATATTCTTATCTAAAACATCATCAAATGTTTCTAAAATCTGTTTTGTCTTTAATCTTATTGAAACCTTATTTTTCCACACAGGGAAATTCAATGATCTTATTATTGCAAATCCACTTCCGCCACCACAGCAGTAGTTATATGAACAGTTAGGATTCATCTCTCTGAATGTCCCGGGTGTAAGAGCCTTAATAATCTGCCTCTGCGGATTCATAATTCCCATAAGTCTCACAATATTACAAGAATCGTGCATTGTAACTGGAAAATTATTTCTCATAGGATCAAACTTTATTCTTCCACTTTTTACGATTTCCCACATAAGTGGTAAACAGGATTCTCTCTGAATATTCCATAAAGGAGAACTCGCAGGCAAAATTCTATCAAAAATGATAGTGTAAACCTTATGAGAATGTCCGCATTCTCCTATTACAAGTTTTTTTACCCCAAGGTCATAAGCAATCTGGAGATGTCTTAATCCAACTCTCGCAAGTTCCACATCATCATACCATGCTCCATAATTTACGCCATCGTAACCAAGAGTTTCGCTACTTAAAGTATAGTTTATCCCAGCTAAATCAAATAATATAGAAAATGCTGCAATATGGTCTGGCCAGGCAAGATATTCACCTCCATTGTGAAGCAAAAGAATATCAGCTCCTTTTTTATCAACAGGAATAGTAATCTTTTTGCCTATTTTCTCATGTATTTCCTCTTCAATAAATTTAATTATATCCCTAAATGCCGTTGGTCCCATCCCTGTTGATGAGCCTGTCTTAAGATGCAATCTTGTCCCCTTTTTATAAACTTCTACAGGTGCCATTCCAAGTTCTTGACTGAACAACTTCCTCAGTTCTCTTGCAATCAATCCATTGTCTATTCCAACAGGGCAGTAAAGAACGCATCTTCTGCACAGTGTGCAACGATAAGCAAGCTCTAAAAGTCTTCTTATTGCTGTGTAAGTAGCTTCAATATCAGCTCCTACAAAAGATTTTAATAGTTTTCCGCTGGGAGTGAAATATCTCTTATAAATTCTTCTTAGAATTTCAGAACGAAAATTTGGTCTATATATTTCTTTCTTCCCGCTTCCTATATAAACATGGCAAGCCTCAGCACAAGTATTGCATTTAACACAATATTTTAAAGATAGGGAAAAAGGTTTAAGAAATGTCCAGTTTGATTCAGGATTTAGAAGTTTTTCTATACCATTGAGAAATTTTTCTATTATCTTTGTTTTTTCTTCCTCAGAAGGCTCGGGAAAAGGAAATCCAGAAAATCCATCTAAGGAAAGATTATATTTTTCTCTCCATTCATCTGGTGGATTATTAAAATCATTCTCTTCATCTATATATGGAGCTAAAGAAATTAAGTTCTCTTTTTCTATTTTTACTAAAGACTCCTTTGTTTCCTTTGCAAACTCTCTTAATGATTCCATCTTAATCCTCCTATTTTTCATGAAGATTTGTATTTCTGGCATTTTCAAGCCATGTTTGTTCTGGCAGAATATGAGGACCAGCCCAGTTAACCTTATAATTTAGCTGTTGCAATATTTTCTTTTCTTCAGGAGAATCTTTCTTTTGATAATAATCATCCCATAAAATCTTATGGAATGTAAAAAATTTTACAGGACCGTGAAAAAATTTTGAAAAGGGTATATAAATAAGAAAAATTTCAAAGAGCAAAAAATGAATTAATGTAAAAGGATGGAATTCTGATATGGAAAGATTAAAACTTAATACACTTTCTACATACAATAAAGCCTCCAATGTAGAATTTTCTCTATAAATCATCAATAATCCACTGATAAAAATAACAAATAAAAAGATTAAATTAAAGTATTCAATTCCAGAGGTATAGAGTTTTAATTCTTTATTGTTAATTCTTTTTAGAATAAGTCCGACAGTCCCCACAATACCAAGAAAGCATGATAAATAAGGTAAAAAAATAATTTTTGACAGATTCATACTATTAGACACAAAGGCTATTAAAATCAGAATGTTCCACAAAAACAACAACCAGACACCCCAATGAAGAGCAATTGACCAAGTCCATATTCCATAAAGATTGAATTTTTTTACTCTATGAAGAAAAAATATTTCTTTAAAAGGTTCAATAAACTCACCAAATAAACCTTTTTCATGCTTCTTTTTTATCCAGTCAACTTCTTCCATATAGGAACCTTGACATCTTTCCCTTTTTGCAGATGGAAGAGGATATATCTCCCATCTGATATTTAATGGCATTCTTGAGATCTTAAAAAACTTCATACCAATACCTATTACCAATACAAATGGGGACAACAATGCTATCAAATTGAGCAATGTAGCCATATTTCCCTCCATATAAAATTTTTATATAATTTTATTAATTAAATAAATAATATAATAAACTTTTTTTAAAAATCAATATAATTTTTAAGCAATAGTATAAGCGGCATAAATAAAACCTTAACTGTGTCCTTATTGACTAAAAAATACCTATGAATTCATTTTTAAAAGGGCAAAAGAAAGCTACAGCTATGTGATAAAATAAAAAAATATCAATATTTGAGGAGGATTTCATGATTAAAACAAAATTGGCTTTATTGGTTTTATTGTTTATTTTATTAAGCTTCTCTATCTCTTCTTCTGCTGAAATGATTAATGGCGCAGGTGCAACCTTCCCCTATCCTCTTTATTCAAGTTGGGCTGCCGCTTACAATAAAGCCACAGGAATTAAGGTTAACTATCAATCAATTGGTTCAGGTGGTGGAATAAGACAGATTACTGAAAGAACTGTTCATTTTGGTGCATCTGATATGGCATTGAAACCTGAGGAAATTGAAAAATCAAAACTTCTTCAGTTCCCTGCGGTAATAGGTGGAGTTGTACCAATTGTAAATATTCCAGGAGTCTCTTCTAATGCATTGGTTCTTGATGGAACTACAATGTGCGAAATATTTCTTGGTGAAATCAAGCAATGGAATGACCCTAAAATTAAAGCACTTAATCCCAAACTAAATCTACCAGCAAAGCCCATCACAGTTGTTCATCGCTCCGACGGTTCTGGAACAACTGCTATATTTACTCATTATCTTAGCAGTGCATGTAAAAAATGGGCAAATAATGTTGGATACGGAACTTCAGTAAGCTGGAAAACAGGACTTGGTGGTAAGGGTAATGAAGGAGTAGCTAACTATGTAAAAAGAACTCCCTATTCAATTGGTTATGTTGAGTTTGCCTATGCAAAACAGAATAAACTCTCTGTAGTAAGGCTTAAAAATTCTGCTGGACAGATTGTTGCTCCAGACTTTGAAAGTTTTGCAGAAGCAGCAGCTTCTGCTCATCTTGATGCAAAAAATCATTTCTATGCCTGGATGACAAATGCACCAGGCAAAAAAGCTTGGCCTATTACAGGTGCAACTTATATTCTGCTTGCAAGGGAAAAAAATGATGTCAATAAATCCGTCATAAAATTCTTTGACTGGGCATTTCAAAATGGTGACAACACTGCAAAAAAACTTGATTATGTCCCGCTGCCCAAGAATTTAAAAGATAAAATAAGAACATACTGGAAATCTTATATAAAATAAAGAATTTTCAACCTGAAGCGGAGTTTCGCTTCAGGTTACCCTCTTAATCCCATAACTTTAAAAATATGAACCATATCTTTTAAATGAATCTGCCCTGGAGCAGAAATTTCATTAAGACTTGCATATGTTATCATTGAGCCAAAGACAGGATTTATTATTCTTGATGGGATTCCTTTCTGCCCCATCCCCAGAACAATTATTCTATCCAGTTTATGTCTAAGAGTAAAATATAACAAAGTTTCTATGTCTTTCTTTTCATTTACCATAGTAGCTATTTTTATGATGTCCATTCCCATGGTTTTGCCTCTATCAAAAACTTCTTCCAGCTGCTCCATAGATGGAGTATTTATAAAATTGTGATAAGAGCCGATTAAAGTTATATTGTTTTTAATACTCAATTGTCTTAAAAAAGGAGCTTCATTGGAAAAAATCTCAATATCAAAAAAATTGCAAAAGGGTATAACTGCCTGATATATTTCAACTCTATTCTTTATTTCTCTTTTGCCTCCTTCCTCTGGTAATCTTATTGTACAAAGCAGAGGTAGGTTATATTTTCTTTTTGCTGTCTCAAAAATATCGCTAATGTTTTCTGTCTTTTCAAACATATCAACCCTGAGTTCAATAAGATCAGCACCTTTTAACTCTTCCTTAGGAATAGACAAAACATCCTTGTCTTTGAGCACAACTGCTATGGCAGGTATATTTTGCAAAAGCATTTTAAAGTTTAACAGCTAAGAAAGCTATAATTCAAATTATTAAGCCCTGAGCATTATTTAAAGCCCAGGGCTTTCTGTAGGAGGGGTGGGGCTGCTAACCGCTTTTCAGTTAAACTGTTGTTTCTTTTTGATATAAAGCGATATCTTTTTGTAAAGCTGAAAAATATCACCTTTAATAATGTAATCTGTAACACCCTTCATAATTTTAAGTTTTTTAAGATGCGTCTCATCAATAGAAGAGTAAAATAAAACTGGAATTTTTTGTGCTTTGATATAGGTACTTATCAAATCATATAAACTATCACCTGATAATGCAGGCATGTTTACATCAAGAAGCACTAAATCAGGATTTAAAAATTTAATACCCTTTGTAACACCAAGCCAACCTTGATTTTCTAATACAGTATAACCGACTTTCTCAAGAAGAATTTTTGTTAAATGTAAATCAACTTCATTGTCATCAATTAAAAGAATCTTACCTCTTTTCATTTTTAAGCCTCCTTTATTTTCCTAATAGAAATTTTTGCCAAAGTATGGCTGAAAACCTGGAATCTCATGTTCAATCAGAAAATTAACTACTTCATTTACAAAAGGCGCATAATCTCTTAAATCACCAAGATGATAAATCCTTTCAACGCCTTCATTAATGGCTGTTTCATGAGCAACTTTTAATGCTTCAATGTTACGATGAATATCACTAAGAATAGCTATTTTCATATATTTACTCTACTAAACCTATGATATGTGAAGTCTAAGATGTCTTTCCCATTCCATATAACTTATAGCCTTAACATAGGCTATAGCATCTTGTCTGTCCATTTTTGGATTTAAGTAATTGAATGCTAAATAATTACACATTAAATTGTAAAGTTCAGTATTATCTATAAGGTTTTTTAACTCTCCTTCGTAAAATTTTTCTCCGTAAACAATAACAAGCTGGTCTTCGGCAGTATGATTTGTTGAAGTAAAACCCACATTACCTCTTCTTTTTTTAGCTGGTTTTATGAGTTTCTCGTTTTCATACTCATATATACTTTTTGCCAGAATTCTCCCCATTGTATATTCTGGCTCATACCATATGTCATTGATAACTACCATTCTTTTTTCATTTAATTTTTTATAAATTTCTTCTGCTTCCTCTGAAGCGATTTTTTGTTGAGTATAGTTCTCAAAAATTTCTTTCACAGCTTTCAGATCCTGATTTTTCATCGTCTTAATCATATATTCAAAAGAAGCCCTGTTTTTATAATTCATCAAAGCCTCTGTGGCATCATTGTATTCAGGACCTGTGCCGTTTATTCCATAACCTGAGTTACCATGATCTGAGGTAACTATCAATAAAACATCAGGATTTTTGTTAATAAAATCCACAACTACTCCGATAGTTTTATCCAGTTCATAACAGTCCATCATAGCAGCATAAGCATCATTTGCATGACAGGCATGGTCAATTCTTCCAGCCTCAATCTGAAGAACAAATCCTTTTTTATTTCTGGATAATTTTTGGAGTGCCACTGCGGTCATCTCAGGTAAAGATGGCTCTTTTTTGTTCAGTTTTTCATCATTTACTCTATCAACAAAGTAACTTATGTGAGATGAACTGAAAACGCCAAGAATAGGGCGTTCATCGGAAATGCTGCTAATCAATTCTTCCTTAGATTTAACTACTCTATACCCCTTTGAAGAAAACATCCCATAGAGATCTTTCTTGTCCTTTCTTTTATCTCTATTAAAGAATCTATCACCACCACCCATTGCTACTTCTAAATCCGCATTTAGTAAATCAATAGCGATACTATCCTCATCGTCTCTATTAGAATTATGACTATACCATGCAGCAGGCGTGGCATGAGTTACTCTTGTTGTGGTTACAAATCCACAGGAAAGCCCTTTTTCCTTCGCAAGCTCAAATATAGTTTTTAAATTTCTTCCATCGGGTAAAACTGACAAGCTTCTATTAACCGTCTTTGAACCTGTTGCCCAAGCAACAGATGCAGGAGCAGAATCAGTAACAACTGAAGATAAAGAAGAAGTATTCTGAAGTAAAATTCTTGTCTTAGGATTTTTAATAAGAGTTGAGAGGTTGCTTTTTTCTTTAAACTTCATCTCCATAAATTCATTCATAGCTTTCATCACTCCCAATGGCCAGCCATCTCCAACTACGAATATTACACCTTTTGCACCAGAATTGGTTGAATCAGTAACTTTTGCAAAAATTTCTTCTGATGAAGCCATAAGAGCTATAAAACTTGCTAAAGAGACTTTCAAGAAATCTCTTCTTTCCATTATTGCACCCCCTTTAATTTGTTATTGCTGTTCTGAGTTTATTAAAGATAAGTTTTAATAAAAAATTGCTCTCGTAGGGTATAATTTTCGTTTCCTTGCCAATTTTATAAGTGTTTCCTCTCCAGTTAAGTTTGCAACTTATCAAAGGAGTAAACCATATAAGTCCTGTTATAAAATCTTTCAATGGAATTAAAATCCCTGAAAGTCCAGTAGAAGACTTCATTAATCTATTTATATAAAGATCAAAGGCAATTTTGATTGTCACCACAGCAATAAATATTGTTATAGAATTTTTTGAAAAGCCATCTAAAATAAGCATTATTGAAGATATAAAAACAGGATTACTAAGAGGCTCAATAAAATATTTTGAACCAGCTATTTTCCATCTTATCTTTGCCCATCTGGTATGTCTATTTAAAAATCTTCTAAGTGACCAGTATTCATTAATATTTTTAATAATATAGCTACAAAGCGCAACTTTCTTACCCTTTTCGTGCATCAATTTTCCAATCATATAATCCTCTGCCAAAACATCCTTTACTGCATTAAATCCACCTATTTCTTCAAAATCGCTCTTTCTCATAAGCATTGACTTGCCTATGCTACAGGGCATCTTAAGAAATTTATCAAGAAAACAGACACTTATAATTACGAAAGAGTTTAGCTGAAGGTTTTCAAGTTTAGCTCCTAAGGTTTTCCCTCCCGCTCCCATAATAAGATTGGTAACAAGTCCTGTATCATGCGTCATAGCAGAAACAGTCCTCTTTAAATAGTCAGGTTCAACATAGACATTACTGTCACTTATGAGAAAATAATCATGTTTTGATTCCTTGTAAGCGGAAATCATATTTTTTACTTTTGGATTTAAAGCACTATATGAATTATTCAGAATAACTTTTACAAGCTCAGGATATTTATTTCTTATTTTTTCAGCAACTCTATAAGCAGGGTCATTGTAGTCTTGAAGTGAAAGAATTACTTCATATTCAGGATAGTCCTGTTTGCAGAAGCTTTCAAGATTGTCAAATAGATTATCATCAAGACCTTTAAGTGGCTTAATTATTGAAATGGGAGGGAAATTAATAAATGCATATTCTTCCCTGAGCTTTCTTCTTAATGCTATAACTTGCAAAGCGTAAACTGCTAAACTCATAAAAACTAAAAATAAAACTATCCATAGAATCATTTTTTTACCCCCTAAAAAGTGTTATTGCCACACCTTTATTGTGTTTTATACATTTTTTTACTGAAACTACATTTTTCTCGCAATTAAGCAGAGTTTTCCATGAATACAAATGTCTTGCTTTATGAAAATCGCTGTTTGCTATGTATGGATATTTCTTAAGACTTACTACATTGAAGACATCATCTCTATTTGCAATTTCCCAAGCATCAATATATTTTCCGTATTTGTTTCTGTTATTCCAGAGATAAAGCGTATTGCGTATCTCTCCCTTAATATGATGTGGATGACAGGCAACCACAACTGCATTTTGTTTTTTTGCCTCAAGAAATATTGCTTCATAAGATTCACAAGCAGGTATAAAATCTTTTATATCAATTATTAAAATATGGGATGATTTGTCAGAAGAAAGATAATTTTTACTTATCTCAACTCCCGGGATAACAAGCATCTCATATTTATTCCATGCTCTTTCTGATTCATATCTTACATTTTCCATATATTCATTGAAATTTTTTTCAGTAATTGTAAATCTGAATCTATATGCAAATTTTCCAATCATACTATCTCCATTTACCACATGGTCTGTTATGGCTATAACATCAAAGCCCGCTTGTCCGAAGAGATCAACTACCTTTCTAAGTTCCAGTGAACCATCTGAGTATTTGGTATGTATGTGAAAGTCACATAAAAGCATATTTTTAATTTAATGATAGCTCTGCAAGGTTACAGGAAAGTTAAAAGTTTTTTAAATTTCTGTTAAATTTTTACCTAAAATTTAACAATGCTTTAACAGTTCCTTAATTTTCTTGTAACAAAGTTATGCAATACTTTTTATTAAGAAAATTTAAATTGGAGGATGAACAGTGCTACAAACAGAGAATAATCTTAACCAAAGTAAATTAGGTCTATTATACTCAAAGCTTACAGTTCATTTTCAACCCATATTTTCTTCAAAAAGTGGAAAAATTTTTGGCTATGAATCTTTAACAAGACATATATCCATGAGTTTGAATATAAAAGATCTCTTTCTTGAGGCAAAGAAAAATGGCTCAATATTTATACTTGATATGATATGTAGAAGAAATGCAATTAAAAAAGCCTCAGAACAGAATATTAATAGTTATTTATTTATTAATATCTGCCCTGAAACTCTTTTTTATCCTCAACATGAGATTGGTATAACAGATAGATTTTCTGAAGAGTTTGGCTTTCCAAAAGACAAGATAGTACTTGAGATAACTGAACAGTCAGCAATAGAAAATTATGAAGTATTTATTAAATCTGTCTCATACTATAAAAAGAGAGGTTACAAGATCGCTATAGATGATTTTGGAGCAGGTTTTGGAGGACCTAAACTTCTAAGCATTCTTGAACCAGATATTGTAAAAATAGACAGACATTTTATAAATACTATGGAAGAAAATCATTTTTCAAAGTCCTTTATAGAATTTACTGTGTCAGTATGTCACAGATTGAATATAATGGTTGTGGCTGAAGGAATTGAAACAGCCATTCAACTCAAAGAAACTGTTAATGCTGGAGTAGACCTTCTTCAAGGATTTTATCTTGGAAAGCCTCAAGAAAAAATTCAATACAATTATGTTACCACATGATTTGAAATCATTTAAATGCGATATAGAACCATCAATTTTGGATTTATCAATAGGAGATATTGCAATTAGAGTAGAACCACTATATAAAACATCTAAAATCATGGATGCTTTCTTTAAATTTATGAAAGATGAAGAACTGAGCCTGATTCCTGTGTTAGATAATAATATTGTAATTGGACAGATTCATAGAAACAGGTTTTTGGAACATACAGTGCTTGGGAGATTCGGCTATGGCATCCATTTAAATGCCCAGAAATCCATCTTTGAAGTTATGGAAAAACCCAATCTTGTTATTGATTATCATATGACACTTGAAGATGCTTCTATGATAGTTCAGAAAAGAGAATTAAGAAATCTATATGACGATATAATTGTTAGCAGAAATAACGAGTATTATGGAATTGTTCCCATAAATGTTTTACTTGAAACAATAACCCAAAGATCACTGATAATAGCGAGGGATGCAAATCCCCTTACTGGATTGCCTGGAAACTGGGCTATTCAAAGAGAGATAGAAAGAAAAATTAGATGCAAATGTCCTTTTAATGTGTGCTACATAGACATAAATCATTTCAAGCCTTATAACGACTACTATGGATTTGAAAAGGGAGATAAAGTAATTTCAAGTATTGGTAATATACTTAATAAAATAAAAAAAGACTTTCCTGAAATCTTTATAGGACATATTGGAGGCGATGATTTTATAATCATCTGTAATAATGAAGTTTCTGAATTAGTATGTAAAAGAGTGATTAAAGAGTTTGAAGAGCTTTTGCCATATTTTCATGAAGGGGATTTCATAAAAGGATATTATGTCTCAAAAAATAGAAAAGATGAGCAAGAGGCTTTCAATCTTCTTTCGCTTACATGCGCAATTGTGAGTACAGAAACAAGAAATATAACCTCTTTTGCTCATCTTGCCTCAATTGCTTCTGAAGTTAAAGCTGAAGCTAAAAGACTTTCAAGAGTGAGTAAAACTTCTGTTATATTCAAGGACAGAAGAAATGAATAAAGCACAAATCCCCTATTTATCAATTTTTTTCCATGAGTTAAAATCGCCTCTTAGTGCTATAGCCAATACTGCTAAACTAATTGAATTAAGTCTTGATAAACCAGATGTAGAAAAAATTAGAAAATATACCTCTTTAATTATTTCACAGGCATTTTTTTCTCAAAAATTACATCTCAAATACCATTCAACTTGGTAAACTTCAATCAGGCAAGGAAGAGTTAATAATTGAAGAATTTAATCTTGAAGAAATTCTTAATGAAATTGTAGAAATAACAAAAATTCTTATAGAAAATAAGCCTATAAAAGTAAAAACAGCCTTACACTCTGATAAATTTATAATACGCTCTGACCCTGTTAAAATAAAACAAATTCTTTTAAATATTGCATCAAACTCTGCAAAATTCACCCAAGAGGGTTACATTTTATTTGCGTTGCAAAAATTGAATAATAATGTTTTAGTCAAAATTAAGGATACAGGGAAAGGAATTCCTAAGGAAAAACAAAAAAAGATATTTAATCCTTATTGCTCAACAGAATCTTTTTATGAAAAACTATATGAAAGCTCAGGACTTGGGCTTTACATAACAAAGAAATTAATAAGTATACTCAACGGTAATATTTCAATAGAGAGCAAATATGGAAAAGGAACAACAGTTTACATATCAATCCCATTCAAAAATGAGGAATAAAGATTTTCTCTGGGGTGTAGCTACTTCTGCATTTCAGCTTGAAGGCTCTCCTTATGCAGACTGGTCTACCTGGGACAGTATTTTTAGTCTTAATCCTAAGATTACAAATCACTATGAACTTTACAGAGAAGATATAAGGCTAATAAAAAATCTTGGGGTCAATTCCTATAGATTTTCAATTGAGTGGAGCAGAATTCAACCCTCTGAGGATTACTGGAATAAAGAAGTTGTAAGACATTATCAAAAAATTATAAATCTTTTAAATGAAAACAATATAAAACCTATGATTACAATACATCATTTTACACACCCCGTATGGTTTATAACAAAATATCCCTGGCACAAGAAAAAATCCATAGATAAATTTATGGAATATGTTGAAAGACTGATTGAAAATATTAACAATGTTGACTACTGGCTCACTTTCAATGAGCCTTATTTATTAATACTCGGTGGATATATTGAAGGATGCATTCCACCAGGATATCAGAATTTAAATTTAGCCTTGAAAGCAATGAAAAACATATTTATATGCCATAGACAAATTTATGACCTACTTCATTTAAAAAACAAAAATAGCATGGTAAGCATAGCCCATAACATGGCTGTATTTGCACCGTGGATAAAATGTAATCCTTTTGACAGACTTCTGGCAAAAATAGCAAAAAGATTTTATAATCACTCCATCATTGAAGGCTTTATGGATGGAAAAATCAGTCTTCCTATTCCTTTTAGAAAAACAATGGAAATTGAGGTTCCTATAAAGGGAAAGCTTGATTTTTTTGGAATTAACTATTATACAAGAGTTCATATGCGATTTAATCCTCTAAGGAAGCTTTTTATTGAATTCAGACACAGAGATATAGATGGACATGGGCTTACTGATATGGGATGGGAGATATATCCAAAGGGATTAAAGAAGGTTCTCAAATACGCTTCTAAATTAAATGTTCCGCTAATTATAACAGAAAATGGTATAGCTACAAAGGATGACAATAAAAAAATGAAATTTATCAAAGCTCACGTGGATGTTATTGAAAACGCTATCTCAGAAGGAATAGATGTAAGGGGATACTTTTATTGGTCATTGATAGACAACTATGAATGGCTTCATGGACTTGATGCAAGATTTGGACTTTACAGGGTTGACTTTAAAACATACAGAAGAATTCCAACAAAAGCAGCAGCTTTTTATTCATACATAATAAACTCAAGAAACTTTCGGAGTTAGATTTAATATTGCAATTAACATAAGGTATAATATGGAATAATGAAAAAACAAAAGGGTAAATTAACGGATATAGTATTTTTATCTATTACTGCCTTTACTGCTTTCAGTATAATCGCTATTTCATTTGGAATTTTTGTAGTGTTATTCAAAGAATCCCTCCCTGCAATGAATAAATTCGGGTTTGAAGGATTCATTTTTTCAACTGAATGGGATCCGGTTCAAGAAACATTTGGTGCTGCTCCTGCGTTAATAGGAACATTGATAACTTCCTTTTTTGCTTTGCTTTTAGCAGTCCCTATTGCCACAGGAATTGCAATTTTTATAACAGAAATTGCTCCTTCCTTTTTAAAAGGGATTATAGGAACTGCTATAGAACTACTTGCTGCTATTCCAAGCATAATTTATGGAATGTGGGGTCTTTTTACCCTTGCTCCCATAATGAGCCGATACATAGAACCTTTCTTACAATCAACAGTTGGCAAATTACCACTTTTAGGCAAGCTTTTTGAGGGAACTCCTCTTGGAGTTGATCTTTTTACAGCAAGTATTATTCTAAGCATAATGATAATTCCCTTCACAGCTTCAATAGCAAGAGATTCTTTTAATTTAACTCCTTCTGTACTTAAAGAATCTGCCTATGCAATTGGAGCAACAAAGTGGGAAGTTGTAAAAAATATTGTTTTGCCATATTCAAAACTTGGTGTTCTCGGTGGTGTAGGACTTTCATTGGGGAGATCTCTTGGCGAAACAATGGCAGTTGCCTTTGTTCTTGGCAATTTAAATCAAATTCCTACATCACTCTTTGATGCTGCAGCGACTGTTACAGTAAAACTTGCGAATGAGTTTACTGAAGCTGATAAAGATATATATCTTAGTTCTCTTTATTATCTTGCTTTCTTACTTTTTATAATGAGTTTTACTATTCTTGCACTTGCGAAGGTATTCCTATTGAAGGCTGAGAGAAAATGATATTAAAAAAGAGAAAAATAACCAGCGCTATCGCACTTTTTATATGCTTTCTGACTGCCTTATGGGGTATATTCTGGCTTTTTTTTATAATTATTGACGTTTTAAGACATGGGATTACATCCATAAATCCTTCTTTATTTTTAAATGATCCTGCTCCGCCAGGAGAAGAAGGCGGAGGATTAAGAAATGCCTTTGTAGGGCATCTACTCATTACAGTATTTGCTACTTTGATTGGAGTTCCAGTTGGTGTTCTCGGCGGGACATTTCTTGCTGAGTATGGAAGAAAATATCAAATATCAAAAATCATAAGCACTCTTGCAGATATTATGGTTAGTGTTCCTGCAATAATTGTTGGTGCTTTTGTCTACGCAATAATTGTTAAACCTCTCGGACACTTCAGTGGATGGGCAGGTGCTGTATCTCTCGGTATCATTATGATTCCTACAGTGTTAAGAACGACAGAAAATATGCTTTCTCTCATCCCCTGGACATTAAGAGAAGCTGCTTTTGCACTTGGAGCACCTTATTACAAGGTAATTATTCAGGTTGTCTACAGAGGTGCTGCCACAGGTATTCTTACAGGAATTATTCTTGCTATTGCAAGAGTAACTGGAGAAGCCGCTCCATTGTTATTTACATCATTTAACAATACATTCTTCTCTACAAACATGAATGCACCTATAGCATCCCTTACAGTAACCATATTTCAATATGCCATGGGACCATATGAAGACTGGCATACTCAGGCATGGGGTGCATCCTTAATGATAACTGTCTTTATTCTTTTTGCAACAATCATTGGAAGAATTCTTATAAAAAGGAGGTATAGAGATTGAATCCTGAAATTGAAGTAAGAAATCTTAATTTTTACTATACCGGTAACATTCACATTCTTAAAAATATAAATATGACTGTTTATAAATACAAAGTTACAGCACTAATTGGGCCAAGTGGATGCGGAAAAACCACGCTTTTAAGATGTTTTAATAGAATGCATGACCTATATGCAGGGAATAGATATGAGGGTGAGATAATTTTTCAGGGACAGAATATACTATCAAAAGATACAGACCTCATTGAACTGAGAAGCAAAATTGGAATGGTATTTCAGAAACCTACCCCTTTTCCAATGTCAATATTTGAAAACATTGCCTATGGATTAAAGCTTAAAGGTATAAGAAACAAAACAGAGTTAAAACAAAGAGTTGAAAAAGCCTTAAACAATGCTGCTCTTTGGGATGAAGTAAAGGATAAACTAAATACAAACGCATTTGGACTAAGTGGTGGACAACAGCAGCGACTTTGCATTGCACGAGCATTGGCAGTTGAACCTGAAATTATATTATTTGACGAACCTACATCTGCTCTTGATCCCATATCAACAGCAAAAATTGAAGAGTTAATTGTTTCATTAAAAGATAAGGTAACAATTATAATTGTCACTCATAATATGCAGCAGGCAGCAAGAATATCAGACTGGACAGGTTTTATGATGCTCGGAGAACTTATTGAGTATGATAAAACAGATAAAATATTCACAGTTCCCTCAAACAAACTTACAGAAGACTATATCACAGGAAGATTTGGTTAATCAGGGTATCTGAAAGGATTACCTCTAACGATTTTTTCAACACGTGGAGGATTTCCCTTTATTAAAAAAATTGCAAGTCCTCTCTCTTCTGTTTCATTTCCAAGATAACTCCACTTTCCATTCCATGAAACATACAGTCTATAACCGTCTTTTTCCATCTCAGCAAGCACAGGAGTGAATTCAACTTCTGCCTTATCAAAGGGTCTTATTGACGCAATTATCTCTCTGTATGCGGACTCTGAACAGTTTTTTCTTATCCCAGAGTTATCTTTATTTTGATAAGACTGCCTTATTTCATCAACAACTTTAAATGCTTGTGTTGTATAAGAGTATTCAGGAGATGGCTGTTTAACCTGTTTTTTACCTCCGCAACTAAAAAGTAGTAACACTATCATAACAATTATAATCTTCCTCATATCTGCCTCCAAAATAATATTATACTCTGTATTTTACAACCTCTTCTTCAAGGATTGCATCATAAATTTTCCTCTGTTCCTCTGTTTCTGATTTAATTACTATTTCGGCATTTTTTCTTTTTGAATAGTAAACACATATTGATGCTGTTATATCAATCTCCTTTTCTGAATAATCTCCAGATAATAAAACAACAGGACCTTTCAAGTCAGAAGGATAAAGGAAAAGCCCTTTGTATTTGCTTAGTATGAGTTTGTTTTCTTTCTCATCCCTGCCTACAATTGCCTTACATTTTTCAGAAATTCTGAAATGTCTTCCCACTTTGAGCAATTCAACATTTTTTAATGTAAGTTCATTGTGAGCCATAAGGTCTTTAACTTTTTTACAAAAAGAAGGATCAGTAAGAAGACATCCACCTGCTGGCTGAGGAACTTTTTCTATACCATACTTTTTTGCTAAGGCTATTTGAGGTTTTCTCGTTCTTCCACTGATGTCATATAACAAATTTCTGTTAATGACTCCTTCTATTTCAGACTTAGTAGGAGGGAAAAGTTTTGCAGACAATGGTCTTAAAATCATGCCTTGCAAAGATGATTCTTTTTCAATAACTGTGAGTAACTCTTTTTTCTGACTCATTGGCCTTTGAGATATAACCTCTCCTGTGATTATGAAAGATGCTTTGTAGGCTGACATCAACTCTTTTGCCTCTTTGAGCATAAGAATTTTGCAGTCAATGCACGGATTTAGATTTTTTCCATATCCATGTTTAGGCTTTTTTAGAATCTCAATAAATTTCTCACTAATATCTATTTCTCTTATTTCAAAATCAAATTGTTTGGCATAATTGAAATCATCTTCTTTTAAAGGACTTACAAATCCAGTTAAAAATTTTAAAGCGATCACATCAACTTTTTGTTCCTTTACAATAAGGACAGAGAGAAGACTATCAAGTCCACCAGAATACAAAGCTAAAGCTTTATGCATAGGGATGTGCTTTCAACACTTCCATTATCTCTTCCTTTGTAGCTGCGGCAGTTCCAATTTTACCAACCACTATGCCTGCTGCTACATTAGCTATTTTTGCAGCATCAACTAAGGATGCACCAGCTACATAAGCAAGTGTTATAGTCGCAATTACTGTATCTCCCGCGCCTGTTACATCAAATACTTTTTTAGCAACAGTAGGCAGATGAGTAACATTTACATCAGAATTCTGTTTTTCAAAAAGACTCATGCCTTCTTCACCTCTTGTTATTAAAACAGAATCACAGGCAAGCTTCTTTAAAAGATTAAAACCTGCTTTTATAAGCGTTTTTTCATCTTTAATCTCAACTTCTGCTCCATGAGAGGCTTCAACAATATTCGGAGTTATAAGGGAAACCTGCTTATAAAGTCTGAAATGACCCACTTTAGGATCAACTGCAACAAAACTGCCGTTTTTCTTTTTATGGTTTACTAAAATACGAAATAATTCTTCAGAAACAACACCTTTTTTATAATCAGATACAATTACTGCATCAAAATTATTTAATCCATTTTTTATCATAGAAATAAAAGTTTCCTTTGCTTTTCCTTCAAGTCTTTTACGGTCCTCTATATCAAATCTTACAATTTGCTGATTTCCTCCGATTATTCTTGTTTTCACTGTTGTTCTTCTTATATCATCAAAAATGAAATCCTGCTGTATTCCTCTTTCCGTAAGCAAATCCCTTACAATTCTACCAGCAGAACCCTTACCTATTATCCCACAAAGATATACTTTGCCTCCCAGAGCAATTATGTTATTTGCTACATTTGCTGCTCCACCAAGTCTGTATTGCTCTTCATAAACCTCTACAACAGGAACAGGTGCTTCTGGTGAGATTCTCATTACCTTTCCAAAAATATATCTATCAAGAATAATATCACCAATAACAAGAATTTTTTTATCTTTAAAGTTTCCAAAAATTTTCTCCACATTACTCAGTGTCATATTTCCTCCTGATTAATTCTAATAGTTCATTTAAAGAAGCTTCTCCCTGTGAACCATCCTTCATATTCTTCCATATATAAACTGATTTTTTGATTTCATCCTCGCCAATAATTATAACTATATTTGCTCCAACTCTATCAGCTTTCCTTAACTGACTTTTTAACGAGAGTTTCTCATAAGCAGTTTCTGTAGGTATATTATTATTTCTTAAAAAATTCACAACTTTTTTTGCTTCTTTTTCAACACTACTACCAATATATGCAACATATACAAAAGGTTTTTTAGGCTTTATTAATAATGAATTTGAACATATCTCTATCAATCTTTCCATGCCAATTGCAAACCCTGCCGCAGGAGTTGTTGGACCTCCAAATAACTCAACGAGGTCATCATATCTTCCTCCTGCTGCTACCGCATTCTGAGCACCGAGCATTGTGGTTGTCACCTCAAAAACTGTTCTTGTGTAATAGTCAAGTCCTCTTACAATTTTTGGATTAACAGCATAGGATATATTCATTTCATCAAGTTCTTTCTGTAAACTAAGAAAATGCTCTTTACAATCTTGACATAAAAAATCAACAATCAAAGGCGTGTTTTTTAAAGATTCTTTACAAGAAGGCACTTTACAGTCCAGTACTCTTAAAGGATTCTTCTCAAATCTTCTTTTACAATCAATGCATAGTTGGTTTACTTTGTCAGCTAAAAAACTAAAAAGAACTTTTCTATATTGAGGTCTGCATCTCTTACATCCCAGAGAATTTATCTCATAGGTTAAATTATTAATATTCAATTTTTCTAAAAATAGTTTAAGCATATAAATTAATTCAGCATCTATCCAAGAAGAACTTACTCCAAAGCACTCTACACCAATCTGATGAAACTGTCTGAATCTCCCTTTTTGGGGTCTCTCATATCTGAACATTGGTCCGATATAGTAGAATTTTTGAGGAGGCGGATTATTAAAAAAATTGTGTTGAATATAAGCTCTTACTACAGAAGCAGTTCCTTCAGGTCTTAAAGCAACCTTTCTTCCTTTTTTATCCTGAAAAACATACATCTCTTTTTCAACTATATCGGTATCCTCACCAATACTTCTTAAAAATAATTCAGCATTTTCTACAATAGGTGTACGAATTTCTTGAAAGTTGTAATTCTCAAGTATCTTTCGGGCATGTTCTTCAATGTGTTGCCACAGATATATCTGTTCAGAAAAGATATCCTGCATCCCTCTTAGTAAACTATACTTCACCTTCTTCCCCTTCTCTTTCTTTATCAAATTCAAGCATTCTCATATGTCCTTCTATAAGTCTCCTTATTTCTTCTTTAAAATGTCTCCTAATACCCTTTAAATCAACGATATCTTCATGAATTTTTACAACTTTTTCCTGTGCTTCCTTGATGATATTTTCTGCTTTTAATTCTGCTTCTTTTATTATTAGTTCAGCTTCTTTTCTGGCATTTGTTTGATAATCTTCAACAAGTTTCTGTGCAGTCATTAATGTATCTCTAATTGATTGCTCAATTTTTCTATATTCCTCTAATTGATTCTCAAGAATTGCAACCTTTTCTTTTAACATAGAATTTTCCTTTAAAAGTTCCTCCAACTCTTCCCTTACAAGTTCAAGGAAAGAGTATACTTCCTCCATGTCAAAACCTCTTAATTTAACTTTGAACTGCTTTTGCTGAATATCCAGTGGTGTAATTCTCATAGTATTCCTCCTTTAATTCTATAGCCAAGCTCAACGAGGCTTGTAATCAAAAATTTCTGTAAAAAATATATTATAAGTAAAAGGATTAATGGTGAAATATCTACGGGCAATCTGAAAGGCAATAATTTTCTTATTGGACGAAGCAGGGGTTCTGTAACTCTATATAAAAATCTAACAATCGGATTGTAGGGGTCAGGATTTACCCAGCTAATTACTGCTGCGATAATCACAATAAAGGAGTAAATTGTTAAGATTATATCCAAAATATTTGCTATCGCAATTAAAAAATTCCCAATTATAAACATTTAGCCTCCTAATTTATTAGATTTCAACATTACACAACACTAAGTTGTTGAGCTCTTTTAGTTGCTTCTTGTAGTGTTTTAAAAAATATTCCCCTCAGAGCACCATCTGATAAAACCTTAAGACCTGCTTCTGTTGTACCTCCCGGTGATGTTACTTTTTGCCTAATTTTATCAGGAGGCAGTCCGCTATCAAGAAGCTTTGCTGTCCCAATAAATGTTTGGACTATGAGTTCCTTTGCTATATCTTCAGCAAAACCAAGCTCTGTTGCCACATCTATAAGCTGTTCAACTATATAACATAAAAATCCTGGTCCACTGCCTGATAGAGCAGTAACAAGATTCATATAATGTTCTGGAAGAGTTATTACCTTCCCAACGCTCATAAATATATCTCTAACTGGAGCTATAATTTTCATCTCAAGACATTCACACAAAGCTAAAACAGTCATTGCCTCTCCTACTATAGCTGCAAGATTAGGCATTGCCCTGATTAATTTATCTGTTTTAAGATATTTTTGAATAAATTCAAGAGGAATTCCAGCAGCTATGGAAACCACTGTATGTCTTTCAGAAACAGCATCTTTAATTTCTTCAAGAACCTCTTTTATATTTTGAGGCTTTACTGCCAATACAATAATTTCGGATAAATTAACCACGTCAGTGTTTGAAGGTGTTGTTTTTACTCCATAACAGTTCTCAAGATATCTTCTTCTTTCATCAATTGGCTCGGATACAATAATATTCTTTTTCCCCTCTTTGACAAGCCCCCTGATAAGGGCTTCCGCCATATTACCTCCTCCAATAAAACCTATCATTTTATATCCTCCTGTCAATTGGTCTCTGCCCAAAAAGGGCAGTACCTATTCTTACCATTGTTGCACCTTCTTCAATTGCTACTTCAAAATCATTTGACATTCCCATTGATAGTTCTTTGAGACAGTAGCCTTTTTGAGATAAAATCTCTTTTATTTGTCTGAGGTTTTTAAAATATGGTCTTGAATCTTCAGGATTTTCAAAATACGGTGGAATAGTCATAAGTCCTTCTACTTTAAGATTTGGAAGATTTGTGCAAAATTCCATCAATTCTTCTATCTTATCAATGTTCACTCCATATTTAGACTCTTCTTGTGAAAGTTTTACTTGAATTAAAACTCTTTGAATTTTACCAACTTTTTCTGCTTCTTTATTTATTAGTATCGCAAGTTTTTCTGAATCCATTGAATGAATTATTTCAAAAAGTCTAACAGCCTCCTTTACCTTATTACTTTGTAAATGCCCTATCATATGCCATTCAATGCTCATCTTCCACTGAGCTATAAACTCCTTTAAAGCCTCTATTTTAATTTTTGCTTCCTGAACTCTATTTTCTCCAAAAATCCTTAAACCAAGCTGAGATGCCTCTTTTATTTTATCAATGGGTTGAGATTTTGTTACAGCAATGAGTTTAATCTCCTCTGGATTCCTTCCTGTTCTTAAAGCAGCATAAGTTATTTTTTTAACAACAGATGATATTCTTTCTGAAAGCATACTATAATACATTATACATGATTATGAATATCCTTGATAGGCTCTCTCTGAAGTGGAAGCTGATAGTGCTTTTGCTTTTGCTTAATTTTACTTTAATGTCCACACTTTATGCATTTTATACTCAGACTGAAAAAAAACTATTAAAAGAAATAGAAAGTCAAACCGCAGACCTTACAAAAGCTATTCAAATAGGAGTTGAAGAGGTCACTCGTGGAGGGGCAAATAAACTTACAGATTACTTAAAAAAGCTTAATACAAAGGGAATAAAAGAAGTTTCTATAATTAGCAATACACAGGAAATTATTGCAAGCACTAATCCCCAAAACATAGGTAAACCAATAACACACAGAAAAAAAGAATTAATCATCAAGGCAGAACTCGGTGAACCGGTATTTGAAGAGGAAAATGTTTACAATGTAATAGTTCCTGTAATAGCAGGTAATGTGCAATATGGATATATTCACCTCAGAATTAATAAAGATGATTTTTCAAAAATTTTAAAAACCAATGCACTTAAAAGAATGCTAACAACCTTAATTATATTTTCCATAGGCATAATCGTAACTTATCTTATTTCTTTAAGATATACTAAGCCAATTGATACTTTAACTGAAGCTGCAATAAAGGTTGCTCAGGGAGATTTTCATCATAGACTAAATATCAATAGAAAAGATGAAATAGGTAAAATAGCAGAAAGTTTTAACTTCATGATTCAGAAACTTCAGGAAAATCAGATTCTGCAGGAAAGGCTTAGAGAAGCAGAACATCTTTCCGCAATCGGCCAACTTAGCAGAACAATTGCACATGAAATCAGAAATCCACTTAATTTTATAAATTTAAGCATTGATCACCTTATAGAAAAACTAAAGAAAGAAGAACAGAATGCTAACAATTATACAAAACTACTTGAAAGCATGAAACAGGAAATTTACAGGGTAAATAATCTTATTACAGAATATCTTGAATATACCAGACCGCTAAAACTTAATAGAAGATTTGCAAGTATTATAGAAATAATAGATGATGTTGTTTCAATCATTGAAGCCACAGCAGAAAAACAAGGAGTTAATATTTACAAAGATTACACAATTGATTTTACTCTTAATCTTGATGTAGATTTGATAAAAAGTTGTTTTCTAAATATAATTACTAATGCTTTACATGCAATGAAGGATTCTGAGACAAAAAATCTTTTTATCAAAACAGAACTCATAGAAGATAATCTCTTAATACAAATAGCTGATACAGGTTCTGGAGTGCCCGAAGAATTTATAGATAAGATTTTTGAACCATTCTTTTCTACAAAAAAAGAGGGACTGGGACTGGGGCTTTCTTTAGCAAAGAAAGTTATAGAAGAACATGGTGGAAAAATAGAATTTTTAAGCAAAACAGGGCATGGCAGCGAAGTAAAAATCTATATACCGGTTTAATATGTGCCAATGACAACATTACTAATAATAGATGATGAACCATTACAAAGAGAAATTCTCTTAACTATCCTTTCAGAGGAAGGTTATAATGTTTACACTGCTTCTTCTTTAGAGGAGGCGTCAAAGATAATTAATGAGATTTTGCCAGAAATAATTCTTACTGACTTAAAATTAGGAAATCAAAATGGGATTGAAATTCTTAATAGTCTACCTGAAGAGCCCTTCAGACCTGCTGTAATTGTTATTACTGCTTTTGGAACTATATCTTCTGCAGTTAATGCTATTAAACAAGGAGCATTTGATTATCTAACAAAACCTCTTGATAAAGAAGTTCTTCTTGTTACTATTAGAAAAGCAGAAGAAAGAATGAATCTTATTAAAGAAAATTTGATGTTAAGAAAGGAACTATATGAAAAATTTAAAATGGATGGCATCATTGGAAAATCCAGAAAGATGCTTCAGGTCCTTGATATAGTTAAAAAAGCAACCCCAACAAACGCAACCGTGCTTATATACGGAGAAAGCGGAACAGGAAAAGAACTTATAGCAAGAGCAATTCATTATAATTCACCAAGAAAAGATAAACCATTCATAGCTATAAATTGCGCAGCCATACCAGATACTTTAATTGAAAGTGAACTTTTTGGATATGAACCTGGAGCATTCACAGGAGCGAATACAAGGAAAATAGGACTTATAGAATCTGCAGACAAAGGAACTCTTTTCCTTGATGAAATTGCTGAAATTCCCTTATCAACACAGTCTAAACTGCTCAGAGTGCTTCAGGACAAAGAAGTTAGAAAAATCGGCAGCAAAGATACAAATAAAGTTGATGTAAGAATTATCGCTGCAACAAACAAAAATCTCTCCGAACAAGTAGAAAAAAACAAATTTAGAGAAGACCTTTATTATAGGCTAAAGGTTATAACAGTTGAAATTCCTCCATTAAGAGAAAGGAAAGAAGATATTCCAGATCTCGTACATTTTTTTATAGAGAAATACTCTAAGGAATTTGGTAAAAGAGTTAATGGAATTGAAGAAAAGGCATTGGAAGCTCTTTTAAACTATTCCTGGCCAGGAAACATAAGAGAACTTGAAAGCGTTATTGAAAGAGCAATAATAATATGTGAAAAAGACAAAATAACATTCAATGACATTCAGGATGAATTAAGAGTAATAACACCAAAAAATCTATTTGATATAGATATTCCTGACGAAGGCATAAACTATGAAGAACTTGAAAAGGAACTAATTAAAAAGGCTTTAATTAAATCAAATTTTGTCATTGCAAAAGCTGCTCGTTTACTTGGCATGAGTTATGATACATTTTGGTACAGACTTAAAAAATTTGGACTTTCTGATAACATTCGTGAAATGACGAAAAATTTCGTGAAATGACGAAAAATCTTGAGCTTACATTTTAAAGTAACATTGAAAATACAATCTTTTTACAATGGCATGTAATTTGCTTCTTTATTTAGAGCTAAAAACTGAAATCCCTTGTAAAAAACATAAGAGAAAGGAGGTGAACAAAAAGGATGAAGAAAATTTTAGCAATAGTAATGGCTTTGGTATTTGCTCTCACAGTAACAGCAGCATTTGCTCAGCAGCCTGCTGCAAAACCAGCTGAACCTGCAAAGAAGGCTGAGCCAGCAAAACCAGCCGAGCCAGCAAAGAAAGCTGAGAAACCTGCTAAGAAAGAAAAAGTAAAACAGATTACTGGTGAGGTTACAGCTGTTGACACAGTTGGCAAAACCATCACAGTAAAAAGCAAAAAGCAGGAACTCACAGTTGCAGTAACAGATGAGCAGATTAAGGATGTAAAGGCTGGAGATAAGGTTGTAGTAAAATACACCGAGAAAGATGGCAAAGCAACAGCAAAGAGCGTAAAGAAAGTTGCAGCTAAAGCTGAGAAAAAGGAAGTAAAGAAAGAAGAAAAGAAAGCTGAAAAGAAAGAAGCAAAACCAGCTGAAAAGAAACAGTAATCTTCTTTCATTTTATAAGGTGGGGGAACATTCCTCCACCTTTTTTATTTTATACCTCTATTCCTCTTTTTCTTAGTTCTTCTAATTTTTTCTCTCTACAGGTTTTACATCTAAACTGTGGTTCTGGGTCATGAAGTCTATCATAGTTTTTGGTTTTAACAACTCTATATCCCTCACAAACAGTTCCGCAATCAGCGCATCTAACATTTTCCCTTATCTCCCAAAGGGGATAAAAAGCAGGAATCTTGAAGTGTGACTTAAATATTGCTTTGTCTACAAACCAGAATACATTGGCAAGTAAAAACTGATTAAGTAAAAATGCGGGTATGGTGTGAATTTTTAAGTAATCGCTCAGCACAAACTGAAGCAGTGCACCGGCAATTCCAGAAAGAACAATCCACCGGCCAAAAACATATACAAACCATGTTTTCATATTTAATCCTCCATAATTTCTTTATTCTTTCTGTGCTTCTTTATATACTCTCTTTGAAAATTCCTCAAAAACTCTTGTACATTTCTTAATTTTCTCAATAGCTTCCTTTTTAAGGGGGGCATTTACAAAATCTCTTTTTTCTACTTTTTTTAACCAAGCTTTAAGTTTTTCAAGCTCCTCTTCGTTTTCTTCAACTTCTGCAAATATAAAATTCTGCCGTTCTATCTCAAAGGATATCTCTTTAAAAAAATCCTCGCATTTTTCAATTACTTCCTGATACTCTTTATTTCTTGCTTCAACAAAGGCATTGAGAATTTTTTCTTCATCTTCCTTGTTCAATACCTTACCCTCTGCTAAAAGAACCTGCCCACCATAGTTTTCTATAGTTTTTTCAAGATTTTGAACCTTCTCTATGATTTCCTTTGAATATGGCAAAACCCAGACAGTCTGATAGTTTATTGCACCAAGTTTTTTCAATTCTCTCCATATAAAAACCCTTGCTCGTGAAGGATTTGAGGGCACAGTGTATGATATAAAAAGCCATTTCATTTAATTTTTAGTGTAACATTTTTCTTACTCTCAGTAGAAAGGGTATTGCTGCAAGCTGTAAAATCACTGAGAAAACTATCAAAGCTGAGATTGAAAAATCATACAATACTCCCAAGATAACACTACCTAAAAACCAGAATAAACCATATCCTGTATTGAAAACTCCATATCCAATACCTCTTTTTTCTCTTGGAACTAAGAGAGCAACCGCTGCTCTCATTATAGACTCCTGAGCACCCATGCCTATTCCCCAAAGAGTCATCCCTATCAAAGCAGAGTAAAATCCTCCGAGAAAACAAAGAGGTGCGAATCCCGCTGAAAGAGCTACAGAAATAATAAGAACTGATAGCCCTTTTCTGTCAAAAAGATAGCCAAAAAGCAGAGCTGCCAATGCATCAACTCCCATAGCCACTGCATAAAAAACTGGTATCCACTGTTCAGAAACCGTCGCCACCTTTTTAAAATGATATGCAATAAGGGGAAAATCAGCGTATCCAGCTCCATTTAAGGCAACAGCGATGAGATAAATCCAGTAAACTTTGCTTAATCCTTTTGTTTCAATATGAAGCTTGCTTATCTCTAAATCTCTTGGTGAGGGATAGAGAATCCGGGCAAAAAGAAGAATTAAAATAGCAATAGCTGCAGGAATGAGTAGCACACCGAAAGCTTCTCGGTATCCTCCATGAAAATAAAAAACTCCTGCAACTATCAATGGTCCAATCATAGCACCAATCTGGTCCATTGCCTCATGAAGTCCAAATCCCCATCCCCGACCAATCTCTACTGTTGCGTGGCTTAGCATGGCATCCCTGGAAGGATTTCGTATTGCCTTACCAATTCTTTCAGCCATAATTAGAAGTGCTGCAAGTTGCCATTGTCCTACCAGAGCCAATGCAGGAACGCTTAAAAGATTTATGATATAGCCGATGATTGTTATGCTCCAGTATTTACCTGTCTTGTCAGCAATCCAGCCTGAGATGAGTCTCAAAGCATATCCTAAAAACTCTCCAAGACCTGCGATTAGACCTACTAAGGCAGCAGAAGCACCCAAGACTTCAAGATATGGACCTGTGATACTTCTTGCAGCCTCATAGGTCATATCAGAAAAAAGGCTTACAAAACCAAGTAAAACAATAAATATGGTAGCTGGTTTCAATTCTTTCCTCCTATATCAATTATAGACTCTGGCAAAAAATTGTAATTTATTGAGAATCAATAAACTACAAGTTCTGATATTTTCCAATTACCTCCATCTGTCATTCCTTTTCTTGTCATTCCGAGGAGCTTTAGCGACGAGGAATCTCATTCCTATTTTACAATGAGCACAGAACGATCACTGTATTCCAGAACCCTCTGGGAAACACTACCTATAAGAATCCCTTTTATAAATCCCTTGCCATGACAGCCCATCAAAATAAGAGAAGCATCTTCTTGAGAGGCAAGATTAATAATTTCTTTGTATGGTTTGCCCTGAATTAAATTAGAGTTCACCTTAAATCCAGTTTTCTCAATCTCTTGCTTTAAAGCATTTAATTTTTTCTTATTTTCTTCCTTGCTTCCATCTTCCATCACATGAACAATTACTGCTTCCCTTGCTCCTGCATTATATAAAAGGGGTATGTATTTTTTTGCACGTTCTGAATGCTCTGACCAGTCAGTGGTATAGAGGATTTTTCTGAAAAGATTTGGGCAGAATTGCTCTGTGAGCTTACCTTCAATCATCCTAATTGTATGATATTTTACCACTAAAACAGGCAAAGAAGACTTCTTAACAACTCCATCTGTGGTGGAGCCAATAAATAACTCATCAATCATATGTCTTTTATGTCTTCCTGTTACGATAAGGGAAACATTTTCAAGGGCTGCTTCGTTGACAATCTCGTTTACAACCTTACCTGAAGTTATTTTTGTCTTTACTGACAATTCGTTTGATTTAAGATAATCTAAATATTCTTTCATTTTTTCATTTGCAGACTGTTTAATCTGCTCAATATCAACAGGCAATCCTGATTCCTTTGCATAATAAATAGCCTCTTCATCTATAACATAAAGCAATACAATCTCTTTCAATCCTGCTGATTTTAAACATGTGAGGCTTTTTAAAATTGGAAAAGAAAGCTCATCAAACTTTGTAGGATAAAGAATCTTTGAAAACATTTTAATCCCTCCTATTTTATTTGGCTCCTAATAGCCATGAAAAAATTTTGTATAGAAAATATGCAGTGAATCCTGAAACAATCAGAGAGACAAACCAGTTTATTACAATCTCCTTTACAACTTTAAGCTGAATGTATTTTACTCCTCTTGCAAGCCCTGCACCACCAATTGCTCCCACAATTGCCTGATTCATTGATGTAGGATAACCAAGTAGCGCTGCAATATAAGCTGTTGTTGCCTGTCCAAACTGTGCTCCTATGGCACTGTTTATCTCAAGCTGAACAATATGAAGCCCTACTTTTTCAAGTAAGGGTCTACCCCAAGTTAAAGCACCTATTGCAACAACAACTCCTCCTATGAAACCAGCTAATAAAAGAGATTTCACAGTTCCGCTTCCATAAAGGACACTTACAGCCAATCCGCTGTTGTTAGCTCCCAATGTAAAAGAGGCATAACAGCAAGCAAGTATAAGAACAGCTCTTTTTATTTTTTCTGCTTTCTTAACTGCTCCCACTGTTTTAGTAAAAATAAAACCTAAGAGACATCCAACCAGTGGAGTTCCAACCCATGTAATAGCAAGAGGAAGCATTGTTTTTTCCCATGCGACTGGAGCATCTATTGCAAGACCAACTCCAACAATTGAAAAACAGGCTAATTGAGCTGTTGATATAGGCAGCTTAAGCCATGTGTTAACAGCAGTAACGAGCGCTGCATTAAGCATCATGATCATTGCTCTGAAAGGCGTAAGATACTCAATAGGAATAATTCCTGCACCAACAGTTTTAATAACCTCATGGCTCTGAAGCGTGGCGCCCAACAAAGCACATACTGCCATTATTAGTGTGGCAGTTCTGATATCAAATATTTTTGCTCCATAAGCTGTTCCCATCACTGCACCAGTATAATGGGAACCAATGGTCCATCCAAAAAACAATCCAGCAATAATCATCCCTACAATGTAAAAAGTCTCCATATATTCACCTCCCATTTTAATGTAACTATTGTTACATATTATAAATAAAATGTCAAGTAAAATTTTAGTGACTATTGTTACATCAAAATATATTTGAAAATTTACATTTTTCTTTTATGCTATAATTTGATATGAAGGTGCTAAAAAGAAATAACAAACTTAGACATTTACACTATTTTGAAGAAAGGTTTTTAAATGAACTTATTGAAAAAATAAGGGTATCATATCCCCTAATAAAAAAAATCATTCTTTACGGTTCAAAGGCAAGAGGTGATTTTACTGAAGAATCAGACATTGACCTTCTTTTCATCACAAAAAAACCCCTTAATAAGCAAGAAAAATATGAAATTTTTGATTTCATTTCTGAACTTGAGCTTAAGTATAATGTTTTAGCATCTGCTTTATTTATAAATGAGAAAGAACTTAAAGAGAGAAGTTTATTCAGAGAAATAAAAAAAGACGGGATTACACTATGGTTGAGAGAATAAGTAAGAAAGAGGCTTTAATAAGAGCTAAGGATGAGTTCAAAAGAGCTGAAGAAGAATTAAAAGCAGCTAATATTTTACAAGAAAAAGAGTTTTACTATAAGAGTATTGTGTCAGCTTACTATACAGTTTATCATGCCGCAAAAGCACTTCTACTTATTAAATGTGTTGATCCAAAGACCCATGAAGGGGTTGAAAGAATGTTTGGATTATACTATATAAAAACTGGTGATTTTGACACAAAAATAGGGAAAGTAATTGGAAGACTTAGAAAAATGAGAGAGGAGGCTGATTACTATCCAGAAATTCCTTTTGATCGCGAAGATTCAAAAGAAGCAATAGTTTTAGCCAGAGAATTCTTAGAAAAAGCTAAGAATATCATAAAAATTTAATTATCATTGACAGATTAACTCAAAATTTTTTATTTTAAAAAAGGCGATGGAGTTCGCCTGTAAGTGCCTCTGATTTTCAGGGGCTGATAACTCCTACCTTAAAGGTAGAGTTATACCCTGAAAAGGAGGCGTATTATGTTGGAGATCCTTCTTCAAGCATCTTTTTGGTTTTTACTTGCTTTGATTTCTACAATCATTGCAACAAAGCTCCGTTTAGCCACAGCTTTAACTGAAATAGCAGTTGGAGCAATTGCAAGTCTTGCTATTACTGGAACAGGAATATCAATTGGAGAAAATGACCTCTGGATTAAATTTATTGCCTCTGTTGGAGCTATAATGCTTACATTTTTAGCTGGAGCAGAGCTTGAGCCCGATGTATTAAAGTCTCGCTGGAAAGAGACAATGGGAATTGGTTTAATCGCCTTTATTGCTCCTTTTCTTGGATGCACAGCAGTTGCTCACTATATTCTTGGCTGGAGTGCAAAAGCAAGCTGGCTTACAGGAGTTGCTCTTTCTACAACTTCTGTAGCAGTAGTTTATGCAGTTATGCTTGAACTTGGACTTAATAAAACAGAATTTGGAAAAGTCATTCTTGCAGCTTGTTTTGTCAATGATCTTGGAACAGTAATAGCGCTGGGACTAATTTTCTCTCCATTTACCACTAATTCTCTTATTTTTATGGTTGTGATGATAGTAGTTGCTATTTTAGTTCCCTTTATTACTCCAAAAATATTTAAAAAATTCGGAAATAAACCTTCAGAGTTTGAAACAAAGTACCTACTATTTATTCTCTTTGGTATCGGTGCTCTTGCACTGTGGTCTGGTAGTGAAGCAGTGCTTCCAGCCTATATTATCGGTATGGTTTTAGCTGGAACTGTTGGTAAGGATAGCCAACTTATAAGAAGGCTTAGAACTCTTACAATAGGTTTTTTAACTCCAATTTATTTCTTAAGGGCTGGATATTTTGTTTCAATTCCTTCAATTATTGCTGCACCTATAGCTCTTTTGGTATTATTAAGTGGAAAAATGATTACTAAAATTGCTGGAGTTTATCCTGTGACTAAACTATTTGAATTCAGACATAAAGAAGGAATGTATACAACTCTTCTTATGTCAACAGGTCTTACCTTTGGCTCAATCTCAGCACTCTTTGGCTTAACCCACGGAATAATTGACCAGAATCAGTATTCACTTTTAATTGCAGCAGTAATTGGTAGTGCTGTTATTCCAACAATCATAGCAAATGCCTTTTATCTACCAAAATATCTCTTACCTAAGACAAAAAAGGAGGGCTAAATATGCTTAAAAAAATTTTAGTTGCCTTTGACGGCTCTGAGGAATCTGTGAAAGCTTTTAATTTTGCTTTAAGCCTCGTAGATGAGTTTGCTTCAAAGGATAAAGAAATCCTTCTTCTTTCTGTAGCACAGCCGCCAGAACATGGCGAGATAGTAGAAACTAAAGCAGTTATTGATAGCGCCACTGAATACTACAAAAGAGAGTTTGAAAAAATATTGCCAATAGCAAAAGCACATTCAGTAGAAGTAAAAACTGATATTGCAGTAGGACATCCAGCTGACCAGATTGTAAGATACGCCTCAGAAAATGGCTTTGATATGATAATAATGGGGCAAAGAGGTATGTCAAAGATTGAAAGATGGTTGCTTGGTTCAGTATCCCGTAGAGTTGCTACATACGCTACATGTCCTGTGGTGATTGTGAAATAGCACAGTATTTTTAATTTTTAAGTTCAATATCAAAAAATATTGAAAACTTAAATATTAGTGTTGTATATTGTTAATTAGATTTAAATCTAAAGGGGGCATAAGATGCTTAGTTATCAAGATTTATTTCTTTTTTCAATAATTATAATTGTTCTTTTTGGTTCATCAAAGCTACCTGAAATTGGTAAAGGACTGGGAGAAGCTATAAGAGGATTCAAAAAAGCAGTATCAGACTCAGAGTCAAATTCAAATAAAGATATGGACGAAACTTTAAAAATTGAACATAAGAAACAAAGTTAAACATTACCTTGCTTTTGCTTTGAATAAAATTTAAGTAATACCAGCTTACCTATAATTATTCCTAAAACAGTTCCTGCTATCACATCAGAGGGGAAATGAGCAAAGTCCTCAACTCTTTCAAATCCAACCCAACCTGCAAGAATATAGAAAAGAATACTATATCTCGGATAGTAATTTGATAAGACCGTTGCGACCATAAATGCAAAAGTAGTATGCCCTGAAGGAAAGGAAGAATAAGTATAGCCAAAAGAAGGTCCATTAAAGAAACAACCATCAACTGAAGCTGAAGGTCTTGCCCTGCCAAAGATATGCTTAATCTGGACAAATATACCTGTAAGAACCATCCCTACTGCAAGAGATTTACCAAAATCCTTTTTAGTAATTAAACCATAAATTGTAAAAATCACTGTAACCACAAATATGCCATAATAGAAGAATTTCATTCCTGCATCTAAAATCTCAAAGAAAGAATGAATAGCTGGGTAAGTTGATTGAAAATCTTTTATAAAAAACATAATTTTTTTATCAAAGAATAAGATAAACAATAAGATTAAAAAAATAACAAAA
Organism: Thermodesulfovibrio yellowstonii DSM 11347; assembly: GCF_000020985.1. Lineage (NCBI taxonomy): Bacteria > Pseudomonadati > Nitrospirota > Thermodesulfovibrionia > Thermodesulfovibrionales > Thermodesulfovibrionaceae > Thermodesulfovibrio > Thermodesulfovibrio yellowstonii. The sequence continues at coordinate 1,739,770 of NC_011296.1, forward strand.
AAAATCTTTTTATAGTTTTTCAAGAACTGCATACCCTTCTCCCTCCCACAAAATCTTTAAGCCTCTGTCTTTTAAAAAACTTAAATCTTTAACAGAGGTAATAATCATTATTTTATCATTTTTTTGAATCCTATTAAGTAACTCTTCTTCGCTATCAATCTTGGGAATTTTTCTATCTGAATAGAAAACAATGCTTGGTTTGTTGATTTTATATGTAAAAACTATTCTATCTTTTAAATTTTCTTTTACATAAAGGCTGCATCTGTAAAGACTTTCTTGTAGTGTTTTATTTACATAGGGGATTATTTTTAAAGAGATTATCATAAGAAATACAAATGTCAAACAAGCCATAGATAAAAATATGTTTTTTCTTTTTAAAATGCCATAAAAGCTAACCACTGCAAATAAAAGCATTACAATAGTAATTACATACAACCATGTAATATCAAAATCGGGTAGATATAGTCTTATCTTATTGACTCCGATTAAAAATGCAGCAGCAAACAAAATAGATAAAAATCCGATGATAATCAACGGAACAGATGAGGGTTTTTCTCTAAACTCAGCCATTCCATGAGAGATTATAATTGAGACTGCCGGGATAGCAGGTAAAATATAGTTTGGAAGCTTTGTTGTTGAAAAAGAGAAAAATATGAGGATAAATGAAAACCAGATTAATGAAAAAAACCTCAAATTATCCTTTCTAATATTTCTCAATCCCTGAGATAAAAAGGATATCCAAGGGAAAAGTCCTATTATCAAAACAGGGATAAAATAATAAAATGGTCCTTTATGCCCTGAAATAACTCCTGTATATCTCATAAAATGATGTTTTATAAAAAACTGCTGAATAAAATCCTGTCCATTTATTGCTATTTGGGTAACATACCACGGAAGGGAGATTAAAAGAAAAACTATAAAAGCCTTAAAATTAAAAATTCGCTTTATACCATTTATTCCTTCCATAAAAATAATGTAAATTCCAGCAATTGAAAAAGGAAAAACTATTCCAATTAATCCCTTGGTTAGGAAAGCAAGAGCAGAAAAAATATAAAAGCCGTAGATATATTTCTGGTTCTTGTATATTGCCAAATAAAAAGAAAAAAGAGATAAACTAATAAACAATGCAAGAGCCATATCTGTAACTGCTGCATGAGTGTAAACTAAATAATAAAGTGAAAAGGCAAAACATAAAACTACATAGATGGCTTCACGCTTTCGGTTTAAAATATTTAAGAATATAAAAATGCTTAAACAAAGAATAAATCCAGCCAAAGCAGAGGGAAATCTGGCTGAAAATTCGTTTATTCCAAAGATTTTATAAGAGAGCGACATTAACCAGTAAAAAAGTATTGGCTTATCATATCGTGGTTCATCATTATAAGTTGGCGTTATCCAATTACCACTTTGTAACATCTCCTTAGTTGCTTCTGCAAATACTGCTTCATCAACATCAAAAAGTGTTACAGAGCCAAGTCTAAAGAGAGCTATAAATAGAGCTATAAGAATAATAAGATTTCTTATCATATTTTCAAGTATAAAACTTCATATCGCCTTACTTCAATTTGTTCATTTTGCATACATTTCTACATTTCAACTCTTGTTAAAACTCCATGAAGCTTTCGTGAAGGGAGTCTAAAAAAGCTTATAAATGTAGGAGTTACTCTCTTTAAAAAAGCAAAAATCTTCCAATGACCTCTTGCAATAATCTCTTCAAGCCCATAAAATATCGCTCTCTCATCTATCCCGTTTTCTCTCAATATCTCTTCAATATTTACAACTTCCATATATCCCATCTGAATCTCAAAAACTCTAACGCCTTTACAGAGATTTTCTTTAAAGTATCCTGTTACTCCGAAAGGATCGGGTCTTATTACAATTGATAAAAATATATTATCTTCATAAATTATTCCATGATAAAACATTGTTTCAACTATATAGGGAGAGATTTTATTTTTATCTCTGATGAAAAAAATCGCTGTGCCTGGTATCTTTGGATTTGTTTCATAAACTCTCTCAAACTTAAGAATAAAATCATCTAAAGGCATAAACATCATAAATCTGTAAAGTCTTTTCTGCCCTCGCATATAAATAAACATCGTTAAAAAAGGAAATAATGCAAGAATAATTGACCAGTATCCACCATGTGGAATTTTATATAAACAGGAACTGAAATAAACAAAGTCAACAAAAATTATGAAAATACTTGCCAGCATAGCATAATAATTTCTTTTTAGAAAAAAGATTGAAACCAGAAGCAATCCTGTTATGCACATATTTCCTGTAACCGCGAGTCCGTAAGCTGCTGCAAGATTTGAAGAGCTACCAAAATCAATCATTATTAAAATAACCGCTAAAAGTAAAAACCAGTTGACACTTCCAATATATATCTGGGACTTAAGCTCCTTTGAAGTGTAGTCAATTTTTAACATTGGCATTATTCTTGTTGTTATAGCCTGATAGACAACTGAAAACATTCCACTTATCATTGCTTGGGACGCGATAACTGTAGCTAAGAGACTTAAAATTAAAAATGGCACATAAAGAAAAGATGAAAAATTAAAAGCCATCTCAAAGAGTATATTTTTAACCTGCGGATTTTTTAAAAGAAAAGCACCCTGCCCAAAATAGTTTATAAAAAGAGCAAAAAATACCATTGCCCATGCCTTTCTTATTGGTTTTGCACCGAGATGTCCCATATCAGCGTACATTGCCTCAGCGCCTGTTGCACAGAGAATAATCTCTCCAAGCACAAGATAGCCTTTCCATCCGTTGTGCATGAGAAACTCTACTGCATAATAGGGGTTTATTGCCTTTAAAACCTGAGGATTTAAAAAGACTGAATGAATTCCTATGACTAAAATAGATAAAAACCAGATACACATAATTGGACCAAAAGCTGAAGAGACCTTTTCCGTCCCTTTTTTCTGAAAGAGAAATAAAGTAAAGGCAATTATAATTGCAATGAACACCATGGAAGCCTGCGAAATTCCTTCAAGTCCTGGAATAAAAGCAGTTCCTTCAACAGCACTTAAGATGCTTATCGCAGGTGTTATAACCCCATCGCCTATTAAAAAAGAAACTCCAATAAGAGCTAAAAAGGTAACAAAGGCTTTTGTTTTATTTGATTTTGAAAGAGATTTAAATATCTCAGAGAGAACTATTGTGCCACCCTCACCCCTTATACTTAGATTCATGGCAAGGAAGTTATATTGTATTGTAGGAAGTATGATAAGGGTCCAAAATATGAGAGATAGAACGCCTAAAACATTTTCATAAGTTGGCTCAAGTATTAAGAAAGCAACTGTTAGAGTATAAATAGGGCTTGTACCAATGTCTCCGAAAACAAGTCCGAGTGCTTTAATCACTCCACTCATGAAGGTTTATTATATATCAGTAGTAATTTTTTAGCAAATCCTTGTATAATCTCTTATGCAAATTATAAAAGACAAAAAAATATTTGAAAAATTTGTCAAAAAATTGCAAAAAAGGTCATTTTCTGAACCTAAAATTGAAGATAGTGTAAGAAAAATTTTAAATGACATAAAAAAAAGTGGAGATAAAGCATTAGCCAGATATACAAAACTATTTGATAAGCATAGCCTTCCTCTTAAGATCGGTAAAAAAGAGATAGAAAAAAAAGCTAAAGATATATCAAAAGACGTCTTTAATGCTCTCATTTTTGCAGAGGAAAGAATCCGTAAATTTCATGAAAAACAGCTTGAAAAATCATGGCAGTATCAGGAAGGAGATATTATTCTTGGACAAATAATAAGACCATTAGAGAGAGTTGGGGCTTATGTTCCTGGAGGAAAGGCATCCTACCCTTCAACAGTGCTTATGAACATTATTCCTGCTCAAGTCGCAGGAGTAAAAGAAATAGCAGTATGCGTTCCAACTCCAAATGGAGAACTTAATCCAATAGTCTGCGCTGCTTTAAGTATTCTTGGAATAAAAGAGGTTTACAGAATAGGTGGTGCTCAAGCAATCGCAGCTATGGCTTATGGAACAGAAACAATAAAAAAAGTTGATAAAATTGTAGGACCTGGTAATATCTATGTGGCAACAGCAAAAAAGCTTGTCTTTGGAGAAGTTGATATAGATATGATAGCAGGTCCGAGTGAAATTCTCATTATCGCTGATAATTCAGCAAATCCTGCTTTCGTTGCTGCTGACATGCTTAGTCAGGCTGAGCATGATGAAATGGCATGTAGCATTCTTGTAACAAATTCTGAACAATTAGTTAACTCAGTAAAAAAAGAGATTACAAGACAACTTAAAAAACTTCCTAAAGCATCCATAGCAAAAGAATCACTCAAAAATTTCGGCGCGATAATTATTGTAAAATCCTTACAAGAAGCCTGCAATATTGCAAATACAATAGCACCAGAACATCTTGAAGTTATGACTGAAAATCCTGAAAAGCTTCTGCCGCTTCTTAAAAATGCAGGAGCAATATTTTTAGGGCAATTTACACCAGAGCCAATAGGAGACTATGTAGCTGGTCCAAATCACACACTACCTACTTCAGGAACTGCAAGATTTTTCTCACCTCTTGGTGTTTATGATTTTGTAAAGAAAAGTTCTTTAATTAAAGTGGGAGAAAACGGGTTCAATAAGCTTGCTCCTTATGTTGAAGTGCTTGCAACCCTTGAAGGGCTGCACGCACATGCTAATACAGTAAAAGTAAGAAAAACTACTTAACAGATGCGATAAATTCTTCAATTTTTACAGATGGAGCAATTTTTGACACTTTTTCAAAAATTTGTTTCTTTTCTTCCTCATTCTTTGCAACTTTGAATTTTTCTCTGAGCTTTCTTAATTTTTCTCTGCGAAGTCTTCTTTTTCTTAGTTCTCTGTCAACAAGTCTTCTTGACATAACAACCTCCTGCGTTTAGATATTTAGATAATCAAATAGTCTGCTGATTATTAAATATCCTCCACACGGAACCTCGCTTTTATTTATAAAAAAATCACATCCATCTTCTCTAAAATCGCATTTATCACATATAAAGGACAAACCGTGGTTTGCCAATTTTTCATTATTTAAATGAAATATTTTAATTATTCCATATAACTCACGAGATGTTATATATTTTCGGAGATAAAAATATCCTCCGCACAACTCTGTTTCTTTATTGGGCTTATAGTAATTACAGAATTTTTTGCAAATTAAAGAAGTGTAAGCCTCTTCTTTCATTTTGTAACTTCGCTAATCCAATTTAAATAGCTTTCAGAACCTTTTTTTATTTTTATTCCGATAATTTCTGGCACAGTATATGAATGAAGTGATTTTACCTTTTTTTCAAGTTCTTCAAAAAGCTCTGACTTTGTTTTTACAATCATCAACACTTCTTGTTCATCTTCAATTTTACCTTGCCAAAAATAAATTGAACGAATATCTTTTAGAATATTTACACAAGCTGCAAGTTTTTCTTCAACAAGAATTTTTGATATTTTTACTGCCTCATCTTCATTAGGTGCGGTTATCAATACTACTATGTAATCCATAATTTAATTATAAAAAATTTACAAAAAAATTGGTATAATTGAAAAAACTACAGGAGGTGTTGTATGCCTTACTATGTTATTTTAAGTACACTTACAGATGAAGGGAGAGAAACATTAAAAGAAAAGCCTGAAAGAATTCTTGAAGTCAACAAAGAAATTGAAAAAATGGGAGTTAAAATTATTCAACAATACGCTGTTCTTGGTCCATATGATTTTGTAAATATCGTAGAGGCTCCAGATAATATTACAGTGATGAAAATGTCTGTACAACTCGGTTCAAGAGGCACTGTTCAACTAATGACAATGCCTGCAATTGAGGTGGAGGAATTGATTAAAAATTTAAAACAATAAAAATTTTATAAATCAGAACCAATTGAGCGTTTTATTTATAAAGAAATAAAAGACACAATTTCAGGACAATAAAGAATTTTGACTAAGCCAGAAATAGGAATACGAACTTTTTTTTCTGAAAGAGTAATAAAATTATCAAAAGAAAAATAACAGCCTTTTTTAATTTTGAGCCATTTATCTTCTTCAATATAATCTCTTTTTAGTTTTTCAATATCAATAAGTTTTCCATCCCAACATCCCCACAGTCTGCTTTTGCCTTTTTCTTTAAGAAGGTGAGAAGTGTTTTTTATAACTATATCATCCTCAGGAAAAGTATCTTTTATATTCAATCCATCCTTTCTTAATATCACATAACTGAACTTAAGATAATTGATTTGTAATCCTATTGCACTTAAAAAAGATAGATATTCAGGTGGAATCCATTTTCTTTCTTCGTAGCACCAATTGTTAGCCTTAAGTGCTGGACATGGAAAGTTATTAATACAGGGACTGTATGGATAAAGGTGTAGTTCTCTAATCAAACTATCTCTTAGCCCGTGAAGCCTTGAGGCTGATTTTTTTGTTCCTGGCTCTATAATAATTAAACTAAATCTTTCGTTATGATAAGTAAAATATTTTATAAATTTTATAAAATCTTCCTGTCTAAGTCCTTTGTTATCAAATATTTCTCCCAAAGAATTTGAAAAAATCATTATGTCAGGTCTTAATTCTTTCAATTCAATATATGTTTTTACATCTGCTGCATCAGCTTTTAAAAATTCGTAATTAATAGACAAATTTTTAGGTTTAAATCTTTCAATAATTTCTCTTCCAAACTGTATAGCCCTTTCTTCTAATTCAACTCCTATATATCTAACATAGCTTAAGGAAATTATTCCTTCTTCAAAGAGCTTAAAAACTGGCAAAATTGCAGGAGAAGGACCACAGCCTATATCAACTATTTTGAGGTCTTTATTTGAGGAAATTAAGGGATGTCTGAAAAGCTCCTTTAAAAGGCTATATATTTTTGCCAAATTAACAGGCACAAAATATGCGAGATAACCTCTGAGAAAATCTTGATTTTTCATATAATCTTCAGGTCTTTTAGAATCTAAAAAAGTAAAAAGATCAGAAGCCTTTAAAATTAGATTTTTTAATTGTTGTTTTGTGGGAGTTTTGTCCTTAAAAATCAGTTTTAAAAGAAATTCAGGTAAATCTTGCACTTTTAAAAATATTTAGGGGGAGAAAACTCCCCCTAAAATAAATTTTCAAAAATTACTTTACTGCTTCTTTTAAAGATTTTCCTGCTGTAAACTTGGGAACTTTTGTTGCAGGGATTTTAATTTCCTGTCCAGTTCTTGGATTTCTTCCCTTTCTCGCCTTTCTCTTTGAAACATAAAAACTCCCAAACCCTACAAGCGTAACCTTGTCACCTTTCTTGAGAGCTTCCTTAACAGCTTCAATTGTGGCATCCAGTGCCTTTGCTGCCTCTGCCTTTGTAAGCTCTGCTTTGCTTGCAATCTTGCTTACCAATTCTGCCTTTGTCATACCTAATACCTCCTTTTTTTATTGATAAATTAAGGATTTGATGTAAACAATACCAAATTTTTCGTATAATGTCAAGTATTTTTTTATAATAAAATAATGAAATTTAAATTTTTACATATCTCAGACCTTCATTTAGGTTTAAAAATCAAAGGTATAGATAGGCTTAAATACTGCAAAAAAGCACTATTAAAGACAATTAATATTATTAGAGACAACAATCTTGATGCTATGATAATTGCAGGAGATTTTTTTGAAAATGATAAAATTTACAGGGAAGACATAGAGTTCTTAAATGAGATTTTTGAATTAATTTATCCAAGACCTGTAATTATTTCACCTGGAAATCATGATTTTTTAGGTTTTAACTGTGCTTATGATGAAAGATTTCTTAACATACTAAAACTTAAAGCATGGAAAGAAAATGTAAAAATTTTTAAAAAACCAGAATTCTCTCTTTTTTCATTTGGCGATGTAAAAATTTATGGCAAACCATGTTTAAATAGAGAAACCCAGGCTTTTGATAAAATTCTCAATATTAATCCATTTAAAATTAATATAGCAGTTATTCATGCATCAAGAATTAAATTTTCTCCTCAAGGCAAAGAAATCTGGCATCCCTTTGAAGATAATGACATCCTAAAATCTAATTTTGATTATGTTGCTCTTGGACATTATCATAATTATTCAGAAATTTCTGATGGTTCAATAATAAAATCAGCCTACCCAGGCAGTATGGTACCAGCTTCAATATCTGAATATGGTAAAAGAGGTGGGTTGATTGTTGAAGTTTCAAAAAAGGACAGCAAAGCGACTATTGAAATAGAATTCGTTGAATTAAGTGATTTTTCTATAAAAAAAATTGAGATTTCAACATCTCAAGGTATTGAAAAAATTAAAAACATAATATCTTCGGAAATCTCTGAGAGCAGTAATCCTGACGATACACTTTTTATTTTAAAGCTCAAAGGTATGGGTGATTTGAGCATAATTCATTTAAAAGAGCTTTTTTCTGAATATAAGATTCTGTTTGATACTTCTGAGTTTACAAAATTTGATATTGAAAAATTAAAAGAAACTTCACCAGAAACAACCGTTGGGGCATTTATTAATGAAATGCTCAAACTTATTGAGAATGCAGACAATAGAGAAAAACAAATTCTTGAAGATGCTTTAATTTATGGGCTTGATGCTTTTGCTGGTAAACAGATAATACCAAGATTTTATGATGAAAATTAAAAGAATATTAATAGAAAATATAGGACCTTATAAAAACAAAGAATTCATTTTTGAACATTCTTGCAGTCTGATAATTGACAAAAATGAGGCTGGTAAATCCGTTCTCGCAAAATCTATACTGGAAGCTCTTTATCCATCAAAACAGCCTTTAATACCTTTAAACAATGGAAAAATTACATTGGAAATTGAATCAGACAATGAATTTTTTCAGATTACAAGAAATTATAGGGGATACCAGATATTTAAAAATGGGAATCCTATAAAACATGAAACTAAAACTAAAGGAAGAATAATCAAAAAATTACCTGGAGAAATTATTTTTAACATTCCAAAAGAAATTTTTATTAACAGTTCTTATTTAGCTCAAAAAGCAGGAATAAATACCAAAGAACTCTATTCGGTCACTTCTTTTTTAGAACAGGCTATTGATACAGGTTTTCAGGATACATCAGCATCTTCAGCTTTAACGAAAATAAAAGAAGCACTTTATGATAACATTCACAGCGGTGCGATATTTCCTTTTAATACAAAAGGGAAGTTGGATACAGCAATAAAAATATGGAAAGAAAAACTTACTGAATATGAAGAGAAAAAAGCATATCTACAAAATTTAGTAGAGGAACAAACTGAAATTATTAAAAATTATATTGAATCACTTTCCGAATTTGAAAATATAAATCATGAAATTATAAAACTTGACAGTGATTATGCTACATGGAAAATTCAACAAAATAATTTTTACTTGAGAGAAATCCAAATTCTTGAAAAAAGAAATGATGAATTAAAAGAATTTGAAGGCATGGTTGAGTTTTACAAAAATTTTGAAAATCTAAAGCCTGAGGAACAACGATTTATAATTCTTTATGAAAATGAAATACAGTCCTTACAGGAAGATTTAATGTTAAAAGAAGAGAAAAAAAAGAAAATAAAAAAATTATTGAAAAAACTATCTTTGATAAATATTCTGACAGTTATTTCCAGTATTCTGGGAGGAATTTTTATAGATAACATATTCTATATTGGAGTTATTTTTTGCCTTTTTGCCTTTTTTTATCAACTTAAACTTAATAGTGAAAATAAAAAATTAAACCATGATATAAAAACTTTAAACTTAAAACATGACGAGATTTCTAAAAAAATAGACTACATAATTTCTAATTTTACTGCTCCTATAAATAGCAAAAATGAATTCTTCAGTCTTTTTAAAAAAGTGAGTACACATAAAAATGAAATTAAAGAATTTATTGAAAATTCCAGAAAAATTGAAGAGCTAAAAAAACTTCTCCTTTCAGAAAAGGAAATAGATTTCTATGAATCAAAAATTATTTCCAGAAATAAAGAATTTAATAATTTAAATATTGAAGACTATGAACAAAAAAAAGAAAAACTTCTCAACCTTAAAGAACAAATAAACGATAAAATCCATAAATTACAAGCAGATTATGACAAAATTATACAGCATAGAAAAGAAATAGAAAAAATAACTGACCATATACAAGTTGCTGTAAAAAACTTGGAAATTCTGGAAAAATTTAAAGAAGCTTTGCAAAAGTCTTTTGAAGTACTGGAAAACATTACAAAAAAACATCATGAACTTTGGTCTCAAAAATTAAATGAAAAAGCTTCAAAACTTTTAAGTAATATAACAGACAAAACAGTACATATCTCTTTTGGCAAAGACCTCTCTTTTAATATAAAAGTTCCAGAAATTGAATATCCCTTACCTGAAAAAGAAATTGAAAACAAGCTCAGCGGCGGTATAACAGAACAAATATACCTTACTGTAAGACTAATTCTTGCTGACATCCTGAGCAAAGGCATGAAAATTCCTTTTATACTGGATGAACCATTTGCACATTCAGATGATGAAAGATTTTTTAAAGGCATGAAATATTTAATACAGGAGATTGCAAATTCAAATCAGGTTATTATTCTAAGTTGTCATCAAAATAGATTAAAACTCATTGAAGAATTGAAAGGCTTTTTCTGCCTAATTTCAGTCAGTAATGAGGCTTAAAACTTTACTAAATTCTTAATTTTATGTTAATTTTTAAAATCAATCCTGTTAAGAAAGGTGGTGAAAATAATGGGAATATCTCCTGAAAGAAAAAAAGAGATTATTGAAAGTTTTAAAATGCATTCTTCTGATACAGGCTCTCCTGAAGTACAGATTGCTTTGATGACTGAAAGAATTAATTATTTAACCGAACATTTTAAAACTCACAAAAAAGATCATCATTCAAGAAGAGGACTCATTAAATTAGTCGCTCAAAGAAGAAAGCTTTTAAATTATCTTAAAAAAATTGATAAGGAACGATATGGTAAACTCATTGAAAGACTTAGTATCAGAAAATAAATCTGGAAAAGAGGTAGAATGTGGAAGTAGAACTTGAAATTAAAGGGAAAAAACTTGTTTTACAAACAGGCATTTTTGCAAAGCAAACAAATGGCTCTGTTTTAGCAAAATATGGAGACACATATGTATTATGCACCGTGGTTGCAGAAAAAACACCTAAAGAAGGATTAGATTTTGTTCCGCTGACAATTGATTATCAGGAAAAAGCTTACTCAGCAGGTAAAATACCTGGAGGTTTTTTTAAAAGAGAGGGTAAACCAACTGATAGAGAGATTCTGGTTTCCCGTTTAATTGACAGACCTGTAAGACCTCTTTTCCCTGACGGATTCAACTATGAAACTCAAGGAATAGCATCTGTTCTTTCCTACGGAGATGAAAATATTGCTGATATTTTAAGTATAATCGGGATTTCATCTGCTTTAACCATATCTGATATTCCATTTAATGGACCTGTTGCAGCTGTAAGAGTTGGAATGGTTGAAGAAGAATTCATTTTAAATCCTGACAATGACGAAGCTGAAAAAAGCATCCTTAATTTAGTAGTTGCAGGTACAGAAGAAGCAGTAACCATGGTTGAAGGAGGAGCTGCAGAATGCTCTGAAGAGACTCTTGTAGAAGCCTTGAAATTTGCTCATACTCATATAAAAAAAATAATAGCCCTGCAAAAAAAACTTCAACAATTATCAGGCAAACCAAAAAGAGAAATTATTTCACTTAATGGAGATGAAGAGATTCAAAAAGCAATCTTAAATATCATTGGAGGAAAAATTGAAAATGCCTTGTTTCTTCCCAAAAAAGTTGAAAGGCAACAAGCCCTTGATGAACTCCTTAATGAATGTCTGCAGAACTTAAATACAGAAGAGTTTCGGCAGAAATTATATGGTAATTTTGACAAAGATATATCATTAGAAATCACTAATGCTTTTGATAAAGTAATCAAAAAATTTATGCGTGAGTCAATTGTAAAAAAAGGGATAAGAGCGGACGGCAGAAAGTCCGATGAAATAAGACCTATTACATGCATGATTGGAATCTTGCCAAGAGTTCATGGTTCTGCTTTATTCACAAGAGGAGAAACTCAAGCTCTTGTTGCAACTACTCTTGGTACATCAGAAGATGAACAAAAAGTTGATTCTCTTGAAGGAGAAATATTTAAAACCTTTATGCTACATTACAACTTTTTACCTTTCAGTGTTGGAGAAGTTAAACCTTTACGGGCACCAGGAAGAAGAGAAATTGGGCATGGTTATCTTGCAGAAAGAGCATTGAGCTATGTAATTCCTTCTAAGGATGAATTCCCGTATACAATAAGAGTTGTATCAGATATTCTTGAATCAAATGGTTCATCATCAATGGCAACTGTATGCGGAGCAACTCTTTCTCTCATGGACGCTGGAGTTCCTATAAAAGCACCTGTTGCAGGAGTTGCGATGGGGCTTATCAAAGAGGGAGACAAAACTGTTGTGCTTACTGATATTCTCGGAATGGAAGACCATTATGGTGACATGGATTTCAAAGTAGCAGGAACTGAAAAAGGTATAACAGCCTTCCAGATGGATGTAAAAATCTCTGGAATCAGTTATGAAATATTTAAAAAAGCTCTTAAACAAGCAAAACAGGCAAGATTATTCATACTTAAAAAAATGGCTGAAACTATTTCTGAACCTAAAAAAGAGCTTTCTTTATATGCTCCAAGAATATACAAAATACAGGTTAAACCTGAAAAAATTAGAGATATTATTGGGACAGGTGGTAAGGTAATTAAAGGAATTATAGAAGAAACAGGAGTTAAAATAGATATTGAAGACAAAGAAGGAATTGTTAAAATAGCTTCTTCTAATGAATCTGCTGCACAAAAAGCAATTGAAATTATCAAAGGAATCACTCAAGAAGCTGAACTCGGAAGAATCTATATGGGTAAGGTAACAAGAATAGTAGACTTCGGGGCATTTGTTGAAATCATGCCAGGAGTTGAAGGATTACTACATATATCCCAAATTGCTGATAAAAGGATTCAAAAAGTATCAGAGGTATTAAAAACAGGAGAACAAATTCCTGTTAAAGTAATTGAAATTGATGAACTCGGAAGAGTTCGTCTCAGTAGAAAAGAAGCACTCCGAGAAATAGAAAACAGAACTGCCACAAAAACATAATTCTGATGATAAAAAAAACTTATCTTTCCTCAAACCTCCCTGTAATAATGAATAAAATGAATTATTACAGGTCTTTTGTTCTTGGTATATGGATAAAGCATGGAGCCAGGCATGAAAGTTCTTCAAAAAATGGATTATCACATTTTATAGAACATCTCTTCTTTCAGGGAACTTCAAAGAGAAATGCTCGGGACATATCTTTTGAAATTGACAGCATGGGTGGAGATATAAATGCTTTTACATCAAGAGAATTTACAGCGCTATATATAAAAGTCCTTGATTCATCTATATGCAAAGCTATAGAACTAATTGGAGACATTTATTCAAACCCTCTATTTCCTGAACAGGAAATAGAAAAAGAACGTTCAGTTATACTTGATGAAATCAGAACAATAAATGATACTCCTGATGAATTGATTCATGATCTTTTTATGGAAAACTCATTTCCTGATGGCTTAGGACAACCAATTCTTGGTAAAGAGTCCACAGTATCAGAAATAACCAGAAAAGATATCATTGACTGTTATAACAATTTCTATGGAATAAACAACTGTATAATAAGCTGTGCTGGAAATTTTGAAGAAAAAAAATTAATTGAATGTCTTGAAAAAAATATTACAGCTAAAACTTCTAATAAATCTCCAGTAATTAATAATGCAAATTTCTCTTCTTGTCTTAAGGTACATGAGAAGGATTTAAATGAAATCCATCTGTGCATAGGATTTGATACTTTCCCCTTTAAAAGTCCTTACAGGCATGCTTTAACCCTACTTAACTGCATTATTGGCGGAAGTGTTAGTTCAAGACTATTTCAGGAAATAAGAGAAAAACAAGGGTGGGTCTACAATATTTATTCTTTTACTTCATTCTATTATGATGCAGGTGTATTTGGTATTTATACAGCTTGTGACCGTAAGAAAATAAATAAAATAATTGAAACAATCTTTAAAATACTAAAACAGATTCCTGAAAACTTAAAAAAAGAAGAAATGGATAGAGCAAAAACTCAAGTTATATCTCAAATTCTTTTTTCTTCTGAATCACCAAGCTCTATTATGCATAATTTAGCATATCAGGAATTGTATCTTGAAGAGTCTTACAGCATTGAACAGCAAATAAAACAAATTGAAACAGTCTCATTTAAAGAACTGAAAAATATAGCTTCCATTTTAAAGGAGAAAAATTTCTCAATAACAATTCTTGGTCCTATAAGTGAAAAAGAAATTTACATTGAAAAATAAAAAGGGCGGATAACCCCGCCCCTACTTTAAATCAATTAAGCAGCTTCTTCTTGTTTAATAGCTTCTTCTCTTAAAGAAGCCTTTGCAAAAACCATTGCTGTAGCTCTGTAAACCATATGAGCCATCTTTGAATGAGGAGCATATGCAAAGAGAGCAAATACAAATACAAGATGAGCAATGTAGGATGCATATCCAAGAGTTTCCGCTTCAGCAAGTCTCAAAATTTCTGCAAGAAATCCTGTAACTCCTACTCCTGCAATTATAGTAATCAATAACCAGTCAAAATAGCTTCCCATACCCTGTTTTACAGCATTTTTACTTCTGTTGACGATAACCAGAAACATTCCAATAATAAGAGCTATTCCGCTAATATTGCCTATAATTTTTACAATATTTGTTTGTGGATATGGAGACTCCCATCTCAGAACCCATTCATAGAAAGCAGCTATACCTGTTGTTATCGCCAGTCCGATAAAAGCATAAAGAACAAGAATGTGAGCTGTATATCTACCTTTATTTACACCGCAGAGTTGAAATTTTTTGTGCAACAATACGTCTTTTATAGTTTCATATATACAGCCATATATATCCTTACGTTTAACCTCTGCTACAGATGCAAGATCAAGCCAGTATCGTTTAACTCCATTGTAGAAACAGATTATTGCAAATGCTGCTAATGCCATAAATGGAACATCTATCCATGGAACAGCAGGCAAAAATGCTACGTAAGAAATCTCACCATTCTCACCCCTGGGAATCTCAGTTCCACTAAAGTATCCAAGAATAGCCATCTCTCCAAGAAAAAGTAAAAGCGGAATCAGAAATATAAGAAGTAGATATTTTGGGTCTGATACCCATTTAGCAAGAAAGCTCGGTGGCGAATAGTTTTGTATCATCAATTTTCTAACAGCACCTAAAACTTCACCAGGTTTTGCTCCTCTGGGACAGTATGCAGTACAGTCTCCACAGTGGTGGCATAGCCATATATCAGGATTCTGGAAAAGCTTCTCTTTAATTCCCCATTGGGCATAAAGCATCTCTTTTCTGGGAAAAGGTGCTTTGTCAGGTGAAAGCGGGCATACGACAGTGCAAGTAGAGCATTGATAACATTTTTTCAATGACTCTCCGCCTGCTTTTATAATCTCTTTTGCAAAATTCAAATCTGGTTTTACTGGTTTGTCCATGTCTTCCCTCCTTAGAAGCCCTTAAATGGATTTGGACCGATTTGTCTGATTTTCTCCATAAACTCATCTATTATTGATGGAATTCTCCAGTACTCATCAATTGCCACTTCATACATCTGCACTCTGTCTGATTCAAGCTGAAGCCTATCAAGAGTTTCCTGAACCTTACCAAGTCTGTATTTTGCAAGCTCGCTTCCTTTAGCAAAATGACATTGATAATTTTCACCGAACTTACATCCAAGAAGGAGCATTCCATCAACTCCTTTTGATAAAGCGTCTGCGATCCAGACAAGATTCATAGAACCAAGACATCTAAGCTGGATAAATCTTAATGCAGGATCAAGCTTAAGTCTATGAAGCGCTGCTGTCTCTGTTGCTGGGAATGCGTCATTTTCGCAACAAAGCACTATAATACGAGGTCTATCATCCTCGCTTGGAACTGAAACATTCTTTAGCATTGTTCCAATCATGTCAACACTATAGTCTTTAAAGGAAACGATTCTCTCTGGGCATGCACCCATACATGTTCCGCATCTACGGCATCTATTAGGCTTGTAAAATGGAACACCTTTTTCATCCTCATCAATTGCACCAAATGGGCACTCTTCTGTACAACGCTTACAGGCTGTGCACTTTGTAAGATTTGGCTCAGGGAATGAAGTATCCCACGCTCTTGGATGAACTGCTATTCCCTTTGCGACATGCTCCACACACTGAATTGCCTTCAATGCAGCACCCTTTGCATCTTCCTGTGCCTCAGTCATGTTCATAGGTTGACGAACTGGTCCAACTGCATATATACCTGTTCTGCGGGTTTCATATTGGAAACAGATAAAGTTGGAATCAACAAAGCCAAATCCTCCTTCCAAAAAAGGAAGTTCAGGACCTTGGCGATATCCCAAGTTAAGAATAAACTCTGGCTTTTTAGTTGTTTCAATGTATTTTGCCTTTGCTTCATCTCCTTTCGCAGCTGCCTCTGCAAGTCCTATGAGATAATCCTGTGGCTCTTTTGTTGTTGGAACCATTCCTGTTGCAAGAACAACCATCTCTGCTTCTATTTCTGCTTTATCTCCAAGAAGAGAATCCTCTACAGTAACCACTAATTTGTCGTATTCTTCTCTTATCCCTGTAACCTCTCCTTTTGCAAGCATGACTCCTGGGGTGTTCTGAGCTTCCTTATAGTAATATTCAAGTTTTCCAGGTGTTCTTATATCCTTGTAAATAACCATTGCTGTAGCATCTGAATTACCGTCTGTTACATATCTTGCCTGCTTAAGAGTTGTTGCGCAACACATTCCTGAACAGTAAGGAATATGCTCAGGATCCCTCTGCCCAGCACACTGAACAAATAAAACTGTTTTAACCACTCTTTCATCAGAGGGTCTCTTAATTACTCCTTTATTCTTCTTTGCAAGTTCTTCAAACTCAAAGTTTGTTACCACATCCTTGAATTTACCATATCCATATTTCTTTGTAAGTTTCTTAGCATCGTATGGCTTCCATCCAGTTGCCTGAATTATTGCACCTATTTTTATAGTTTCAGTGGAGCCATTTTTAGATATTGTTACATCAAAATCTCCTGGTTGCCCATCAATCTTTTCAATCTTTGAGGAGGTATAAACCTTAATTTTTGGATTTGATGTAACTTCATTTATAAGCGGCTCAAGATTGACGTCACCAAGAACTCCTTTTGTATAATCATCAGTTGGCACTCTTTTGTAAAGTTTTCTTGCAAATCCGCCAAGTTCAGACTCCTTCTCAACAAGAACAACATCATATCCTGCTTTTGCTGCCTCTGTAGCAGCTGTCATCCCAGAAATTCCGCCGCCAACAACGAGTATTGATTTAACAGTCTCAATAATATAAGGCTCTGGAATTTCTCCTTTTTGAGCTTTAATAACTCCCATTTTGATATAATCTTCAGCGGCAAGCTGTTTTTCTTCTGGAGCTTCAATTGTCCATACAGCAAGCTCTCTTAATGGAACTCTCTCAACAAAACAACCGGGGAAACTAAACTCATAAGTTTTAACTCTTGGAGAACAGCCAGCAATTACTATGGAGTTTACACCCTGCTCAGCAATATCTTTTTTTATTAAATCAATACCTTCACGGCTACAAAAAACATCATGTACCTGTACAACAGGAACTCTCAAAGCATTTTTACCTATGTTTTGAATTTTTTCAACATCAACTGCTTCTCCTATACCACAGCCTTTGCAGATATATAGACCTATTTTCTTTTCCATAATTACCTCCTTACTCCAGTCTGAATTGCCTTGAGGGCAGCAGATGTTGCATCCTTTCCACAACCTGCCACATCCATTGGAGCTTTTGCACAACCTGCAGAGTATATACCTTCAGCATCAACCACAAAGCCATCTATTGCATATTTAAGCCCCGGAACTTTTATTTCAATGCCCTCTGGCTGCATCCCTGTGGCAAGAACTACCATATCTACTTTCTTTCTTATCTTTTCTCCATTCAGCATATCTTCTGCAGTTACAATAACATCATCTGAATCCTTATCCTGTTCAACTGCAGCCACCTTACCTTTAATAAGATTAACCCCAGATTGTTCTTTAACCTGATTGAAAAATTTCTCATATCTACCAGGTGTTCTTATGTCAATATAAAAGATATTCACCTCTGCGTCAGGATTCTGCTCTTTAATATAAAGAGTATGTTTTAAAGAGGCAAGACAACAGATATAGGAACAGAAAGGCAGATGATTTTCATCTCTACTACCAGCACACTGAACAAAGGCTATTTTTTCAACAGGTTTTCCATCAGAAGGTCTTAAAATTTGTCCTCCAGTAGGTCCATTTTTAGATGCAAGTCTTTCAAGCATCATATTTGTTATTACATTTTTAACCTTTCCAAAATTAAGATTATCTATCTTTGTAGCATCATAGGGTTTCCAGCCTGTAGCAACAACAATAGAATCAACCTTAACTTCTATTGTTTCAGGTTGCATATTTAAATCAATAGCATTATATTTGCAGGCTTCAACACATGGAGCAGGACAATCTTTTGGACAAGCTGTTCTATCAACAACATATCTTAAAGGAAATGATTGTTCAAAAGGAAGATAGATAGCCTTTGTTTTGTTTAAACCAAAATTAAAATCACTATCTTTTTCAACAGGACAGACTTCTGCACATGCATTACATGCTGTACAGTTTTCATTCACATATCTTGGATTAAGTTTAATTTTTACAGTATAGTCACCAGGGTTACCAGAAATAGATTCTACTTCAGCCATTGTATAAAATGTAACTGAAGGATTTACTTTGATACGACGGAAATTAATCTCAAGTCCGCATAATGGTGGGCATATTTTCGGGAAATATTTATTTAACTGGGCAACTCTTCCGCCGAGATAAGGATTTTTTTCAACTATAATAACTTCAGCACCTGTCTCGGCAGCCTCTATGCCAGCAGTTAAACCACTGAACCCGCCACCAATTACCAAGATGCGATTTGTTTCAGCACTCATACTCAGCCTCCTTTATTTGATTCTTAAACATAAAAATTCGTAATACAGTTTTAACTGCATTACGAATTTTTATTATCATGTGTTTTCAATTGTTTAAAATTAAAGGGAGGGGAAATCCCCCTCCCTAACTCAACTGTATTAGTCTGGGAATATCTGAACGTATGGAACTTTCTTAAGAGTAAATGTATCTGTTGCTGGATCATAAACTGAATTGACAAATGCACGCCAGTTATTGTCATCAACAAAATCAAAATCACCTCTGTAGTAGTAGCCAGGATAACGGGATTCTTCTCTAAAGAGAATGTGTCTTGCATGAGCCTCAAGTGAGAGTGTTCTGTGAACATTCTCCCAACAACGGAGAAGTTCATGGAGATTTGCTGCTGCAAGTCTTGAAGCATCTTCTTTGAGAAGTTGCAGCTTATTAAGACCTTCCTCTATCATTGTTTTTGAGGTCATATACCATGTTCCACATCCACCGAAGTATTCGTCAGCAATTTTCTGAAGTCTTGCCTGATACATGTCAGGTTTGATGTAGTATGGATTGACCTTTGGATCAGTGGAATAGGTCTTGTATTTTTCATAAAGCTCAAATGGCAGATAAAGTTCTGCTGCAAGAGCATTAATATCTTCTGCTATTGTTGGTGTATATCCTGAGTTATCAAGAATAAATGCAATTGCTGCTTTTGCAGCAATTCTACCCTCTGCATGTGAACCAGAGGAGAATTTGTGTCCTGATGCTCCAACAATATCACCAGACATGAACAAGCCTTTTACTGTGCTCATTCTGTTGTAGCCCCAGAACCACTCAGCTGGTGTTCCAGGAATGTCTCCAGGTCCGCTTACCCAGAAGCCTGCGCAACCAGCATGTGAACCAAGAAGATAAGGCTCTGTTGGCATAATCTCAGATGGTACTTTATCAGGTTCTACATTTTGAGCTGCCCACAGGCCTGCCTGACCAATACACATATCAAGGAAGTCTTCCCATGCTTCTGCTTCAAGGTGTTTGAGTCTCTTGGCATCCATCTGTTTTGCAAGTTCCTGCATTGCAGTATGGGTATTCATAAGGATTGGTCCTTTACCCTGTTTCATGCTCTGCATCATAAGATGGTTTCTGATAGCTGTTCCAAGAGCCTCTGCCCATTTACCATACTTCTGGACTGCTTCTTTAAATTCAGGGATATCTTTTGCACAATAATCCTCTCCAAGAGCATTTGTTGCTTTTGCTTTAAAGAAGAGGAACCATGCACCAACAGGACCGTATCCATCCTTAAATCTTGCAGGAACAAATCTGTTCTCCATCATTGTCATCTCAGCACCAACGGTCATTCCGAGATAGTATCCAGAACCAGAGTTCCATACTGGATACCATGCTCTACCCTGACCTTCTCTGCTTGATCTTGGTCTGAATACATTAACTGCGCCTCCGCAGCCTGCAAGAATTGCTTTTGCCTTGAAGAGATATATTTTATTTTCTCTTACGCTAAAGCCAATAGCACCTGCTACTCTATTTGGCTCTTTTGCGTCTTTGAGAAGTTTTACTATAAATACTCTCTCATAAATATTCTGAGCCTGTCCTGTTGCCTTTCTGTTGAATTCAAGGGCAGCTTTTGCAGCCTCAGCAACTATTACTTTATAGGATTCACCATTAATCATTATCTGCCATTTTCCAGAACGGCATGGCACTCCACCATCTTTGAGTGCTGGTTTTCCAGCATCTCTTGCCTGGAATCCATCAAGAGAAAATCCATCATCTCCCTTTTTCCAAATTGGGAGACCCCATTCCTCAAAAAGATGAACAGAATTGTCAACATGTCTTCCAAGGTCATAAACAAGGTCTTCACGAATAATTCCCATTAAGTCTGCACGGACATATTTTACATAGTCAACAACTTTGTTCTCACCAATATAGGTGTTAATAGCACTAAGACCCATTGCAACTGCACCAGAACGGTCCATTGCTGCTTTGTCAACAAGTGTTACCTTAATTCCTTTTGGTGTTGCCCATCTTGCAGCTTCATATGCAGCACCGCAAGCAGACATTCCACCACCGATGATTAGAAAATCAGTTTCGACCTCAACAACATCAGGTCTCTGACAGTATGAAAATGTGCAAGTCTCTTTTTCCATGTTATCCCTCCTTATACTTTATTTTTACTCTTTTCTGGCTTCATAGTTAAAGTAGCCAGGTCCTTTAATCTTTCCATAATCAGGATCAGGAAGTCCTGCATAGATATTGTCTGCATTCCAATAACCTTCTGGGGTAAGTCTGATTGGGAATTTGAATCTCTTGATAGAGCCATTTCTGAATTTAATTGTCCACATGATTGCATCCTGACCTCTCATAGGAATAACGCTTGCACCGAGAGGGCAGAAATCTGCATAACCTCTTACCTCAATTGCCTGCTGGGGGCAAATTTTTACACAGTTATAGCACTCCCAGCACTGGTCTGGCTCCTGGTTGAAAGCCTTCATCTTTTCCCTGTCTAAGGTCATAAGGTCATTGGGACAGATGTACTGACATGCAGTCTTGTCCTGTGCTTTGCAGCCGTCACACTTTTCTTGAATTACAAAACTTGGCATAGCTTAACCTCCTTTTTTTGTTTTTATTATGCTGGTTTTTGCACTGGATTTTTTTGTAATTCCAGCACATCACTTATGTCAATATCAGGAACTGGAAGCTCTTTGTCTTCCTTTGCAACATCATCCTTAATTGATGGAATCTCTGCAACAGCTTTTTCCATAACTTCAGGTCCTAAAGACTTCAACTCAACTATTTTCTTAAAAACTAATCTTTTGAATGCTGCAGGTGTTTCTTCAATGAATCCTCTTGCATCAAATCTTGCTTTACCAAACTGCTCAATTACTTTCTGTCCAAGTTCATCAGGAACTTCAATAACCAAACGCTTTAATGCTCCACCAAAAATTGGTTCAACTTTTTCTTCAAGGGGGGTTCCCTTTATAGCTGCTAATCTTTTCTCATCAATTATTACGCCAAAAAATTTAGCCATTATTCACCTCCTTTATTTTTTTAAGTGAGCTGGAAGTTCCATATGAGGGAGATCAACTTCTAATCTCTCCTCTCTCTCTTTAAGATACTTCTCATTATTAAATGGATATCCAAACTTCTGCCACCATTTTACAACAACTTTATAAACCTCAGGTCTGTAAATCTGTGGTGGTGGTGTTACTCCTTCATTTATAAGTCCTCTGATGAAGCTTCCTGAATATCTTGAGTAAATACCTTTATGATTACAATTTGCAGAGTATGCGAATTCAAGGCACTTTGGACAATACCAGAATTCAGCAATATTCTGTGGTCTTAGATAGAATCCACCTTCAACTGCATAAGGTGGAGCATCAAATCCAAAGCTTGGAATGCCCTTAGACCAGAGAATTTGAGTTGCATAAATATCATAATACTCACCCAATGCTGCATGGTCTCTTCCAAACATATGGAAGGAAATTCCCATGTTCTGTCTGATTACTGCATGAATGAGAGACTCTATTGGATTACCATATCTCATATCCCAGAGTGTGAAGGTTACAAGATGACGCTCTGGCTTAATGTAGCCAGCAAGATGAACCATTTCATGACCTTCTACAATTGCTTCATCTGGAAAATCACCAATTCTTTTCGCACCGACTATTGCATTAACAACAATACCATGAGAAGGCTCTATATCACCTATGTATGCAGCATTTTTCATTAATGCTTCATGCCCTGTATGAGGCACATTTCTTGTCTGGTGAGCAATAACTGTTGTCCATCCTCTTTTCTCAAACTCTTCTCTTGATCTCTTTGGTGGATACCAGAACCTATCAAATGGTGGTCTTATTTTAGGCTCATTAATTATCGTATATTTTCCAGCAAGAATAATTGGATTCAATGAGCAATAAATGTTATATCCTGTATGTTTCTGATCAAATGGAACTTTAACAACCTCAGGATTATGCTCAGGAGTTCCAAAAGTTCTGACTGCTACTTCACCAGGAGCAATCTCATAAACCTCTTCAATTTCAAGGATTGCAAAGGGTTCACCCTTAAGTCTGAGCAAGAGCCAGTCACCTGCTCCAACCCCAAGTTTTTTAAAGTCTTCCTCTGAAATGTCAAAAAGAATTGGATAGGGGAATACCCATCCACTTGTGAGTCTTCTTTTTTCAAGAACACTCTCCAAATCAGCTTTTGTCATGGAACCTTCAACAGGACTGAAGAAACCATAACATACTGACATAATTTCCCTGTAAACATTTCTTACAGGATTGCCCTTAAAAAGAGTAGGCTTGATGTCGTAAACTGCAGAACATTTTTGCATTAACTTCCTTGCCATTTCAGGGTCACGGACAACCCTCTCAACAAGCTTCCCACCATGTGGCGGTGGCAGTGTTTTAATTCTTACATCTGGCATACCTTTCCCTCCTTTAATTTACTTTTTTTCTAAGATTGCACAGATACTGTTAAATATCTCATCTATACTACCTGTGCCCGAAACACTTTTAAGAATTCCTTTTTTTGAATAATAATCAATTAAAGGCTCTGTCTGAGCTCTGTAGACTTCAAGTCTTTTTCTAATTGTTTCTTCTTTATCATCATCTCTCTGGAAAAGTTCTCCACCACATTTATCACATTTACCCTCTACCTTGGAAGGCGAATAATATACATTATACATCTGTCCGCAGGACTTACAGGTTCTTCTTCCTGTAAGCCTCTTCATAAGATCATCAAAAGGAACATCCAGATTCAATGCTAAATCCAAAGGCATATTCATTTCAGAAAGCATTTTATCAAGAGCTTCTGCCTGTGCAACATTTCTTGGAAAACCATCAAGAATAAAACCTTTTTTGCAGTCATTCTGAGAAAGTCTCTCTTTAACCATTCCAAGAACAACTTTGTCAGGAACAAGTTCTCCTCTATCCATATAAGCTTTCGCTTCTTTACCAAGCGGAGTTCCTGCTGCAACTGCTGCCCTGAGAAGATCTCCTGTAGAAATCTGAGGTATACCATATTTTTCCACTAATCTTTTTGCCTGAGTACCTTTGCCTGCTCCTGGAGCACCCAAGAATACTAATCTCATTGAAGCCTCCTTTTTGGGTTAGAATTAAACTTTTGGTTTATAATTTAACCTATTATGAGTTAAAAAGCAACTTAATTTTTATAATTTTATAATAAGTTTTGCTTATAAATTGGGGCAAATTTTATCAAAAAATCTCTTAATTTGTCAAGTGCTTCTTTACGATGACTTATCTTATCTTTTTCATGGGGGGACATTTCAGCAAATGTTTTTTTAAATCCTTCGGGTATAAATACAGGATCATATCCAAAACCCTGAGTTCCTCTTGGAATCTCTGAGATTTTACCTCTAACATATCCCCAGAAGATATACTCTTTCCCGTCCGGAAAAACCAGCGCAATGCAACACACAAATTGCGCAGTTCTCTTTTCTGAAGGAACTCCTGCTAATTCTTCAAGAAGTTTTTTGATGTTATCATCATCACTTGCCTCATCTCCTGCATATCTTGCTGATCTGACACCTGGTCTGCCTCCTAATGCCTCAACTTCCAAACCTGAATCATCAGAAAGAGCAGGCAATCCAGTTTGTTGACAAACATATCTTGCTTTTTTTAAAGCATTTTCATCAAAAGTTAATCCATCTTCCTTAACTTCTTCAAGTTCAGGAAAATCATTAACAGAAAGAATAGTAATTTCAAGTCCTTGCAAAATTCTTTTTAACTCTTCTATTTTTTTTCTGTTTCTTGAAGCAATAACTATTTTCATATAGATTTGACAATTCTCCGAAATTTGAGTTATATTAAAATTGTTCGCGGGGTGGAGCAGTCTGGTAGCTCGTCGGGCTCATAACCCGAAGGTCAGAGGTTCAAATCCTCTCCCCGCAATTTTCAATCAAACAAAGCTTCTACAAATTCTTGTGGAATAAATTCTTTTAAATCATCAATTCCTTCGCCTATTCCGATTAACTTAATAGGAATTCCTATCTCTTTTTTTATGGCAAAAATAACCCCACCTTTTGCTGTTCCATCAAGCTTTGTAACAACAACACCAGTTAGTCCTATAGCTTCATTAAACAAAGAGGCTTGTCTTATAGCATTCTGCCCTGTTGTAGCATCTACAATAAGTAAAGTCTCATGAGGTGCTTCAGGAATTGATTTTTTCAGTACCCTGTTAATTTTTCTCAGTTCTTCCATAAGAGGGGATTTTGTATGTAGTCTTCCTGCTGTATCTATAATCACTATGTCTTTGTTTTGTGCTTTAGCATGTTCCAATGCATCAAAAGCAATAGCTGCTGGATCAGCACCACTTTTATGCTTAATAATATCCGCTCCTACTTTTTTTGCCCAAATTTCAAGCTGCTCTATAGCCGCAGCCCTAAATGTGTCCGCGGCTGCAAAAACAACACTTTTACCTTCATTAACAAATTTATAACCCAGTTTTCCTATTGTTGTTGTTTTTCCAACTCCATTTACACCTACAACAAGAATAATTGAAGGAGTATTTTTCAAATTTAAAGAAGTATTGTTTTTAAGCAAATTTATAAGCTCTTCCTTAAGAACTATTTTGACATCTGAAGCGTCTTTAATGCCGCCTTCTTTGATTTTTCTTCTTAGTATACCTGTTATTTCTTCTGTTGCTTTAACTCCTACATCTGAAGAAATAAGAATTTCTTCAATCTCTTCTATGGTTGATTCATCTATTTTCCCTCCTATAGGGATTACTGCTTCTATTTTTTCAACAATATGTTGTTTTGTCTTGCTTAATTTTTCTTTGAGTTTATCAAGAAAACCCATTAACCTCTCCTGAACTCTACGATGAGTTCATCCTTCTTCTTTAAAAGACGATATTTGAGAGGTTTTTTGAGAGCTATATTTAATAAAATTTTATTTTGGTCCTCAGATACAGAGACCTCTTTTATAAACTCTGAGTCAATCTTTACAGGTGTTTCTAATTTATTTCTCACTGGATATACTTCCAGTATAACTGACATAGTACTGCCTACTTTTTTTGTCCTGGGATAATAGCCTCCTTGTTTCTCTATATTTGGAATAAATAAAGTCAATACACAACCATTCTTTGTTTCAACAAGGGAGATATTTTTAAGCTCTAAAACTTGACCTTTTAATGCAACAATCTTTTTTTTACCTTTGCTATCTTTTGTTTCCTTCTTTTTAACTACTTTTTTCTTCGGTTTTTCAACTTTTTTCTCTTCGCTAATTTTGATTTCTTTAGAAGGAATTTCCTTCTCTTCTAATGTTGCAAAGATTTCAAATTTTTCTGCTTTATCATACATTACCTCTACTGTTGCAACTCCATTTACAAATTCTGATGGCGGAACTTTGTTTGGAGTAAGTGTTCCTGAGCCTGATGATTTTAAAATAACTGTATTGCCATATAAATTATAGTTTGACATAACCTTATCAAGATGATTATAGGCTACAATTTTTATTTTAAATTTCTGCCCTGCAATAATTGTATTAGGAGAAATTACTTCAAATCTTTTTACTTTCGGCGGCACGATTTTTACAATATTGCTTTCTCCTCTAATTGAGTTATCATTGGCAACCTTAGCTACTATTTTTATGTCTTCAGGTCTATCATAACGAAGGCTCAATTTTGCTTTTCCATCTGAAAAAGCATAAGATGTTAATTCAGAGGGGAAAATATATCCCTTACCCTGTGCTTCTATAATTATTTTTTCTCTTTGAGCCGCAAAATCTTTAACAAAATTATTAAACTGGTCAATTGCTAATATTGTTATATCAAAAGGCTCATCCACCACAGCTTCTTCAGGTGCATTAATAATAAAAGCTCTTACTGTGCCATTTAAAATTTCTACTTTATCACTTTTACCTGTAACTTTTTTATTTAATAAATCTGCTTCAATATGAAAAATTCCAATTTTCTCTGAAAAAAGTTTAACCCTAACATAGCAACTATCAGGAAAGTACTGAATGTCTTTTATCTGTGGAGAAACATCGCCTTTAAGAAATAGATTCAACTCTTTTGGATTAAATTCTTTGCAAACAATATTACCAAATCTATCATTACCTGAAATCAATGCTTCAAAATCATTGCCGACTCTTACTGAAGGTGGAACTTTTATATTAAGTATGGATATTTCTGCTGGCAAAATCTTTATTCTTTTCTCAATTATAGGGAAAGGACTATTAACCTCATAAAGTGATATTACTGCCTCTTCTGCTTTCTCATCTTTAAATTTAATTACAAAACCTGTTTGAGTTATTTCATTTGATTTAACCTGAGAAGGAGATATTACTGCCGAACCTTTTATGGTTAGCTTATATTCTTTAATGCTATCCGAAGGCATGCTAACAGGATTACCAAAGGCATCAAGTGCATAAATAAGTATTTTATATTCATTACCAGCTATTAATACATCTGGAGCATCAATCTGGAAATGATCAAAAGTTCCTGGTTTAGCAACAATTTCTCCGTGAGCCAATGTTATACAGTAAAAAAACAATAAAAAAATACTACAGCACAGCCAGCAACTTCCCCTTAAAATTTTATTGCCCATTTTACCCTCCTCTGTAATTTCTATTCATGCTTTTGCTTTATCAATAAATTTTATTGTATCCTATCATAATTGTTTATACAAAAAAGAGGCAAGTGCTAATATATTATAGAATATTTAAAATAATAATAGAATAATAAAAATGGTTAATAATCAGCCCAAAAATAGTATTATTTTTTTTAGAGGGATTGCCAAATTAATTGATTTAATTATTGTTATCGTCCTTTGGAAAACCTTTCGTGAAGCAGGAATATTTTTAGGAATTTTCTATTTATTGATAAGTGATGGTTTATTTAAAGGCTGTAGTGTTGGGAAAAAATTTCTACGCTTACGGGTTATTAATATTGAAAGACAGCGTAATGCTGATTTCAGAGATTCTATCGTCAGAAATTTAGTAATAGCTTTTTCGTTATTTTTCTTACTTATACCTATCATTGGTTGGTTAATTTGTATCATAATTTTCGCTTTTGAATTTATTATCATTATAGGTGACTCTGAAAATAAAAGATTGGGTGATTATCTGGCAAAGACTTCAGTAATAGAAGAATAACTCTAAAATATTTTAAAATAATCTAAAATTCATGTTCAGGAGGATGATGTGCTTCTTGAGAAATTAATTGGAAAATTTTCTAATGATTTAGCAATTGACCTTGGAACAGCAAATACATTGGTTTATGTAAAAGGCAAGGGAATTGTATGTGATGAACCATCAGTTGTGGTTGTAAGAAGAGATAATAAAAAAGTTATTGCTGTTGGTAGCGAAGCAAAAGAAATGATGGGAAAAACTCCAGCCAACATTATAACAATAAAGCCCCTTAAAGATGGTGTTATAGCTGATTTTGACGCCACTGGAGAAATGCTTAAATATTTCATTACAAAAGCCCATAATAGAAAATGTTTTATTTCCCCAAGGATTATAATTGGAGTACCTTCTGGAATAACTCAGGTTGAACAGAGAGCTGTTAAAGATGCTGCAATTGCGTCAGGTGCCAGGGAAGTATATCTTATAGAAGAACCTATGGCTGCAGCGATAGGAGTAGGACTTCCTGTAGGAGAGCCTTCTGGAAATATGATAGTTGATATAGGTGGTGGAACCACGGATGTGGCTGTAATTTCTCTTGACGGCATTGTATGTTCAAAAGCCGTAAAAGTTGGCGGAGACAAAATGGACGAAGCAATAATAGCTTATATCAAAAGAAAATATAATCTTATGATAGGAGAAAGGACTGCTGAACTAATAAAAATAAATATCGGCAGTGCTTATCCTATAAACTCTGACAAAACAATGGAAATTAAAGGTAGAGATTTAATAACTGGAATACCAAAAGCTATAAACATTACTGAAGAAGAAATCAGAGAAGCTTTGCAGGAACCTGTCTCAATTATTCTTGACACAATAAAAGTTACTTTGGAAAATACCCCCCCTGAGCTTGCTTCTGATATAGCAGATAAAGGAATAGTATTGGCTGGTGGAGGAGCTTTGTTAAGAGGTCTTGATATTCTCATAAGAGAACATACCGGAGTTCCTGTAATAATTCCTGATGACCCTCTTAGAGCAGTTGTTAAAGGATGTGGTGCAATGCTTGATAAGCTTGATTTACTCAGAAGAGTTTCCCTTAATGTTAACTGATGACAAAAAAAACAACTATTTTGATTATAGCTGTCATATGTTTAGCATCTTTTTTTCTTATAAGCTACCAAGCTAAAGGACTTATAAGTTTTGCTAAAATTGATTTTTCAAACTTAATATCCCCTTTTCAATATTTAAAAAATTTTTTCTCTGAAGTATTAGATTTAAAAGAAGAAAATAAAAAATTAAAAGAACAATTATATCAGATGATTCTTCAACAAAAATCTTATTATGAACTTATTGAAGAAAATAAAAGATTAAAGGGACTGCTAAATCTAAAAGAAAAGAAAAAGGAAGTAATAACTATAGCAAAGGTAACAAGAACAGGTTCAAATAAATTCCTTAAAACTTTCTGGATAGATAAAGGATATGATCAGGGAATAAAAGCAGGTATGCCTGTAATAACTTTAAATGGATTAGCAGGAAAAATCATATTTACATCATCAAATTTCTCTGAAGTGCTTTCATTAACTGATCCTAATTTTTCTGTGTCCGTAAGAGTTGAAAGAACCAGAGTAGAAGGTGTAGTAAGTGGAACTGGAACAAATCTTTGTGTTCTCAAATATATCCCGTTAGAAGAAGACATAGTAGTTGGAGATATATTAATCACTTCAGGCACAGATGGCATCTTTCCAGAAGGCATTAAAGTTGGTGTAATAAGAAAAGTTGAAAGGAAAAAAGGATTTTTTCAAAATATAGAAGTTATCCCATATCAATCAGACTCAAAAATTGAAGACGTTGCAATAATTAAAAGCTTGATATGAAATCTATACTTAAATGGAGCATATTCATATTTTTTACTTTTTTTGTTGAACAAATTTTTATAATTGATGGTATAAACTTTAATTTTTCATTTTTATTAATCTATCTTTTTGTTATACACTATTTTTTCCCTGATATAGAACAAAAAAAAATAGCCCCTTCAGAATTTTTACCTATCTTATTCTTTATTACAATTGGATTAATAGAAGATTTATTTCAAGGAGTAATCGGTCCAGCAATTATATCCAAAACTCTTACAGGTTATTTATTAATCTTATTGATTAAACAACTTTTTTTTCACTGGACAGAACTATTCAAAGCTATTATTATTTGCATTTTTACTATAATAGATGAAATCATCTACAGTTTTATCATGATATATTTTTTCAATATTAACATCGGATATTTTATGCTTTTAAAAGTATCTTTCATAAAAGGACTCCTAAATATCCCCTTTGGTTTGATTTTAAGCTGGAGAAAACCATGAAAATTAAAAATCGGATATTCATAGGCATAATTTTTCTAATATTTATCATTATTTTGTTAAGACTCTGGCAACTTCAGATACTTAATACAGAAAAATATAAAAAACTTGCTGAACAAAATAGAATTAGAATAATAAAAATTCCTGCTCCACGTGGAATTATTTATGACAGAAATGGTATACCATTAGTTGAAAATATTCCTTCCTTCGCTGCTTTAATTTCTCCTGAATATATAGATAAGGTGGATGTAAATCTTTTAGCCAAAATTCTAAATATATCCACAGAAGATTTACAAAAAAAATTTAAAAAGAAGTCTGAAAGCATTTACATGCCAATCCGAATAAAAGAAGACCTGACATTTAAAGAAATCGCCATGCTTGAAGCAAGGCGTTCAGAAATACCTGGATTAATAATAGAGACAGAAATAAAGAGATATTACCCCTTTGGTCCAGCAACAGCTCACTTATTAGGATATCTCGGCAAGATTACAGAACAACAAATAAAAAATAATCCTCAATATCAAAACTTACCTTCTTATTTCTTAGTTGGACAAACTGGATTAGAAAAAATATTTGATGACAAACTGATAGGCATACCTGGAGAAAAAATTATAGAAGTTGATGCTCTTGGCAGAGAACTAAGGCTTATAAAGGAAGCACCTCCTGTAAAAGGTGAAGACATTTACTTAACAATTGATGCACTTTTACAGGAAGCAGCTTATAAAGCTTTTGAAGGTCATGCTGGAGCTTTTGTTGCATTGAAACCTGATACAGGAGAAATATTATCATTATTAAGTTCTCCATCTTTTGATCCGAACATATTTGTTGAAGGGGTTTCAGGAACTTATTGGAATGAGTTGATAAATAATTCACAGAATCCTTTGCTTAATAGAGCAATTCAGGGATTGTATGCACCAGGGTCAACATTCAAAATAATTACCGCAATTGCAGGGCTTGAAGAAGGAGTCGTAACACCTGATAGAATTCTTGCTAACTGCACTGGAGGCATAAGCTTTGGGACTTGGACTTTCGGATGCTGGAAAAAAGAAGGACATGGTCCAGTAAATTTAATAAGAGCACTTATAGAATCTTGTGATGTTTATTTTTATGAACTTGGCAGAATTCTTGGCATAGGGAAAATATATAAATATGCTACTTTATTAGGGTTAGGTAATTCTACAGGTTTTAGTTCTGAAGAAAAGTCAGGACTTGTTCCTGATGAAGAATGGAAAAAAAAGATAAAAAAAACTTCATGGTTCCTAGGCGATACATTTAATACAGCCATAGGACAGGGATTTCTTAAAGTTACTCCATTACAGATGGCTAATGTTATGGCTACAATGGTAAATGGAGGAACAAAAATTACTCCCTATATAATTAGAGGCACAGAACCTTATAAAGAGAATCTGAATCTGAATCCTAAAAACCTTGAAATAATCAAAGATGCATTGTCAGGAGTTGTAAATGAGCCAAACGGAACAGCATCAAGTGCTCGCTCTTATATGATAAAATTTGGTGGGAAAACAGGAACAGTTCAAGTAGTTAGCAAAAAATTGAAAGAAAAGGTATCATATAAAAATATTGAACATCATGCTTGGTTTATTGGTTTTGCTCCTGTAGAAAAACCTGAGATAGCTTTCTCTGTTATTGTTGAACATGGAGGAAGCGGAGGAGCAGTTGCTGCACCGGTGGCAAAGAATATTCTTGAAGGATACATTCTTAAAAAAAGGCAATTAAATGTTAAAAATTGACAGAAGGCTGATTAGCTCTTTTGATTGGGTTACCTTAGGAGTAGTTCTTTTTATATGCATTATTGGCATACTCACAATTTATAGTGCTACAAGACCACCTCTTGATGAGGGGGAACAACCTCCTTTTTATGTAAAACAGTTAATATGGCTGATAATAGCTATAATAGCGTTATGTGTTTTTATAACATTTGATTATATAAAACTTAAGGATTTCTGGTTAATATTTTACATTACTGGAATTTTGCTTCTTATTATTGTTCTTTTTACAGGTAAAACAGCAATGGGAGCAAAAAGATGGATAAATCTTGGATTTTTTTCATTCCAGCCATCAGAGATATTTAAAATAATTTTTATAATTAGTATTTCAGCATTTCTTGAAGATAAACAATCTCCTTTATCAATAAAAGATACCCTAAAAACATTACTCATTTTTGGCATAATACCTTTTTTACTTATTGTTAAACAGCCTGATCTCGGAACTGCAATCTTAATCCTTACAATTACATTTATAATGATAATTTACAAAGGATTACGCACAAGATTGATGATACTAATTCTCGCTATATTGATTATTTCAGTATTTTTCTTATGGGAAATTCTATGGGAGGGGTTAAAGGAATACCAGAAAAATAGATTAATTGCTTTTATTGACCCTAATATAGACCCAAAAGGAATTGGTTATAATATTATGCAATCTGTAATTACTGTAGGCTCTGGCGGACTGTTTGGCAAAGGATTCCTTGAAGGCACACAGGGACCTTTAAAATTTCTTCCAGAGAGACATACGGATTTTATTTTTCCAATTTTTGCAGAAGAATGGGGATTTATAGGTTGTCTTATACTTTTATCACTTTATTTTACCTTTTTTATAAGATGCTTTCAGACATCTATAATTGCTAAAAATAACTTCGGCAAACTCCTTGCATTAGGTTTTACTTCAATTTTTATTTTATACTTTTTTATAAATATTGGAATGACTCTTGGAATTATGCCTGTAGTAGGAATTCCTTTACCATTTATGAGTTATGGTGGCACAACTCTTCTTGCTAACTTTATAGGAATTGCTCTTGTAATAAATGTTAGAATGAGAAGATTTGAATTATTTTATCCATAGGAGGAGGAAAAACATGAAAATTATTGAAGGAAAACTTGAAGCTCAAGGTTTAAAGTTCGGAATTATTGTAAGTAGATTTAATGAATTTATTACTTCACGTCTTCTTGAAGGTGCTATTGATGCTTTGATAAGACACGGAGCTATAGAAAAGGATATTGAAATTGTAAGAGTTCCGGGTTCATTTGAAATTCCTTTGATTGCGAAAAAATTAGCTCAATCTGGTAGATTCCATGCAATTATCTGTCTTGGCACCTTAATTAGAGGCGCAACTCCTCATTTTGACTACATAGCAGCTGAAGTATCAAAAGGAATAGCCCTTGTCAGCTTAGAAACCAGTATTCCTGTTTCTTTTGGAATAATTACAGCTGACACAATTGAACAAGCAATAGAAAGAGCAGGTTCAAAATCAGGTAATAAAGGCTGGGACGCAGCATTGGTAGCCATTGAAATGGCAAAGGTTATGGGACAATTAAAATAGTCGTAAAAATATAACGGTAATAAATAACCAATGAAAAGAAGAAAAGCAAGAGAATATGTTTTACAATTTTTATATGCTTGTGAAATGAATGAAAATACCCAAAAAATATGTAATTATAATTTTTTACAAGAAGAAATTGAAAAATTCTGGGAAAGAAATTATGAAGAACAAAACTCTGATATAAAATCATTTGCAAATCAGTTGATAGAAGGGACAATTGAGCATATTGATATTATTGATAAAATTATTCAAAAGTATGCTGATAAATGGAATATAGAAAGGATGATAACAATTGACAAAAATATTCTAAGATTTTCAATTTATGAAATACTATATCGTCAAGATATTCCTTATCAGGTAACAATAAATGAAGCAGTAGAAATAGCGAAAAAATACTCCACAAAAGAAAGTGCTGCCTTTATTAATGGGATTCTTGACAGAATTGCAAAAGAAGAAATTTGCCATAATAAGTCTGCTGAAAAATAGCAGAAGTTCTTAAAAGCTTATATTTTAAATATAGTTTGCCTTACTACAGTCATAAAACTCATCTTTTGTATTTCAAACAGTTGTGAATATTTCATGCTTTGCTTAATTTGTTTTACTTTCTCATTCCGAACGAAGTGAGGAATCTTCTCCTTTCTATAGTCACCCTTTAAGTCCAGAGATTCCTCTCACCCATTGAGGGTGATCGGAATGACAAAGGAAAAAGATGCCCCTTCGGGTCAGATTCCTCTGGGTCATTGAAACTCCTATGGATGGACTTTACCTATTAAACAGCCTCAATAAAACGAAAACTTGACAAAAAAATTTAGTATTACTAAAATTTAATTCTAAGAGGCAACCGTTTACCGTGGAAAAACTATCTTCTGGCATAAGTGGATTAGATAATCTTATTGATTATATCTATTCTGGTGATAATGTTGTATGGGAAGTTGATGCAGGAACTTCCTATGAAATCTTTATTAAGAAGTTTATTGAAGCTGCTTGTGCGGAATCAAACGATATTGTATATATTAGTTTTAACAAATCAGTTCCCACTCTTTTAAAAGAATTTGGCAACTGTATAAATGAAAAATTCCATATAATAGACAGTTTTACCTCAGGAAAAGGGAAAAATGATGCTACTTTTTTAAGAAATTATGAAGAACTAAGCAAGAAAATTCATATTGTTAAACTTTCAAATCCATCCAATCTTGATGAGCTTACAAATGCAATAACTATGGTTGAAAGCAAGATATCCTCTCCTACAGCTTATATTTTTGATAGTCTTACAGGAATGCAGAATCTTATTAAAGATGAAAGTCTAACCTATAGCTTTTTTACATATATGTGTCCAAGACTTTTTGATCTTGATAGCGTAGCTTATTGGATCGTAGAAAGAGATGCCCACAGTCAGAAATTTAAAGCAAATATCAGGCATATAACTCAAGTAGTTCTGGAACTATATAGACGTAAGGACAGTCTTTTCCTTAAAGCATTGAAACTATCAAGAAGAAAAAATCGTGAAGCCTTCAAACCTCATATGTATGAAGTAACTGACAACGACGAAATACATATTAAAGCAACTGAACAAACACTTGTCTTAGATATTGGTAACAAGTTAAGAGAAATAAGAATTTCAAGGAACATAAGTCAGAAGGAACTCGCAGAAAAAGTTAATCTCACGCCAGGATTCATCTCCCAGATGGAAAATAACCAAATTGCTCCATCTATTGTATCTTTCATGCAGATTTGTGATGCCCTTGGAGTAAAAGCAAGTGAGATATTAAATGAAACTAAAACTGAGGAGAAGTTTCTCATTAAGAAAAAAGATATATTGGCAAAACTTCCACAGAAGATATCCTCTGCAGATATTTATAGAGTTTTATCTGATGAAAATTTTCAAGCCTATCTTATTATGATACCTCCAAATTCTTCTATAAAAGGACACTTTTTAACAAAAAAAGAACCTGAGATTGTATTTTTAATAAAGGGAGAAGTCTCTGTGAGAATAAATAATTCTATTCACAGTCTCCAAGAAGGAGACTTTTTTTATATTAAAAAATCCATGCCAGAACAATGGCAGAATAAAGGAGGTGATAAGGCAGAACTTTTAGTTATAAGTAGATAATTATTCGTTTTCAAAATTTTTTAAAATGGGCAAAAATTATCGTGGATATTTTTTTGCCCAAATGAGTTAGTAATACTAAACTAATCTCATCAAAATTTACTATTACTTTAGGAGGTTTATTATGAGCGTAAATCCTGGTCAACCAAATGCAAGTTCTGCAACAGGAACTCGTAACAGGGTATCTGACCCTGCACCCTATTCAGGAATCTGTGCAGTATGTCTTGACGGATGTCCTGGCTTTTGTGAGATAGGAAAATCCTCTTTTAGAGGAAGAGAAGTAGTTTATCCCGGACCTTTTGGAAAAGTTACAGCAGGAGCAACCAAAAAGTATCCTGTTGATTATTCTCATCTCAATATTCAGGGAACATGTGTTGGTGCGGTTGGCGTTGAACCTAACCCTGACAAAGCAACATTTCCAGCTGTTAACATTGAAAGAGAAATTGGCAAAAACTATAAAATTAAGATGCGAATACCGATATTTACAGGCGCTCTTGGTTCAACAGATATTGCAAAAGACAATTGGGAAGGATTAGCAATAGGAGCTGCAATTTCAGGAATTATGGTTGTTATCGGTGAGAATGTTGTTGGAATGGATCCTAAAGCTGAATTTGACAAAAACGGTAAAGTAACAAAATCTCCTGAACTTGAAAGAAGAGTAAAATGCTTCAAAGAATGGTATGATGGTTATGGTGAAATAATTCTCCAGCAAAATGTTGAAGATACTCGTCTTGCCTCTGCTGAGTATGCTATTGACAAACTTGGCGTAACATGCATTGAGCTTAAATGGGGGCAGGGAGCAAAAGATATAGGCGGAGAAGTTAAACTTAAAAGCCTTGAAAGAGCTCTTGAACTTAAAAGAAGAGGCTATATAGTCTTGCCAGATCCTGAAGACCCAGTTGTGCAGAAAGCTTACAAAGCTGGTGAATTTAAAGAGTTTGAAAGACATTCAAGACTTGGCATGGTAGACTACGAAAGTTTTGAAAAATCAGTAAAACATTACAGAAAAGCTGGTGCAAAGTTTGTTTCTTTAAAAACAGGTGCATACAGAATCACAGACCTTGCAAGAGCTCTTAGATTCGCCTCTGATGCAGGAATTGACCTTGTTACAATTGATGGTGCTGGCGGTGGAACAGGCATGAGTCCATGGAGAATGATGAATGAGTGGGGCATTCCAACCATTTATCTTCAGGCAATTGCCTACAATTTTGCAAAACAGCTTGCAGCAAAGAAAAAATATGTGCCAGACCTTGCAATTGCAGGTGGATTCTCTCTTGAAGACCACATTTTTAAAGCATTGGCACTCGGCGCACCTTACTTTAAAGCTGTCTGTATGGGAAGAGCTTTAATGATTCCAGCCTTTGTTGGCAAGAACATCCATAAATGGTATGAAGACGGCAAACTTCCGGCTGATATAGCAAAATATGGAAACTCTGTAGAAGAAATATTTATTACCACGGAAGTACTTAAAAATAAGTATGGTAAAGCCTTCAAGAAGCTTCCATGGGGTGCTATTGCAATGTATACATTCGTTGACAGACTCACTCTTGGACTCAAACAGCTTATGGCTGGTGCAAGAAAATTCTCCATTGAATATCTTGATAGAAATGATATTGTTGCACTTACAAAAGAAGCCTCTGAAGTAACAGGCATTCCTTATGTAATGGAAGCTGATATGGAAGAAGCCCAGAAAATTCTTTTAAGCTAATCTTCTTAAGGAGAGGCTCTGCCTCTCCTTCATTTCAAAATTAAAATTTTATACGGCAGTTTTTTGCCGTATATTGACAAAATATTTTTAAAAAAAGTATAATGCCATATCTTTATATTTTGAGACATTAATTTATGAAAATTGAACAATATAAAGTAATTGAAAAAGCAGAAATCAACGATTTCATAAATAGTCTTATCTCAATATCTAAAGTAGTTGCTCCTGTTCACAAAGGTTTTAAAAATTACGTATTTCAAGAAATAAAATCTGCTAACAGTGTAAATCTTAAATATATACCAACAATAATTCCACCTAAAAAATATTTTATGCCACAGAAAGAAACGATATTGAAGTTTGATATAAATAAAGATTTACAAATTGAACCTGTTGTAGATTATGAAAACCTAATCCTTTTTGGTGTTCATACCTGTGATATAGCTGGAATAAAATGCCTTAATATGGTTCTTTCAGATAAACCCAAAGACACAGGCTATCTTATCAGAAAAAAACATATAACAATTATAGGAATTGAGTGTAATGATTACTGCGATGAATATGCAAGTTGTTCATTTGTAGGTGCTCACATACCTACCACAGGATATGATTTGATGTTCACAGAACTCAATGATTATTTTATAGTGCATATTCATTCCTCTAAAGGAATGGATGTTATTGAAAAAACAGGATTTTTTAAACAAGCTACTGAAAAACAGATTGAAGAACTAAAAAATATGAGAAATACAAAGTTAAAAAAATTTAATAATGAAATTCCAACAGAAAGAAGATATCTTCCAGACTTATTTGATCGTTCATTTAATGCATCAGTATGGAAAGAACTTGAACAGAAGTGTCTAAGTTGCGGCAACTGCACAGCTGTTTGTCCTACCTGTTACTGCTTTGATATTAAAGAAGATGTTGATTTAAGTTTAAAAGCAGGCGAAAGATACAGAATCTGGTTTTCCTGCCAACTTGACCCATTTGCAAAGGTTGCAGGTGGAATAGATTTTCGCAGAGAACGTTCAGCAAGACAGAGACATCGTTTTTATAGAAAATTCAGGTATCATATTGACCGCTATGGTATGGTTTTCTGCACAGGCTGTGGTAGATGTTCCCGCACATGCATGGCAAAAATTAATCTTAAAGAAGTTTTAACTTCACTAATCAGAGAATCAGAGGCAAAAATATGGCGCAAGTGGTTATAAAAGATTCCCCTTATAATCTAAAAAAAGCAAAGATTTTAGATATAAAACCTCTAACAGATAAAGAAAAGCTTTTCAAATTAGTCTTTGAAGACCACACATGGCTTGATTTTGAGCCAGGACAGTTTATAATGGTTTCTTTGATGGGAATAGGAGAAATTCCTGTTTCTATTTGTTCTTCTCCTTTAAATAGACATTATTTTGAAATATGTGTAAGAGCTGTAGGTAAAGTTACAAACTCACTACATAAATTAAATGTAGGAGACATTATTGGGGTTAGAGGACCTTATGGCAATGGATTCCCAATCAAAATTATAGAGGGGCATGATTTATTAATAATTGCTGGAGGATTAGGTCTTGCACCCTTGCGCTCATTAATACTTTATGCCATTGACAATCGCAGAGATTTCGGAGAAATCCATATACTTTTTGGATGCAAAACTCCCGGAGAACTTCTTTTTGAAGATGAAATTGAAGAATGGGGTAAAAGACTTGATATACACTTTGCCTGCACAGTTGACAGAGCAGACCCAGACTGGAAAGGAAATGTAGGATTAATTACCTCTCTTATTCCTGGCGTTGATATTGACCCCTTAAGAACCTATGCAGCAGTAGTAGGACCTCCTGTAATGTATAAATTTGTCATAAAAGAGCTTTTAGCAAAGGGTTTACCGGTGGACCAGATTCTACTTTCCTTTGAAAGACATATGAAATGCGGTATGGGAAAATGCGGTAGATGTCAAATACAGAATCTTTATTGCTGCAAGGATGGTCCTGTATTTACCTTTAAAGAAATAATGGATATGGCAGAGGCACTATAATGAGTAAACCAAAGGTTGCTTTTTTTGATTTTGCCTGCTGTGAAGGATGCCAGCTTCAGGTCGCCAATATTGGTGAACCTCTGCTTGATGTTCTTGATATTGTTCAGGTTGTTGAGTTCAGAGAAGTAATGTCAGAGAAGTGGGATGGGGAGTTTGATGTTGCTTTTATAGAAGGGAGCATCACGGATGAGCATGCTGTTGAGAGAG
This sequence comes from Thermodesulfovibrio yellowstonii DSM 11347, assembly GCF_000020985.1. Classification (NCBI taxonomy): domain Bacteria; kingdom Pseudomonadati; phylum Nitrospirota; class Thermodesulfovibrionia; order Thermodesulfovibrionales; family Thermodesulfovibrionaceae; genus Thermodesulfovibrio; species Thermodesulfovibrio yellowstonii. The sequence continues at coordinate 1,779,632 of NC_011296.1, forward strand.
TGAAAAAAATTAGAGAGCGCAGCAAAATCCTTGTTGCCCTGGGTTCCTGTGCCACAATTGGCGGTGTTAACGGCATGAAAAACTCCTTCCCCCTTGAAGAAGTCGGTAAATATGTCTACGGAGAGTCCTATAAATTCTTCCCAACACTGCAAACAAAAGCAGTTCATCAGGTTGTGCCCGTTGATTACTTTATAAATGGTTGTCCTATATATCAGCCAGAGTTTATTTCAGTGCTCAAATGCATTCTCCAGGGGATTCCTTATTATGTGCCTGAGTATCCCGTATGTGTTGAATGCAAACTAAATGAAAATGTATGCATGTATGATAGAGGCCTTACCTGTATGGGACCTGTTACAAAGGCAGGATGTAACTCCTGGTGCATAAATAATGGAAATATCTGCTATGGTTGTAGAGGGCTTACGATAAATCCAAACACTGAAGGATTTAAAGAAGTATTAAAGAAATACAATATCCCTGAAGATTTCTTAATGAAAAAAATAGAAATGTATAATAAGTGCAAGGAGTTAGATAAACAGTGAGTCAAAACATTAGCATCAACGTTAACTATCTAACCAGAGTTGAAGGACACGGAAATATTGTAGTTGAAGTCAAAGATGGAAAGCTTGAGATTTGCAGACTTGAAATTGTTGAATCCCCCCGTTTTTTTGAGGCTTTCTTAAGAGGTCGTTCAATCTACGAAGCACCGCATATAACATGCAGAATTTGCGGAATATGCTCATGCGGACACACACTTGCATCAATTCAGGCAGCAGAGGATGCTTTAGGAATAAAACCTACTGAGCAAACAGTGCTTTTAAGAAAGCTCTTATTACATTATGAACAACTTGACAGCCACATTCTTCACATATATCTTCTTGTTGCACCAGATCTTGTCGGAGTTCCAAGCTTTGTGCCTCTTATAAAGTCTCATCCTGATGTTGTAATACGGGCTCTGCGAATGAAGAGGCTCTGTAATGAACTCTGTGATATACTTGTTGGTAGACATGTTCATCCAATCTCAGCAGTTATAGGTGGATTTACAAAGCTTCCTTCTGAGATAGACCTTGAAGAAATGCACAAAAAACTCTTAGCACTTCAGAAAGATATAGAAGTAACTATTGAGCTATTCAAAGATTTAAAGTTTCCAGAGTTTGAAAGAGATACAGAATATATCGCACTTGTAAATGATGAAGATGAATATCCACTTCTTTATGGTGATATTGGCTCAACAGACGGATACAGGGTAAGCAAGTATGAGTATAAGAATGTGACAAATGAATTCATAGTTCCCTATGCCTCAGCAAAAAGGACAAAGTGGCATAGAGAATCCTATGCAGTAGGTGCTCTTGCAAGATTTAATCTAAATTATGAGAAACTTCATCCAAAAGCAAAAGAGGCTGCAGCAACTTTAGGACTTAAACCAAAATGCATAAATCCCTATCTAAACACCGTTGCCCAGATAGTTGAGTGTGTTCACTGTGTTGAAGATGCTATAAGAATTATTGAAACACTCTGGCAAAAAGGCATTAACTACGATGAAGTAGTTGTGCCAGATATCAATGAACATGGTCTTTTACCTCAAAGGGCTGGAGAAGGCGTTGGTGCAGTAGAAGTTCCAAGAGGATTGCTGATTCATCATTATGAGTGTGATGAAAGAGGTATATTCAGAAACGCAAACTGTATAATTCCAACAAATCAGAATACACACAACATAGAGCTTGACATGCTAAAACTTGTCCCTGAAATAATTAATCAGTCTCCTGAAGAAATAAGGCTTTCCCTTGAAATGCTTGTTCGTGCCTATGACCCCTGCATTTCCTGTTCAGTGCACATGGTGGAAGTTAAATTAGGGGATAGAGATTAAGGATTTACCCCCTCTCTTCTTATTACTTTTGCGATTAATTTTCTGTTGAGTATTCCTGTCAGCTCTTTGAGAAAACTCTTCTTGCACCCTCTCGTTTTTCTCTCTCAGAGATACAACAAGCTCTAAATCTAAGACTTTTGCTATTTTTCTTAGGGTATTAAGGGAGTAATTATCATAAAAAGGGTCTTCAAGCCTTGCTATTGTAGACTGAGAAGTTCCAAGCATTTTGGCAAGTTGAACCTGAGTGATCCCCCTTTTTTCTCTATAATAGGCAATTTCAGTGGCAATCCTCGTCTTTTCAAGTCCTCTGTAAAAATCCTCTTTGAATTTTTTATCCTTAAATTGCTCTTTTAGAATATCCTTTAAATTTCTCACCTTATTTCCTCCTTTTTCATTCTTTCCAGAGCCAGTTCAATTTCTCTCTTTGGAATTTTCATAGTTTTCTTAATAAATCCATGCCAGATTTTCATCGTGTTACCCTCAATTGAATAAAATAATCTACAATTTCTTATCCTCAATTCCCAAAGATTCTCCGTTACTTTCTTTAACCATTCTGAAGAAACCTCTAAATTGCGTTCTCCTAATACACATAAAATCTGTAAAATTTTATTTCTGTCTCTTTCCTGCAAATTTAATATAAACTCTTCTACTTTTTCATGTAGAACTATTTCTATTTTCTTTTTCATAATTTTATCTCAATTTTGAGATATTGTCAACAAAAAATTTCAATACTTACTGAAAAGGATTGAAATATAATAGCAAAATGGGAATTTGATTTCAATGAATTGGCAATTTTTAAATAAATAGACCCTTTAAAGCATTCTTCGGTGTAGGGCAAAAATTTAAGAAAAACTTAGGAAAAAATATTTTGTATCAAACTTTCTATTTCCTTAGATAATTTCCCCTGCGAAAACTCAAGAAATGGAAACCCTTTTTTTACGGAATAAAGAATCTCCTCTGAAAAAGGTATTCTGCCTGCTAACTCAATTTCAAATTTATTTAATTCTTCCTCTATGTTTTCACTCATCTGAGGATTGAGGTCAAACTTGTTTATTATGACTTTTAAAGGTATTTTAAAATGTTTTGCAAGTTCAATAACCCTGCCTAAGTCATGCATTCCTGAAAGGGTTGGCTCGGTAACTGCAACAACAAGGTCAACTCCTGTCATTGAAGCCATAACTGGACAGCCTACTCCAGGTGGTCCATCAATTATTATGTATTGGCAACCCGTTATCTCAGCAGTCTCCTTAGCAATTTTTCTAAGCTTTGTAACAAGTTTTCCCGAGTTTTCCTGAGCAATCCCAAGCCTTGCGTGAATTAGTGTTCCATATTTTGTCTCTGAGATAAAATACTGCCCAGAAACTCTATCTCTAAGAATAATAGCCTCTTGAGGACATATATAACTACATATGGTGCAACCTTCACAGGAAAGCTCATCAACCTGAAAATCCTCTCCTATTGCATTAAATTTACAGTTTTCTCTGCATAGTCCACACTCTATGCATTTTGTTTTATCTATTTGAGCGAGCTTTCCACCTATGAATTCATAGGATTCTTTGATTTCCGGATGAAGCAGTAAATGAAGATTTGCAGCATCCACATCACAGTCAACCAACACCTTGTTTTTAACTGCTACAGCAAGGCATCCTGTAAAAAATGTCTTTCCTGTTCCACCTTTCCCGCTCGCAACTGAAATTATCATTTTGTAAGTTCTACACAGACAAAGCCGTAAGAGCTTATGTCATCAGCTATTGCCTCAGACTCTTCAGGAGATGGCTCATCAAAGGGAGATTTTTTAAGAGTTCCAAAAACTCTTTTTATTTTTAATCCTACTAAACTAACAATTTTTTTGAAATTTTCAAAACTATAAAAGTTTGCAAGCTTGTAAAAGAGATGTCCTTCTTTCTTTTTTTGCGCATAAAGCTTTCCCCATTCTGAATCTAAAAATACATCTCCGATAATAACTTTACCCTCTTCTTTTAATACTCTTTTTGCCTCTTTCAAAGCAAGCAGAGGGTCTTTAACAAAACATAATGTTACAATAAGCATTACGCAGGAAAATACCTTGTCTCTGAATGGCAACTCTTCAGCCTTTGCCTTAATAACTCTTATACCCCTTAATTTTGCTATCCTAAGAGGTGCTTCTGCCACATCAACTCCAAATGCCTCTTCAGCAAGCACAGCAAATCTACCAGTGCCAACTCCCACTTCAAGAACTTTACCATTGCAGTCGTTAATGAGTTTTTTAAGGCATTTCTTTTCATTTTCATAGAGTATCTTCCCTCTTTCAGAGTCATACCAAGCATCATACTGGGTAGCATAACTCTCAAAAGGCTCATCAATACTCACAACTTCCTCCGATGTAGATGCGACTGCCTGCTCCTGCTTCAATAAAACCTGAATGGAAAGACTTTTTAAAGAGCCTTCTTGCAAGGTCTCCTGTACAGTGGGATGGTGCTATGTATCTTACTCCTTCACTTTTTAGAAACTCTATTAACTCATGGATTTCTTCTTCTTTTTTATCTTTTAGATGAAGCCCTCCTACCAGCGCAAAAATTTTATCATTAATTATCTCTTTAGCTTTTTTAAAAATTTCTTTTAATCCTGCATGAGCACAGCCTGTTATTACAACCAGTCCTCCACCTGTATCCATAAGGAGAGATATTTCTTTAATGTTTTCACCGAGTTCACCTGTAAGATAAACGCCATTCATTATTTCTACACACTCTGAATTTACAAAGGTAAGATTGACATTTTTTAGTTCTTCCCTATTTAAAAGGGTTTCTGCACAAGATTTACCTGCATAAATGTTGAAATCTTTTTTAAGATTAACTATGCCTGTCAATCCTTGTGTATGATCTTTATGACAATGAGATAAAACCACTCTTGTAATCATCTGTGGCTTTATTTCTGCCTTATTGAGATTATGAATTAAAATCTCATTGTCAGCTCCTGTATCAAATAAAATGCCTCCATAACCCTTTTTTATAAAACAGCTATATCCAAACCCTGAACGAAAACCAGACTCACCTTCATAGTTATCAAAAAGTATTCTGATGTCAATAAGCATATTAAACCTTTAGCTTTTCAGTTATTTTTTCAACTACTTGAGCAAATGCTTGAGCAGGTTTAGCTTCAGGGAAATAAATCATCATCGGTTTTCCCTCATCTCCTGCTTTGACTATCTGAGGGTCAACGGGAATTTTACCAAGAAATGGAACTTTATATTCTTCAGCCAGTTTTTCTGCACCACCTGTTTTGAATATTTCAACGGTATTGCCACAATGAGGACATACAAAACCACTCATATTCTCAACAATGCCAATTATGGGAATAGAGGCTTCCTTACAGAATTTTATACTCCTACGAACATCAGCCAGAGCTACCTCTTGAGGAGTTGCAACAATAACTGCGCCATCAACATTGTCAAGCAACTGAACAATTGATATTATCTCATCTCCTGTTCCAGGAGGGGAGTCAACAACAAGATAGTCAAGTTCACCCCAGCGAACATCACTTAAAAACTGCTCAATCATTCTGTGTTTTAGGGGACCACGCCATACAACAGGTGTGTCTTTTTCTTCAAGGAAAAAGCCTATAGAAATTACCTGCAAATTGTCAAAAACTTTTAAAGGGAAAAGCCCCATATCAGTTACTAAAGGAGAATGTCCTTGTAGACCAAGCATATTCGGAATATTAGGACCGTGAATATCAATATCAAGAAGTCCTACATGGTATCCTTTCTTTGCAAGTCCTGTAGCAAGATTTGTTGATACTGTGCTTTTGCCAACTCCACCCTTGCCTGAAAGGACAAGAATCTTCTTCTTAATTGCTGATACATTTGCTTTAAGTGTTAATTCTCTTCTTCTCTGTTCTTTTTCTGTTTCACAGGAACAGGATTTTTCTTCTGCCATTACGTCTTCCTCCTTTTAAAAAATTGAGACTGTTCAAAAACTTGTAACCTATTGAAATTCAATAAATTACAAGCTCTAAAATTTTTCAATTACCTCCATCTGTCATTCCGAGCCGAGCGAAGCGAGCCCTGAGCCGTCGGCGAAGGGTCTGCGAGGAATCTCCTCTTTCTGATTTAAGGAGACGACCCTTCGGCTTCGCTTCAGGATGACCCTCCAGGTCAGATTCCTCGCACCCATTGAGGGTGCTTGGAATGACCTTTAATAATTGAACAGTCTTTAAAAAATTATGGATTCAATATTTTTTAATTATATCATCAACTTTACCGCTTGCTTCAACAATTTCAATGCCAGCTTTCCTCAAAACCATTTCGGCATTTGCTCCAACTCTTCCTGTAAAAACTTTTTTTACACCTTTCTGAATAACAAACTGGGCTGCCTGAATTCCTGCACCTCCGCTTGCCTCTTTCCAGGAGTTTTCTACCGCCTCATATTGTTTTGTATCTGTATCGTAAAAAATAAAAAAATTGCAACGCCCAAATCTTGGGTCAATATCTGAATTCAAATTCTCACCCGAGGATGTAATACATATCTTCATCTTAATTTTCTTCTCCTTTCAATTTAGTGTTTGCAACCTTCATGCTCGTGTTGTCCATGCTCACAAAGGCTTTCACCACCTTTGAGAGAGCCGTTTAAAAATTGCTCAATTGTTTCATCAATGCTTCCAGTTATCCCTACAATAACTTTTATGCCTGAAGCCTGAAGGTTCATCACAGCATTTGGTCCCATTCCACCAGCTATAACACAATCAACATTCTGATTCCTTAAAAACATAGGAACAGCACCAGGCTGGTGTGCTTTATATCCAGGATTTTCAATAAAATTTTTACTGTTAATCTTTCCATTCTCAATATCCACTACTGTAAAACCAGGGCATCTTCCAAAATGTTGAGCTACATGTCCATTTTCAGTTGCTATTGCTAATCTCATCTTTACCCTCCTAATTACCAAAAATTGTTGGTGGTGCGTATTTATGCGTTCCTTCTATTATTTCTATTCCTGCTTTTTCCTTTACTGCTGCAATAATATCATCTTTCCTTGGACAGAACTTCATCATACATGTGCCAATATGAAGTACATCAATGTTCTCTTTTAGTGCTACAAGCTGGGTTTTAAAAAGAAGGAGACTACAAATAGCCCTTGTTTTATTACCTTCACAGCCTCCACAATCCATAATACCAAGAATTGAAACATCATCATTTTTATACCGCTCAAACTCTCCTTCCTTACGCGACAGAGCAACTAAACATTTTGCATCTGCAGGACACAAATTTTGCTCTCTAATCATCTTACATGCTAAAATTGCTATCTTTTTCATAACACATCCCTCCCTAAAATTAACCGGAGGAAAGCCTCCGGCTTACTCTGCCTTTTCCTTTTCAATCTCACTTAAACGCCTCTGTACAGCCTCAAGTTCTCTTTTAAGAATTTCTGCCTCTTCCTTGAGCCACTCCACCTCCTCTCTGGAAGAGGCTCCTCCGAAAAAAGGCATTCTCCATAACCACCTAAATCTTCTTCTAAATCCACCTAAGCATCTAAAGCCTCTGCCAAATCCGAACCTTCTACCTGATGCAGAATTCATATATCTTGATGCGCCACCACAATAGCCCATTCCTCTACCTGTCATTGGACCCTGCCCAAAAGGTCCTGTTCTGTCAAATCCTGGCATTTTATCACCCCCTAAATTTATTCTGAATTTATATTAATGAAAATCATTATCAATTGTCAATTAAATTTTTTCATTATTGTTATAAAATATCTCTTGACGAAGAGAGATATATTGTGGTATAAAATTACAATTTCGTGAGAGGTTAGAGGTTAAATTAGCTTTCGCTACAGTATCAACGATCTTTGACAAGTTTTAGACTTTAAAAAGTGGTAAAAATTTGAAAGTATTCACTTACATTTTAGCCCTCTCTGAGAGAGGTTACGGAAAAAGGCACTAAAAAGCCATAAAAATCAGTAAGTTACAAAGGCTACCGTTGGAAAACAAGACCTCATTTAAAAGGGATTGCGACAAACTTAAATTTTTCATGTCTTTCTCCTTTGAAGTTAGTTGGAAAACAAGACCTCATTTAAAAGGGATTGCGACTTATAAGCAGCTGCCTGAGCTTTGGTCAGACCGAATCGTTGGAAAACAAGACCTCATTTAAAAGGGATTTCTAAAAAAGCAACACCAAGCCCAAGTATTTCTGAAACAAAGGAGAGCATCACAAGTCCTACAATAATATTCTCTTGTATAGAAAAAATTTTATAAACTTGACATATAACCTACCAATAATCTTGGGCTTTCTTGCTATCAAATATTCAAATTTTTATAGATTGCCAAAAATTTCTTGTTACGTTATAATGAAAAAATAATTGTTTAGGAGTTTATTATGCCTTTTGGACAAGGATGGGGATGCAGAGGAAGATTTAAAGAATGTGGATTAAAATGGACACAAACAAGACAAGCTGTTATTGATATACTTTCATCAAAAGGCGGACATCTTAGCGCAGAAGAAATCTTTCTTGAAGTAAAAAAGCTTCTTCCAGGAATAGGACTTGCTACGGTTTATAGAACACTTGAACTTTTAACAGAGCTCGGAATAGTAAGGAAATTTGACTTTAAAGATGGAAGGTCTCGCTACGAATTCGTTGCCGGCAAAGAAGGTATTGAACATTATCACCTCATTTGTAGAATCTGTGGAAAAATAATTGATTATGAAACAGAAGCTGATAAAGATGCAGACCCTCTTAAAGATTTTAAAAAATCTCTTTCAGAAAAATTCAAATTTTCAATTGAACGGTCAGATATTCAGTTTTTTGGTCTTTGTGAGAGATGTAAGGGTTTAATGGAGAAAAAGGACTGAAAAAAACAAAAAGTTCCATTACTTTATTAAATCCCATATCATTTTAGCAGCAATAATATAAAGCACTATACCAATAACCTTTTTTACCTGCGGCGCAGAAAGCTTTTTTCTCATAAGATAATTTCCCAATACAGCTCCTGCAACTGAAGCAATAGCACAAACTATTAAGAGATTGTGGTCAATATTGCCAAGAGAAATATGTCCTAAGAAACCTGCAAAAGAAGAAAAAATAACAATAAAAGATGTTGTGGCAGAGGCTTTTTTAGGGTCAAATCCAAGCCATACAAGTGCTGGAACAATTAGATTACCTCCACCTACCCCCAAAAGCCCACCAATAAAGCCTGCAAATCCACCAACTCCCGCACCATAACTGATTAATTTTTTAGAGTCTGAAATCTCTCTTTTTTTTGGTTTATACCATAACATCATTGAACCTGCAAAGAGAAGAAATCCAATAAAAAGCCATAAAAGAAATGTTCTTGAAAGATGCTCTGCTGTAATCGCACCAAGTGGTGAAAGCAAGGAAGCAATTATTAAAATTGGCAAGGCTGTTCTATAAACAATCAGCCCTGCCCGTGCATTATAAAAGGATGCAACAGCCATAGCAAAGCTATTTAGCAATAAAGCTGTTGACATGGCTGTAAGAAGAGGAATTCCTAAGGCAACAAACACAGGAATAAGAATAAAAGCAGCTCCAACCCCTGCTATTGTAAGAACAGTTGTAAAGAAAAAAGTAATAAGAGAAGCTAAAAGATAAGTCATTTTTCAAAACCTTCCTCATAGCCTGAACAGTCAATGCAAACTTTTTTAAGTTCTACAACCTCACAAGCTTGTGCTTTTCCAATCAATCTTAGGTAAGGTCTTGCCACCATCTCTCCACAAATATCACAAACTCCCATTCCCATAACTTCAGTAGGTGTTTCAAAATATGAATCTTCCACTTTTCCAACTAAAAGCACCTCTTCCATAGGAGACTCAAGCAGCAGATTTATTACTTCCATAACTTCTTCCTCAGAAATCTCAGTTGGAGGAACCCCTGCTGCTCTTTTTTTCATAAAAGTTGAATTTGCAATCTTTTCCCTTATTTTTGGGTTAAAACATAGCCTTATCTGTTTACCCTGCTTAGGGTCTATCAATGTAAACGCAAGTTTTCCTCTTGGTTTTTTAATAAGATTTCCTTTACCAGCAGTGCAGCCTGTTGCAAATTGAACTCCATCTCCAAAACATCCTGCACCATGATTATATCCTGTCTCAAGAATTACAAAAAGTTCCTTCACATTTGCTCTCTTTACTCCCAGGTTTTCTAAAGCAATCTGTCCAGCCCTGAACCCTAATGCAGAAGCCCAGCATTTGTGACCATGAAACCCAAACAATTTGTCTAAAGTTTCTCTGTCAATCATTTGATGCCTCCTATTTTACTTTTGAGACTGTTCAAAACTTGTAACCTATTGAAATTCAATAAATTACAAGCCCTAAAATTTTTCAATTACCTCCATCTGTCATTCCGAGCCGCAGGCGAGGAATCTCCAGATTTTTCAATATCTTCAGAGATTCCTCGCACCCATTGAGGGTGCTCGGAATGACCTTCAGTAATTGAACAGCCTCTACTTTTTTACTTTGTTTCTTCCATTTTATAACATTAAGTCTTAAATTTGTCAAGAACAAATAAAAAAATTTTTTTATGAGAAAAATTTTCAATAAAAACTTCATCTATAAACCAAAGTAAAATCTTATTTTAAAATTCATTGAGGTCATATTATCAAAAAGAACCATAAACTTTTTTATTGGGCAAATTCTATTGTATGAGCTTAAATTATATTTTCATAAACAATGGGTTTCAAGTTATGATATCAACTTTTCTGTATAACTTCATTTACAGATGCCCTTTCCTTTTTTATTTTTGTTTAAACCACTATTACAAACCAGTAAAATTTGACATAACAGAAAAAATCTTATTATTATTAAAAATATTCCATCCTATAGGAGGTTATGTGGCTGGTCATTCCAAATGGGCACAAATCAAACATAAAAAAGCTCAGGTTGATGCAAAAAAAGGCAAAATTTTTACAAAACTTGTAAAAGAAATATCTGTAGCAGCACGTCTTGGAGGAGGAGACCCCGAAAAAAATCCCCGATTGAGAGTTGCTATTGAAAAAGCAAGAGAAGTCAATATGCCAATGGATAACATAAAAAGAGCAATAATGAAGGGAACAGGAGAACTTGCAGGCACAACATATGAAGAGGTTATTTATGAAGGCTATGGACCAGGTGGAGTGGCGATTTTAATTGAAGCAATGACAGATAATAAAAACAGAACTGTTTCTGAAATAAGGCATCTTCTTTCAAAACATGGTGGCAGTCTTGGAGAGTCTGGATGTGTTTCATGGATTTTTGAGAAAAAAGGATATATCCTTGTTGATAAAAAAACCATAGATGAAGACACTCTTATTTCTGTTGCTTTAGAAGCAGGAGTTGAAGATGTAAAAAATGATCCAAAAGAAGAAAACTATGAAATTATTGTATCTCCTGAACAATTAAATCAGGTAAAAACTATTATAGAGAAAGCAGGGATTCCTGTTTCTTTTGCTCAGGTAACTATGTTGCCTAAAAACTATATTTCCATAGAAGGAGAAGATGCAGAAAAAATGCTGAAACTCATGGATGCATTAGAAGACCATGATGATGTTCAAAATGTTTATGCAAACTTTGATATTCCAGAAGAGGCAATGAGCAAGGCAGAAGTATAGTATGGAACCATCTATTAGACTTACTTTTAAGAGAAAATTTATTGCAGGTCTAATAGTAACAATTCCTGTAGCAATAAGCATCTTCATACTGATTCAACTTTTTAAAATTATTGATGGGCTTTTGGGACCAATTTATGATTATATTTTTGGAAGACATATTGCTGGATTAGGTTTTCTGACAGCTTTAATATTGGTATTTGTTGTTGGTGTTATATCAACAAATGTATTTGGGAAAAAACTTTTGGATCAGATTGAAAAATTGCTCTTTCTTAAAATTCCGATTTTTAAAAGTCTTTATTCATCCTTAAAGCAGTTGATTGATGCTTTTTCTCCTGAAAATAAAACATCTTTTCAGAAATTTGTAATTGTAGAGTATCCAAGAAAGGACAGCTTTGTTTTTGGATTTCAGACAAAAGAGTGCATTTTAAAGGAAAATGATATGGAGAAAAAACTTATTGCAGTTTATATACCCACTAATAATCTTTATCTTGGAGAGGTTGTGCTCTTTGAACCTGAAAGTGTTATTCACACTAATATTCCAGTTCAGGAAGGTATAAAAATAATTCTTTCAGGTGGAATAGCTGCACCCCAAATAATAAGAGGTGATAAATAGTGGATGTGGTAATTTTGGCAGCAGGACTTGGCACAAGAATGAAGTCCTCTAAGCCAAAAGTTCTCCACAGAATCTTGGAAAAGCCAATTATAGATTATGTAATAGATTGTGCTAAGAGTTTAAATCCTTTTAATTCATTTGTAGTTATAAATCCTTCATTGAAAGAGGTGGCTGAACATTTAGAAAAATATAACATAAAAATTGTTTTTCAGGATGAACCTAAGGGAACAGCTCATGCCTTACTTTCAGCTTTGCCTTATTTGAGCAGCGATAAAATTCTTATTCTCAATGGAGATACTCCTCTTTTAAGGAAAGAAACACTTGATAGTTTTATTGAACTTTTTAATAAAAATGGACTTGATATGGCATTACTGTCTTTTTATCCACAAAGAGAGCATTCTTATGGAAGAATTTTGAGAGATGGAGAACAAAAAATTAAAAAAATTGTTGAAATTACAGATTTCAAAGATGAATTAATGCTATCATCAGAGGCAAATAGCGGTATTTATATTTTAAAAAGAGAGGTTGCAGAGCTTGTTAAAGAAATTAAGCAAAATCCAAATAAAGGCGAATTTTATCTCACTGATATTGTGGAAATAGCTGTTAATAAAGGATTTAACATAGAAGCCTACCCACTTGCAGAGGAAAATGAACTAATAGGAATAAATACAAGAGCAGAACTTTCTCTTGCGATGAGATATTTAAGAGACAGAATTGTTAAGGGATGGATGGAAAAAGGTATTACATTCTATGATCCTGCTTTGGTATGGATTTCTCCATCTGTAACAATAGGACAGGATACAATAATTTATCCCAATGTTTTTCTTGAAGGAGATACAAAAATAGGTCAGAATTGTCTCATTTGTCAAGGTGTTAGAATAAAAAATAGCATAATTGAGGATAATGTTCAGATTAATGATTGCACAGTTATAGAAAACTCACATATCAAATCAGCTTCAAAAATAGGTCCATTTGCGCACCTAAGACCTGATAGTATTATCGGCAAAGGATGTAGAATTGGTAATTTTGTTGAAGTAAAGAATTCTACAATTGGTGATGGCACAAAAGCTGCTCATCTGAGCTATATTGGTGACTCTGAAATTGGCAATAATGTGAACATAGGAGCGGGGACTATTACATGCAATTATGACGGACAGAAAAAGCATAAAACAATTATAGAAGACAATGTTTTTATAGGCAGCGATACACAACTTGTAGCACCAGTAAAAATATGTAAAGGTGCATATATCGGCGCTGGTTCAACAATTACAAAAGAAGTGCCTGAAGACTCTCTTGCCATAAGCAGAACTCCGCAAAAAAACATTTTAGGTTGGGCTAAGAAAAAGAGGAAACAGTAATGTGCGGAATAATTGGATATATAGGAGATAAAAATGCTATTCAGATAGTCCTTGATGGATTAAAAAAACTTGAATACAGAGGATACGATTCAGCCGGGATAGCTTGCCTTTTAAATGGAAAAATAAAAACAGTAAAGTGTAAAGGTAAAATTAAAAATCTTGAATCTCTGGTTGATGATAGCTTAAAACAATCAAAAATAGCTATTGGACATACAAGGTGGGCAACACATGGAAAACCTTCAGATGAAAACGCCCATCCCCATTGTTCAGGTTCAATTGCATTGGTTCACAATGGAATAATAGAAAATTATGCAGAAATAAAAAAAGAATTACAGACAGAGGGTTATAAATTTGTCTCACAAACTGATACAGAAGTTATTGCTCATTTAATAAGAAAATACAGGGAGAATAATTTATCACTTGAAGATTCTATTAGAAAAGCTGTTAGTAGACTCAGAGGTTCTTATGCAATAGTTATAATGGATGATAAAGAACCAGATAAACTTATTGGAGTAAGAATGGAAAGCCCTCTTGTTGTAGGAATCTCTGATGGCGAAAAATTTATAGCTTCAGATGTTCCCGCTTTTCTCAATCACTGTAACAAAGCATTATTCCTTGAAGACGGAGAAATGATTGTTTTAAATAAAGAAGGTTTTAGAGTTTACAATTTAGAAGGCAAAGAAAAGAAAAAAACACCTATTACAATAACATGGACAGCTTCTATGGCTGAAAAAGGTGGATTTAAGCATTTTATGTTAAAAGAGATATATGAACAGCCAAGAGCCTTGTCTGACACAATTAGAGGAAGAGTTTTGTCTGATCAAGGCAAGATAGTTTTTGAGGAATTTGGATTAACAAGAGATGAAATGAGAAGGATAGAAAAAATTTATCTTGTTGCCTGTGGAACATCATACCATGCCTGTTTAATCGGAGAATATATAATAGAAAATATAGCGCAGATACCTGTTGAAGTAGATATAGCTTCTGAATTTAGATATAGAAACATACCTTTTGAAAAAAACTCTTTATTTGTTGCTATAACCCAGTCAGGAGAGACAGCAGATACGCTTGCAGCTTTAAGATATGCAAAAAAGTTTGGGGTGAAAACATTAAGCATCTGTAATGTGCTTGGAAGTACAGCATCAAGGGAGGCTGATGCTGTATTTTATACTCATTCTGGTCCAGAAATAGGAGTTGCCTCTACAAAGGCTTTTACTTGTCAGATTGTTGCACTTTATATCTTAAGTATCGGACTTTCAATCGCAAAAGGAGTTTTCCCAAAAATCTTTATTAAAAATTTATTAGAAGAACTCCTGCTTTTACCAAGAATGGCTGAAGAAACATTACTGTTAGATAAAAAAATTCAGTTACTGGCAAAAGAAGTTTATAGAAAACCAAACTTTCTCTATCTCGGAAGAGGAGTAAACTATCCTGTTGCTTTAGAAGGTGCTCTTAAGCTAAAGGAAATCTCATACATACATGCTGAAGGTTATGCAGCAGGCGAGATGAAACACGGACCCATTGCTCTTGTAGAAGAAGGATTTCCCGTGGTTTTTATTGCTTCTGATGATTTATATCTTGAGAAAACGATTTCAAATATAGAAGAAATAAAGGCAAGAGACGGTTTTATCATAACTATTTCAAGCAGTAAAGAAGAAAAGCTTAAAAAATTATCAGACAGATTTATTTATGTGGAGGGAATTAACAGCTATCTTAATACAGTACTGTTCAGTATTCCCCTTCAGTTACTTGCTTATCATGTAGCTCTTTTAAGGGGGTGCGATGTGGATCAACCAAGAAATCTTGCAAAAAGTGTTACTGTTGAATAGTTTATTTTTAAAAATAAAAATTAGAGGGGTATAGCCATGAAAGATTTCCCCTTAAGGGATTTGAATCCCGCCCAACAAGAAGCAGTGGTTTATTGCGAAGGTCCACTTCTTGTACTCGCAGGTGCAGGAAGTGGAAAAACAAGGGTCATTACTTATAAGTATGCCTACCTTACCAAATCAAAGGGACTTCTTCCATCGTCAATCTTCACTGTAACTTTTACGAATAAGGCAGCTGATGAGATGAAAGAAAGAATTTTCAAAATGTGTAATGGAAACTGGAAAAATACATGGATTGGGACATTTCATTCTCTTTGTGTCAGGATTTTAAGAGCCCATATTGACAACATCGGTTATAAAAGAGATTTTATCATCTATGATGACGATGATCAGGCAGGACTTATAAAAAGAATTTTAAAAGACTTAAACATGCATGAAGCTTTATGTAAATGCGTTGTCACAAAAATAAGCAACTTGAAATCAAATTTGATTACTCCTGAAGACTATATTTCAAATATTGAAGGTTATGAGTTTGAAGAAAGACTCGGTAGAATATATATGCGATATCAGAATGAACTCAAAAGATATAATGCTCTTGATTTTGATGATCTAATCCTCTGTGTAATAAAACTATTTAATGAGAATGAAGATTTACTGAGGCGATATTCTGAGCAATTTAAGTATATTCTTGTGGACG
Organism: Thermodesulfovibrio yellowstonii DSM 11347; assembly: GCF_000020985.1. Lineage (NCBI taxonomy): Bacteria > Pseudomonadati > Nitrospirota > Thermodesulfovibrionia > Thermodesulfovibrionales > Thermodesulfovibrionaceae > Thermodesulfovibrio > Thermodesulfovibrio yellowstonii. Next base: position 1,795,560 of record NC_011296.1, read on the forward strand.
AATTTCAGGATACAAATAAATCTCAGTATATGCTTTTACAGTTACTTTGCAGATATCATAAAAATATCTGTGCTGTTGGTGATGATGACCAGAGTATTTATAAATTCAGAGGTGCGAATATCCATAATATACTAAATTTTGAAAAAGACTTTCCTGATACAAAAATAGTTAAACTTGAACAAAACTATCGTTCTACAAAACATATTATTCTCGCTTCCTCTGCGATGATTTCAAGGAATACAATGAGAAAACCAAAAATTCTCTGGACAGAAAGAGATTGGGGAGAAAAAATTTTCTACTGTCAGTTAAATAACGAAGAAGAAGAAGCAAAATACATAGCAAAGAATATCAAAGAACTATATCTTAAAGGAGATTATGAATATAAAGATTTTGCTATTCTTTACAGGTTGGTTCTTCAGGCAAGAGCTTTAGAAGAAGCTTTGCGAATGGAAGGAATTCCTTATCAGGTTATAAGTGGAGTTAGCTTTTATCATCGTAAAGAAATAAAGGATGTGCTTGCTTATATGCGTTTTATTTTAAATAAAGAAGACAATGTAAGTCTTATGAGAATCATCAATACTCCTCCAAGAGGGATTGGAGCATCAGCAATATCAAAAATTGAATCCGAAGCAAAAAAGTATATGATATCAACCTTTGAGGCAATAAAAAGAATAATAAAGGAAGATACTGTTTCAGCTACTTTAAAGGAAAAGCTTGTATCTTTTGTAACATTGATAGATGAGCTTTCAGAAAAAGACTATAAAGATGCTGCCTCTATGATCAAAGATATATTGAATTTCACAGGATATCTTGAAGAAATTGAAGAAGACAGAATCCAGAATGTTTTAGAGTTTCTGTCTTCTGCTGAAAAAATGCCTGTTAGAGAATTTCTTGACAAAGTTGCTCTTTTTTCAAATGTAGATACATGGGAAAACAAAAAAAACTATGTCTCTCTTCTTACTCTTCATGCAGCAAAAGGACTTGAGTTTCCTGTTGTTTTTATAGCAGGCTGTGAGGAAGGAATTTTACCATACTTTAAAGCACTTGAAGATCCTTTTGAATTACAGGAAGAAAGAAGACTGTTTTATGTAGGAATGACAAGAGCTAAAAATCTTCTGTTTATTACAAGTGTAAAGCAGAGAAAGCTTTACTCAAAAGTTCAAAAACAGGAGACATCAAGCTTTATTAAAGATATTCCACCTGAATACTGTATATGTATAAGAAAAGATTACTCAACCTTTGCTCCTAATAAAAAAGAACCAGAAACTTCTAAAATTAAACCTCCATTTGTAATAGGATGTAAGGTTAAACATCCTACTTGGGGTGTTGGTGTTGTGAGAGACTGTTATGGAGAAGGAGATGATTTAAAGGTTATTGTTAACTTTCCTGGTATAGGAATTAAAAAATTAGCGCCAAAAATTGTAAACTTAGAGAGGGTCTAACTATGAAAATTTCAAAAGAAGAAGTAAAACATATTGCAATGTTGAGCAGACTTGAACTTAATGAAGAGGAGATAGGTGTTTATCAAGAACAACTAAGTAGAATACTTGACTATATAGAGAAGTTAAATGAGATAGACACGACATTAGTTGAACCTACATCCCATGTAATTGAATTAAAGAATGTCTTTAGAGATGATAATGTTAAAGGCTCTATCTCAAGAGATGAGGCATTAAAAAATGCACCTGACCAAACAGATAAATTTTTTAGAGTACCCAAAATTATTGAGTAAAAAATGTTAAGAAGTTTTTTAAGAGCCAAACTACACTTGGCAAAAGTAACAGAGGCTAATTTATTCTATGAAGGCTCAATAAGTGTTGATATTGAACTACTTGAGCTGGCAGGTATATTGCCTTATGAAAGAGTCTGGATAAGCAATATGAATAATGGAGAAAGATTTGATACCTATGTCATACCTGCTGCCAAAGGTTCAAGAACTATTGGATTAAATGGTCCTGCTGCTAAAAAAGCTAAAGTTGGAGACAGAATTGTTATTTTTTCTTATGGTTATCTTTTAGAAAACGAAATTCCATTGCATAAACCAAAAATTATAATCCTTGACGAAAATAACAATCCTGTAAAGATTTATTCTGCTTCTATTTATCCTGAATCTGTATAATTTTACAGGGAGATTAATGCTTCAATATCAAAATTTTTGATAGCTGTTTCTCCTATTTTGTCTTTATTTAATTCAGTTAGATATGGCAGTATTCCCAGACATGGGACATCAACTAATTCTTTTAAAACCTGAGGATTTGTTTTTTCAGCAATATCATTTTTTGCAGGCTCAGAAAAGTTAATAATATAGCCCTTTACAGAAATTTTCTTGTTTTTTAATGCTTCCAGTGTAAGAAGAGTATGATTAATTGTGCCAAGTGTTGGTCTTGTTACTAATATTACAGGTAATCCCATATCTTTAATCAAATCTCTAACAAAATAAAACATTGATTTCTTTTTCTCTTCTTTATTAAGAGGAACCATTAAACCTCCAACGCCTTCAACTAAAAGATAGTCATATTTTTTCTGGAGAGTTTCAAATGCCCTGAAGATTCTCTCAATATCAACTTCAATCTCTTCAATTCTTGATGCAACAAGTGGACTTAGAGGGTTTTCAAGCTTTATAGGCGTTATTAAATCAAGAGAGTCATTCATTTCAGCCATATCCCTTAAAAGCATTCCATCGCTTGGAAGCAATATTCCATCTTTGTTAAGGCATCCAGTTTCAATAACTTTCATAGCACCAACCTTTAATCCCTTTTTTATAAAGCTTCTAAGTATCGCAGATGTAACAATAGTTTTTCCAACTCCTGTATCTGTTCCTGTGATAAAGTATCCAGCCTTCATAACAAATCCTCCTTTTTAAAGAATCATATCGTTATATGGTATAATGTTATATAAACTAAAGGCAACCTGATAAGGAGGAATAGTGATAAGATTTGAAGAATTACAGATGAGAATAATGGATGCAGCAAAGAATTATCTGGATGTTTATGAGATGTCCACATTGATTGAACAGTATTCATTAAATAAAGAGAGCAGACTTTCAATGACTTTGCCTGAAATTAAACCTCCCTATCCAATAAGTGCTACAGTTTCATTTTCTTATAATGCTCATCAAACAAGCTTTTCTATTCTTTTTGATGAAGATGAAGTTGAAGATGAATCTGAAAATTTTGAAAATATGGTAGAGGTTGAGGTGGTTATTAATCTCCCTTTTCTTGAGGGCTATAATCAGTTAAGAGAGCTTTTTGAAGAAATAGTTAATGAATATCCTGATTTAGATATTATTTTAATAAGAAAGGAATTTTTTAGAAAGGACTTGATTGAAGGTGAAGAATATGAAATTGTTTACTCCTACATGGTTGGAGGAGAGGAATTAAAAGACTTACAGTTTTATGAAGAAATATTCTTTGAGTTGAGTAATATGTTACGTACAATTTATGAAAAAACTAAGTTTTATATTGATATGTCCTGGTACAGAGCAGAAGAAGATGATACCTTTTAATGAAATAAAGACAGTCTTTTTAGACATGGATGGAACAATACTGGATAAGTATTATGATGATTATTTCTGGGGAAATTATGTTCCTCAAAAGTATGCTGAAAAAGAACAGATAAGCATTGAAGAGGCTCAGAAAATACTGTTTTCAATGTATAAAGCAGAAGAAGGCACTCTTAATTGGACAGACATAGATTTCTGGTCAAGAAAAACAGGATTAAATATATTTCAACTAAAGCAAGAAGTAGCATATCTTATAAATCCTCATCCAGATGCGGAAGACTTTTTGAGAAATGTAAGTTCCAATGGCAAAAAAGTTTATCTTGTAACAAATGCCCATAATAAAGTAATGGAACTCAAACTCAAGAAAACAGGTTTTGATAAATATTTTCACGATGTTTTTACATCATTTGATATGGGATATCCTAAAGAAAAACTTGAGTTTTGGAAAAGGCTCAAAGAAAAGATTTTCTTTGAGCCCGAATATTCAATTTTTGTAGATGATACAGAGGAAATTCTTCATACAGCTAAACTTTCAGGTATAAAACTACCTATTTTAAGAGCAGTTTCAAGCTCTCGGTCTATCCCTAAAAAATCTGAGGAATTTTTAACAATAATGAATTTTCAAGAGATTATTGATTTATAAAATTCCCAACTCTTTTTTGAGCCACTGTTTGATTTTTTCATTAATAGGGCACATTCCAAAGCATATTTTGTCCTTGTTTTCATTTACTGCTTCAATAAGCATTTCCTCTGGAATTTCATCTATTCTTGCTATAGTTTCTCCATAATCCATCTCAGTATGTCTCATTATAAAAAGCAAAGGTTTTTTGCCAGTGGTGTCAATATATGGAATATAGCCTTTAATTGAACCTTTATAAACAAGCTTATCTCCTTCTTTTAAACATCTCGGCGACATAAGTTCCTGTGGTTGCATATCCCATAACATATGTTCTCTGAAAAATGGGTCTTCTTTAAGCTCTTTAAGTGTTATTAATTCACTGAAAATCATTAAATCACCTCCATCTTTTATTTTTTTCTTCTTTCAGGGACAATTCTTTCTTCTATTTTCCCCTGATTGTATTCCTCTGTTACATAAAGTCCACAATAACATCTCCCATACTCTTTTATATCATCTATACTGTAAACACAAGGACAGATTATATCAGCATCTCTTTGTTTATCTCCTGAAGCCAATCTACACGGACATGACCTATAACCATAACGTTCTTCATTTTTTAGCAATCCCTTTAAAAGTTCAAAAACAAAATTTTTATCTTTGTTCAATTCCAAACCTTTTGACTTAGCATATCTATCCAAAACTTCATAAAGTTTTTCAGGAGTCATAATTAATCTTTTACTTCAAGAATTTTTTTGAGTTCTTCTTCATTTAAGCCTACTACAGCTGTTTCAACTACCAATGTTGGGAATGTCTCATCAGGATTAATTTTTTTTAGCTCTTTCATAGCAAGCCATTGCTCTCCGCTGTCAAGAGTATCAACTTCAATTATTTCAGTCTCAATAGAATTATTTTTCAAAAACTCTTTAACTTTTTTACATACGGGGCAAGTGCTTAATGAGTATAGCCTAACTCTTTTAAGCATTCCCACTCCTTTTTTTGTTGAAAGTATTATTAAGAGTCAGATTTACATCCTCAAGCATTTCAAGATTTGCTGTTCTTATTGTATCCAGTGGAAGTTTTAACATATTTGCCAATTCTTCAAATGGTATTTTAGATACATAACAGAGTTCAGCAATAAGAATCTTTAATGCATCATCTTCTATCAAAGATTTTAATTCATTATCCTTTACATCAACACTATCAACCGCTTCTCTAAAGGACATCCCGTCTTTAATGTTCTGAATAATTTCTTTCATGGCTTTTTCATAAATTTTACTTTCTTCTTCTGAGTAGTCCTTAAAAACAAAATTAAAATCTGTCATAATAAGCTCCTTAATCTTTATTTACCTTCTTCCAATATGCATGGTGAACAGAAGATATTTTTTTATTAAACTTTCAGTTATTATTCTGATTTCGCTGTCTTTTATATTTTTCATTATGTCTTTCAACCACTCTTGCTGCTCTGAGGATAAACTCATAGCATTTTCTTTTTCTATCTTTTCTTTTTGGTTTCTGTAAATTCGTCCAAAACGAAACTCTATGTCTTTTACTCCATAGGAACGAAGTTGTTTTAAAAATTCATCCTTTAGCAGTTTTAACTGAGTCAGCCATAGATGTGAATTAACAGTCACAAAAAGAGTTCCATTTTTCAACTCCTTAGGAAAAGAATGTTCTGATACAGGAGGAGTGAAGATATCATTCCAGCTTTTTCTTAAAAATTTTAGCAGTACGGCATCTTCTATACCATAATTACCAAATAAAGAAGGTAAAATTTTCCCAACTCTTTGCATATTTAAACTGCTTTTTTGACAAAGCCTGAACGAAGACATCTGGTGCAAACATGAACTCTTTGGGGACCTCTTTCAGTAATAATCTTCATTCTCTGAAGATTTGGGAAAAAATATCTTTTTGTTTTGTTGTTTGCATGACTTACATTATTGCCTATCACTTTTTTCTTACCACATACATAGCAGCTTGCCATTTTAACCTCCTTCAGTTTGCATATACTTAATTATTTATGATAACATTTTATTGATTTGGAGACAAGGAGGGAAGAATCAATTTATGTCAACTAAAGCAGTTAGAAGTATAGAGTTAGCAAGAGAGCTTGGAGTAAAACCCTTAGAGATTGTAAAATTTATTGAAAAAATAAGGAATATTCAATTTAAAAAGGGAACTACAAACATTAAGGTAGAGCCAGATGAAATTGACAAGATAATCCAACACTTTAAGAAAGAAGCTAAGTTAGAAAAAATAAAAGAGAAAGAAGAAAAACCTGTTGAATTAAAAAAGACTGAAGAAATAAAAGAATTAGAAGAAAAAAAACCAATAACACCTAAGATTATTGAAGAAGAAATAAAGGAAGAAGAAGAGCTTCAGCTACCTGGCAGATTTAGAAGAGAAATATCCTTTGAAAAAATTGAAAAAATAAAACCCAAACCCGTACCTACAAAAATTCCGCCCAAGAAGTTTGAACCTAAAAAATGGCTTGATATAAAGGAACAGAAAAAAGTTAAGGATAAAAATAAGAAAGAAGAACCTGCTGTAACACCATCAACAGCTCCAAGAAAAAAATCAATTAAGATAGAAGAAGGCACAACAGTAAAAGAATTTGCCGAACTTATTGGGCAAAAAGTCCCAGATGTAATAAAAAAATTTATGGAACTTGGCTATATGCCAACAATTAATCAACCTGTTGATATAGATGCAGCTCAGCTTGTCGCAGAAAGCTTTGGAATAAAAGTAGAATTTTCTCAGACACAGGAACTTGATATTATTGAAGAAGTGGAAGATTCTCCAGAATTACTTCAACCAAGACCTCCAATTGTAACTGTTATGGGACATGTTGATCATGGTAAAACATCACTACTTGATGCAATAAGAAAAACAAAAGTGACAGAACAGGAAGCAGGAGGCATTACACAACATATAGGTGCATATAAGGTAACACTTCAAGGTAAAGATATTACTTTTCTTGACACTCCAGGGCATGAAGCATTTACAGCATTAAGAGCGAGAGGTGCGAAAGTAACTGATATTGTTGTTCTGGTTGTTGCTGCAGATGATGGAGTCATGCCACAGACGATTGAAGCAATAAACCATGCGAAAGCAGCTAATGTTCCAATAGTTGTTGCTGTAAACAAGATAGACAAACCAGAAGCAAATCCTCAAAGAGTAAGGACTCAGCTCAGTGACTATGGAGTTATTCCAGAAGAATGGGGCGGGCAGAATATATTTGTTGATATTTCAGCCAAAAAAAGAATAGGAATAGAAAATTTACTTGAAATGATAGCTCTTCAAGCAGAAATAATGGAGCTTAAGGCAAATCCCAATAAACCCGCAAGAGGAACAATCATTGAATCCCGACTTGATAAAGGACGTGGACCTGTAGCAACAGTAATTGTTCAGAATGGAACTCTAAGGATAGGAGATGCTTTTGTTGCAGGAGTGACATATGGCAAAGTAAGAGCAATTATTGATGATACAGGGAAAAGAATTAATGAAGCTCCTCCGTCTACTCCTGTTGAAGTTGTAGGATTTGAAGAAGTTCCTCAAGCAGGAGATAGTTTCACAGTTGTTGAAGATGAAAGGATAGCCCGCCAGATAGCAAACACACGAGCACAAAAGAAAAGACTTGCAGAAATGCAAAAGGCGCAAAGGCTGACACTTCAGGATTTATATGAAAAAATTAAAGAGGGAGAAGTCAAAGAACTTAATTTAGTTATAAAAGGTGATGTTCAGGGTTCTGTTGAAGCACTTAAGAAAGCAGTAGAGGATATTACCCATCCTGAAATTAAAGTTAAGGTTATACATACAGGTGTTGGTGGTATAACAGAGTCTGATGTAAATCTTGCAGCTACTGCTAATGCAATAATAATAGGATTTAATGTCCGTCCAGAAACAAAGGCTCAGGACCTGGCAGAACAACTTGGAGTTGATATAAAGCTTTATAGCATTATTTATGAAGTAATTGACGATGTAAAGAAAGCTCTGCAAGGAATGCTTGAACCAGAAATTAAAGAAAGAGTTATAGGTAGAGCAGAAGTAAGGGCAGTATTTAAAATATCCAAAATCGGTACAGTTGCAGGCTGTTATGTTTTAAATGGAACAATATCAAGAGCAAGCGACGGTGTAAGGGTAATAAGAGATAACATTGTAGTTTATGAAGGTAAGATCAGTTCTTTAAAAAGATTTAAAGAAGATGTAAGAGAAGTTCAGGCTGGTTATGAATGTGGAATAACCATAGAGAACTTCAATGACATAAAAGAAGGCGATATACTTGAAAACTATGTTCTTGAAAAAGTTCCTGTGAAAGGTCTGTAAAATGCAACCCTATAAAAGGGCACAAAGGCTCAAAGTTCTTTTAAAGGAAGAAGTAGCTGAGATAATCTTGCATAAAATAAAAGACCCAAGACTCGGTTTTATTACAGTAACTGATGTTGAACTTTCAGATGATTTGCGAATAGCAAAAGTTTTTATTTCAGTGCTTAAAACAGAAGACAGACAGCTTACGCTTCAAATTTTAAATGACGCAAAGGGTTTTGTGCGAAGTGAAATTGCAAAAAGACTCAGAATTAAAATAATACCTACATTTGAGTTTTTATTTGATGAATCTATAGACCGTGGATTCAGAATTGACCAACTTTTAAAAGAGATAAAGAAGACTTCGGAGGAGGTTTGAGACCACCTGAATATTTAATTGATGCTATTAAAAAAAATAATTCTTTTTTAATACTTACACATACAACGCCTGATGGAGATGCTTTTGGTTCCTCTATCGCTTTAAAGTTTCTGCTTGAACAATTCAATAAAAAAGCAGAAATTTATGCAGAGTATCCAATCCCTGTGCAGTATCAATTTCTTCCAGGAAGTGACTCTATTAAAAATATTGAGCTTCTAAAAGTTGAAGATTTAGTTTTTTCATGCAATTGTGCTAAAGAGAATAGTTTGCCTTTTGATATTTTAATTTTGGTGGATTGTAATAATTTGTCAAGAATTAGCTATAAGAAGGAAATTATTGAAAAAATTAAAACTTTTTCGGGTACAAAGCTGATTATTGACCATCATGTTGAATCTAACCTTCCAGACCATAACTCTTTGAAATGGATTGACCCACAAAAGGCAGCAACAGGTATAATGGTTTTTTATCTCATTAAAGCATTCAATGGCGAAATCACACCACAGATTGCAACAAATCTTTATACAGCAATAATCGTTGATACAGGTAACTTCCAATTTGAAAATACAACAAAGGAAGTTTTATCAATTGCATCAGAACTGGTAAGCTACGGAGCAAAACCTTCCTATATTTATCAACATAGTTTTGAGTCATGGAGTCAAAACAGATTCAGACTTTTTATAAAAATGTTGAACAATATTGAGTTATTTCCTCCTATTGCAATATCGTTTATAAGTAAAAAGGATTTTGATGAAACTCTCACCCAGGAGTCTGACACTGAAAGATTTGTAGAGTTTTTGAGAATTTTAAAAGAAGTTAATATCACAGCTCTTTTTAGAGAAATTCAAGAAGGTTTTCTAAAAGTCAGTCTTCGTTCAAAGGGTGATTTGGATGTAAGCAAAATTGCAGAAGAATTTGGTGGAGGAGGGCATAAGAATGCCGCTGGATATAGAATTTCAGCATCCTTTGAAGAGGCACGAAATAAACTTATTGAAAAAATGAAGGTTTATAACATGTTGAAATAAATGGGAAAAATTATAGCAATAGCAAGTCAAAAAGGTGGTGTAGGTAAAACAACAACAGCTATAAATCTCTCAGCCTGTTTGGCAGTAAAGGGCAGAAAAATTCTTGTAATAGATTCAGACCCTCAAGCAAGCCTTACATTCGGCTTGGGGATTAGAAAAAATGGAGAAAAAATCAAAGGATTATATGAACTTTATGCGGGCAAGGCAACACTACAGGAAGTTTTGAGCCAGCCAATAGAAAATCTTTATGTAATTCCTTCAAGAATAGATTTATTTATGGCAGAACTTGAAATATTTGAAACTGAACAAAGGGAAAAAAGGTTAAAATTTTTACTTGAAAGCTTTAAAGATGAATTTGATTATATTTTTATTGATTGTCCTCCTTCATTTTCTTTTCTTACACTTTGCGCCCTTGTAGCTTCAGAGTCTGTAATAATTCCTGTTCAATGTGAACAGTTTGCATTAGAGGCTTTAAGAATATTTATCAAGCTCTTATGGAGAATAAAAGGAAGTTTTAATGAAGCTCTGGAACTTGAGGGAATTCTTCTTACAATGTTTAGTAAACATATTAACTTAAGCAGGACTATCGCAGAAGATATAAAAAGAGTTTTTCGCTCAAAAATTTTTGAGACTTATATCCCAAGAAATATAGCTTTATCTGAAGCTTCAATGAATGGAATCCCTGCTATTTTTTATGCACCAGATGCTTACGGAACAATTGCATATAGTGAACTTGCTCAAGAAATAATTTCTCGCCACAGTCCTTCATAGATATAAAATATGATTGCCATCATAGTTTTCCTCTGTTTTTGCAAGATAAAATAAAACTAAGCTAATCAATACTAAAGGAGGAAAGATGACAAAAAGGTCAATAGTTCAAATTGATCAAGACAGATGTGATGGCTGTGGAGCATGTGTAAATGCCTGTGCAGAAGGAGCAATTCAAATTGTTAATGGTAAGGCACAACTTATTAATGAAATTTATTGCGATGGACTCGGTGCATGTCTTGGAAGTTGTCCAAAAGGAGCAATTACAATAGTTGAAAAAGAAGCACAACCCTTTGATGAAGAGGCTAATAAAAAGCATCTTGAATTAATAAAAATCAAGGAAGTTCCGTCTTGTGAATGCCTTTCTTTCGCGAAGAACCACAAGCTTAATAACTGGCCTATTCAACTTAAGCTCATCTCTGTAAATGCATCATTTTTGAAGGATGCTCATTTGCTAATTGCTGCTGATTGCACTGCTTTTTCATACCCTAACTTTCACAAAGAGATTTTAAAAGATAAAAAATTAATAATTGCCTGCCCAAAACTTGATGATGCAAAATTTTATATTGAAAAACTTACAGAGATTTTTAATCTAAACAATATTAAAGCAATTACTGTTTTAAGAATGACAGTTCCCTGTTGTGCTGGACTTACGTGGATTATTAAAGAGGCTTTAAATAAGTCAGGTAAAAGTATTTCATTTGAAGAAAATATTATTGATATTGATGGCACTATGAAATCTTATTGAGTTCCTCTATCACTTTTCCTGCAAGCCGAAGATTAAATCCCTGAAGAGATGCTATTTCTTCAACTGTAGCAGCCTTTATCTTTGATATGCTTCCAAAGTGTTTTAGCAGTGTAAGTCTTCTTTTTTTACCAATTCCTTGAATTTTTTCAAGTAATGATTCAAAGGTAGCTTTTTTTCTGAGTTTTTTATGATATGATATAGCAAATCTATGGGCTTCGTTTCGTATTTTTTTTAACAGAAGTGAAGAAGGTTTTTTATCTTCAAGAACAAGCTCTCTTCCATCAGGGAAAATAAGTCTATCAGGGTCTTTTGCAATTGCGAAAACATTGAGTTTTTCTTTTAATTCATTAATAACTTTGATTGCAGCATTTAAATGTCCCAAGCCTCCATCAATTAATATTAAATCAGGTTCTGGTAACTCTGCATTAAATTTCTTAACTACTCGGTGGACAATTTCTTTCATTGCTGAGTAGTCATCAATACCTTGAATTTCCTTTATTCTCAAGTGTCTGTATAAGTTTTTATCAAAGAAGCCATCCTGCCAATAGACAAAACTTCCAACTGAATAAGAACCAAAAAGGGTTGATACATCAAAAGCTCCGATTTTAGAAGGAATTTCGGAAAGATTTAGTCTTTGTTTTAATTCTTTAAGTGATGTTTCCAAAGGTGAAATCTTTGATTGTAAATGAATTTTTGCATTATTTAATGCCATGTCAAGAAGGGCTTTTTCTTCTTCTAAGGAAGGAGTTTTGAGTTCAACAAAATCTCCTCTTTTCTCCTTTAACCACTCTTTTATTTCTGTTAAACTTTCTGGCAAGTTTTCTAAAACAATGATTGGAGGAGGAATCAGGGCTTCTTTTGAATAAAGAGCTTCAATTACTGCATGAATAAGCTCTCCTTCACTTTCATAAAAAGCCTTTTTGACTGTCCAATCATTTGAACCAACAAGTAATCCATTCCTTACAAATAAAGTATTTACAGATATTTTAGAATTTTCAATATATACTCCTATTACATCCATATCATCAAGCGTTTGAGAAACTACTCTTTGCTGTGTGAATATTTTTTCAAGTCTTCTAATCTGATCTCTAATCTTTGCTGCTGCTTCAAATTTAAGCTCATGAGAAAGCTTTTGCATTTTTTCATAAAGAATATTCAATAATTCAGTTTTTTGTCCTTTTAAAAATAATACAACCTCATTAACTCCCTTCATATAATCCTCTCTGCTAATAAATCCAGCACATGGAGCAGGACATCTTTTCATTTGATATTGAACACAAGGACGTATAGGCTTATTTAGTCTGTATTTACATGTTCTTATTGGAAAATTTCTTCTGATAAAAGATAAAGCCTCCCACATAGACTGAGCAGGAACATAAGGACCAAAATATAAATTGCCGTCTTTTTTAGGTTTTCTAACAACATCTATTTTAGGCCATTCCTCTACAACTGTTATTCTAAGATATGGATAGCTCTTGTCATCTCTAAGCAAAACATTAAATGAAGGTTTGTGTTGCTTTATCAGATTTGCTTCAAGAACAAGAGCTTCAAACTCATTTGATGTAACAATATATGAAAAATCTTTAATAAGTTTAACCATTTTTGATTTTCTTGGGTCAAGGTCATCTGATTGAAAGTAACTTTTAAGCCTGTTTCTTAGATTTTTAGCTTTCCCAACATACAAAACCTTTCCTTTACTGTCTTTAAATAGATATACTCCCGGTAAAGAAGGAACAGTATTTAAATCAATCATAATAATATTGTATCAGATTACTTCTCTCGGGCAGTATAGACTCTGTCCCAATCTGAAGGAGGAGGATTTAAAATATAATCTTTACATCTTTCTTCATAAATTGAAGAGACTTGATCACTGAATTCTTCATGAATATAGGTAAATATTTTTAAGGCTTCTTTGAACATGCAGTTTCTATACAGATGTAATGCTTTCTCAAAATCTTTTACAACAGAAATTAAAGGAGAATCTTCTTCCATAACTTCATAGATTTTTACAGGTTCTTTTTTCCCTTTAACTCTTATTAAATCAAGCTCTCTTATAAAGATTTGTTCTTTATTAACAATACCATTAAAGGTGCTTTCGCTTATTATTATTTTTGTCCCATAAAACTTATTCAATCCTTCAAGTCTTGATGCTAAATTTACTGTGTCTCCAATTGCAGTATAGTCAAATCTTTTTTCTGTCCCCATATTTCCTGTAATTGCCTCACCTGTATTTATTCCTATACCAATGCCTATTTGAGGAAATTTCATCATTGCAAACTTTTCATTCAATGATTTAAGCTCCTTAAGCATTTCAAGGGCTGTTAATACAGCTTCTCTGGCATGTTCTTTTAAATCAACAGGTGCATTATAAACTGCCATTATGGCATCTCCAATGTACTTGTCAAGCATTCCTTTATGTTTAAGCACTATTTTTGTCATAGGGTCAAGATAATTATTAAGTAATGTAACAAGCTGCTCAGGATTAAGGGATTCAGAAATGGTTGTGAAATTTCTTATATCAGAAAACATTACTGTGATTATTCTTTTTTCGCCTCCAAGCCTTAATTTATCAGGATTTTTAATTATGATTTCTACAAGTTCTGGTGCAATGTAGCTTGAAAAGGCTTTTTTTATAAATTTGCTTTTTTTCTCAATAATTAAATTCCTGTATGCCTCTGATGCTAAATAGCATATAGAAAGGGATATGAAGGGATAAATAATTGAAAGATCAAGAAAATAGGCTTTAAAAATAAAGAAATTACTTAGATAGGTTAAGAAAGTAATTCCAGAAAAAATAAACAAGGAAATTAAAGTTTTGGAAGCCTTTGTAAGAAACAAACAAAGCAATAAAACAGGGATAGCTATAAATGCAATATCAAGCAGTGTTACCCATGCATTGTGAATCAAATATTGTTGTTTGAGAATATTAGATAATACCGTAGCTGATATTTCAACTCCAGGCATCACTGGATCAAATGGTGTATTGCGAATATCAGATATTCCCATCTCGGTTGCACCTATAAAAACAATATTATCCGATGACAATTTTAGATTACCATTTATGATATCAACAGCTGATACAGTTTGAAATGAACCACCTTTACCATAGTAATTGATTGTCAGTCTCCCTGATTCATCAACAGGTATAAGTTCATTACCTACCCACAAACCTTTTATTCCATAATTAGTAATTCCGACAATCAAAGGACTATTTTTGAATTTTTCTAATGTTTTAAGTGATAGATGTGGATAGAGTTCTCCATTATAAAGAACAAGCAAATTTATTTTTCTGTAAACTCCATCATCATCAGGAAATATATTGAAAAATCCTGCTTGAGCTTTTATTAATGGGATATTAAGTTCAGCATAAGGGAATTCTTTTACTGGTAAAATTTTTACATCTTCTAATATCTTAACTATTTTTATTTTTGAGTGCATGAGATTTAAGTAGGATTGAGGATGAATTTTAGTTTCCTCATCTCTAAAATAGTAACCTGTAACTACATTGTTTTTATTTACAGCATATGAAAGAAGCTTATCAGAATAAGCATTTGAAGGTTCTGAAAAAACAATATCAAGAGCAATGACTCTGACTTCTTTAAGATTTTCAATAAGCTTAGCTATAATTTTTCTATCCCAGGGCCATCTTCCAAGTCTGTCTATACTTTTTGAATCTATTGCAACAATTACTATTCTTTTATCAGGCTCAATATCTCCTCGTAATCTAAATCTTACATCCTTAAGTTTCAAATCTATGGAGTTTAAAAAGTCTATTTTACAAAAATAACTAATAATAACAACCAGTATAGAACAAAATCCTATACAGAAAAATATAAATAACTTACTTTTCATTCTCTAAAAGTCTGATAATTGTTTCAACATTCGTTATATACTTTCCTTCGGGATAAGTTTTTTTGTATTGATAAAGTCTTTGTTTTGCCTGTTTTTTTAATCCAAGTTCATAAAGTGTCATTCCTGTAAGATAAAGCGATGTTTCTTTCTGCGGAATCTCAGGATATTCTTCAAGAATAAGCAAATACTCAGCTAATGCAGCCTCAGGATTTCTAAGAAATCTTGAATATACAGTGCCTCTTTCAAGCCTTGCATCAGCTCTTATCTCTGGTTTATCACTAAGGTCAAGAGCTATCTGAAATATATAAAGAGCTTCTTCATATTTGCCGCTGTCAGCAAGATAATGCCCGTAATTTATATCCCACCTTGCTATTATATTTGGCAAAGCACCTGATATTTCCCATTCCTTAGGTGGAACTGCTGCTGTAAGCATGGAGAGTCCTTTTTTTGCGTCCTCAAGAAGACTACCATGCTCTACTTTAACAGGTTCTGCAGGTGTTAATCCTCTTGTATTCTGAATCATGGTATCAGGAATAAGGATTTTTTCTGGCGTATCATGTCCAGTTATGTAAACTGTATTTTCATTACCAAAAAATACATTTGCCTGTCCCTTAGCAAGCATTAAAAATTCAGTTCCTTTTATACCTGCTACTGCTGTAGGAGTTTTAACTTTATAGTTAGTAGTCTGTCCTGTAATTTTTACCACAGTTGCTCTGATTTTCCCCTGCGCTACATAAAAAACTCCATTTTTCTTCCCTTTATCAAGCAAATATTCTGAAATTTCAAGTTCTGTGTTATCAGAAAGAGTAAATTTGCTTCCATCAATTAGTTTAATAATTGTCCAGCTTTTTGGCTCTGTTTTTATCCAGTAGCCAGTGTTTATTGTAAGTCCTGCCTTAGCTTTTTTATAGGGGATACCTGCTTGTTCTCTGTAAAGAACCGTTCCATCAATTTTTTCAATCTCTCCAATTGCTCCATAGGCAAGTGATGATAAATATAAATATAATATGAATAGACTAATAAGAATTACTATTTTCATAAATACCTCCGATGTTTAAAGGCTTTCAATCTCTTTTACAGCTTTTATTTCAAACTCTTTTTTGCCAAGCCCTTTCCATATTTCAAGTGCTCTTATAAAATACTCTTTTGCTTTTTGTTTTTCACCCATATTTTTATAGAATATGCCAAGAGTCTCCATATCAAGAGCTATTTTTTCTGGTATTGCCAGTTCTTTATCAATTTCAAGTGCTTTCAGGAAATATTGCCCTGCCAATGCGTTATCTTTATCTAAATAAACATGCCCAAGAAGTCTTAATGAATTAGCTTCTTCAATTCTATTTGTTTTCTGATTTATTATCAGAGCTTGATTGAGTAATTTTTCTGCCTCCTCATATTCATGCTGTTTGATTTTAAGTCTTGCAATAAGATTTAATGATTTTATTCTAATATTGGTGAAATTAGAAAAGCTTAGTTTTCTCAATAGTTGTTCAACATTTTCATTCAGCAGAAAACCTATTCTTGCTTTCTCAAAATTTAGCTCTTCAAGAGTATCTTCAGGTAAAAATGCTCTATTAGAAAGCTCAGTTGCTGAATCAATAAGTTTTTTGGCTTCTTCTATCTGCCCAGTTGAGGTATAAAGCCTTGAGAGACTTATTAAAACTATCACAGTCGCATTATCATCCTGAATTATACGAGATTTTTTAAGAGCTTCATGATATAAACTTTCTGCTCTTTCAGATTGTCCTTTTTCAAAGGCTTTATTTGCCTGTAAAATCAAATTGTTAAGTTCATTTATTCTATATGGCTGTTCCAGAGGAGGTTTGTAACATCCATGCATCAGAGTTAAACAGACGATTGCAATAAGACTAATCAAAATTGATACAGGTCTTGGTTTGTGTAATCTTTTTTTATGGTTCATAACTATCGGACTCTAAAGGCTTGATTTCTTGTTTTTTAATCCCTTCTCTTATGGGCCAAAGTCCTTTTATACTCTGAAGTATCTCATCAGCATCCTGCATACTTTTTTTTGTTTGCTCAATAATAACTGGTATGTCCTTTTTTGTCGCTGATTTAATTGTAGTTGCTGTTTCATTTAGCTCTTTTGAGAGTTTTTGTAAAGATTTGATAAGTTCTGTGAGTTCTTCAATAGTTTTTTCTGTTTTTTGAGTTATCTGCGGAGTTTTGCTGTTAAGCTCTTTAAGAAGTGCATTAAGTTCTTCAGTTGTATTTATTAAATTTTTGGAGATTTTTTCAATATTTTCAAGACTTTTCTTAACACTGCCTTGTGGTTCATTGACGTAATTTATTGTCTCTTTTATTCCTTTGAGAATTTCTGAAATCTCTCCTTTCAGCTCTGCTGCTATTTCCTCAATTCCTGCTTGTCTAAAAAACTTTATTGCTTCTCCAGATTTAAGAGGTTGTCCTTTGCCAGGTAATATCTCAATATAAGACTCACCTATAAAACCTTCCTTTGTAAGCACTGCTACAGAACCTTCTCTAAACCATTTTGCATGAGACTGCTCTATGGAAAGAATAATTTTCACAGTGCCGTCATCCTGTAAGTTCATATTTTTAAGCCTCCCTATCTTAAAACCTGAAACCTTAACAGGCATTCCATTGTAAAGTCCTGTAGCTTTTGTTGTTATGAAATAAAAATCTTCTGTTTTTATAAACATTCCTCTCTGTTTCCCAATAAAAAAAAGAAGAATGATGATTCCAATAAGAGCTATTGCAATAAATAGAAAAATTTTTCCTTTAAGGAAAACAAATCTCGGATCTGTTTCTTTAATTTTCTGCATTTTTAATTATATTTGCTTTCTCAATTAATAAGCCTTCTTTTTCTGAACCAAGAATATATAGAATAGTAGCTTTATCTCTTAACTTTTCTATCTTTTCAGTAAGCCATTTTTTTTCTGATTCTTCAAGCCCATCAAATGGATACTCAAAAATAATAATCTCAGGCATCATTAAAAAAGCTCTTGCAATCCCGATAAGCCTTTTTTCAAACTTTGTAAGTTGGGATATACTGCACATTGGTTCTCTTTTAAATGCAAGTTCTTTTAGAATTTCAACTCCCCTTTTAGTAATACTTTCCTCATCAGCAATTTTATGATAAAGAGCAGGAAGCATAAGATTTTCCCATGTCTTTAAATTACTTATAAGACCTCCTGTTTTAAAAACTATACTGATTTTTTTTCTTAGTTCAAAAAGCTCGTCTCTTGTAAGCTCATTAAGTCTTCGTCCCATTAAAATTACTTCTCCTCTATTAGGGCTTTTTATGCCTGTAACTATTTTTAAAAATTCACTTCCCTGTTCATCTTTTTCAAAGATAAAAACAGTTTTTGAACCTTTTTCAACTTCAAAGTTCATCTGTTTATTAATAAATTCACCAGTTAAGCCGATAACTTTTATCATTCAATAATTTTCGCAATAACATCAATTATAACATCAATTAGAAACAATGAAAAAAGACTTCCTGTGACAGCTTTTGTTGCTCTCTGAGGTATCTCCGTAGGACTTTTCATAACAGAAAGACCCTGCCATATACAGATTAAAGAGATTAAAAAGCCAAAAATCAGTGATTTTAAAAAAGATATTACAATTTCTTTAATAGAAAGATGAAAAACAATTGCGTTCGCATAATCTGAAAAAGGTATTCCGCTCATTAAGGTTGCCAAAAAAACACCTCCAAACATGGCTGTAAGCTGAAAATATATAGACAGAATAACAGCAGAACAAACAACTCCATAAAGCCGTGGTTTTATTAAATAAACTTCAGGTTTTATTCCCATCGCCTCAAGATACTCAATCTCTCTGCCCAGTTTCATTGTTGCAAGTTCTGTTGCAATTGCTGAACCACTCCTTGTAAGAATTATGAGTCCTGTAAAAAATGGCCCGATTTCTTTTAAAACCAGCCATAAAAGTATTTTACCAATCATATTACTTGAGCCTGTTCCAGCTATTGAAGCCGTCTGAAGAACTATTATTAAACCTATAAGTAATCCTGAAATTGTTACTGCAGGAACTGCCTGAATTCCTGTAAAGTAAATTTGTCTTAAAAAAACTTCTGTAACAGGTGACATTAGTTTCTTTTTGCTTTTATTTTGAATACAAAATCATAATTAAGTATATCTTCCCATTTATAACCTTTAAGAGTTGAGCGAGTATCGTCAACATCTCCATAAGGATTACCCGGGATATAAAACCAGTTCATTATTACATCTCCTGAATATCTAAGAACAATCCAGTATCTTCCTTTGTTTATCTTTATTTTATCAGGAAATGTAAAGTCAACCCAGTAATAACCTGGTTTTCTCTGAATATTTTCAAGAAATACAGGATTTGATCTGAATCCTTTAAATCCTGGTTTCCCTTCTTCATCATAAATCAAATCAATATAAATAGTGCCATCCCCACCAAATTTTCTCATTGCAAGAGATATTTTCTCAATCTCCAAGAATTCATCAATTCTGAATGCTTGAGCATAGATATATCTTGAAGTAACATACTCTGCGGTTTCTTTATCCAGAATTTTTATCGCTCTATCACCAGAGACCTGATAAAGTTCAACAAGATTAGGGAAATCCATATTACCAAACTCAAAAACTTTCTCTTTTGGCAAAGAAGGAGCAGGTGGTGGAAGAGGTTTTTCAGGCATAGGAGGTTTTTCAACCATCTCCTTTTTAATAACTAATTTATTACTTAAAAGATATGATTTCGGTGCGGCTTCAGATGCTTTTGGTGATATATGAATACTGTCAGAAATAAACTTTGCATTAATTGTTTCACTGAATGGAGGCAGATATGGATAAGCCCTCCATGTGTCATTAACTTCATCTGACTCAAGAGCATGGGTTTGCTTTATATGTCTTGTTGAGGTAAACTGCTTTGACTGCTGAGGATCATAGCTCAACCATCCAAGATCGGGAAAATAAATCTCTATCCAGGCATGTCCTCCTTGTCCCATGCTCTGCACAAGGAAACTTTTACCAAGAGGAATCTTCCATTGTTCTTTAAGGGTTATCCCCCCCACAACTCTTGCAGGAATTCCAGAAGCTCTAAGAAGTGCGATTGCAATGTGAGCAAAGTTCTGACAGTTGCCTTTCCCTGTTTTAAGTGTCCACAAAGCATCAAACTGTGGTGGATTGTATGTGTATTTTACATTGTCAACAACCCAGTTAAGAATTCTCGTAACCGCTTCATACTCTGTCTGAGAATTTTTTGTAAGTTCTCTGGCAAGCTTTATAATATCAGGATGCTCTGATTGAACAAGTTCTGTTGATTTAAGAAAAAATTTTTCAGATTCAGGAATGTTTTTTAATGGGAACTCTGAAGTAGAAGTTTCTGCTCTTAATTCTGAACCAACAGAGGCTTCAAAGGTAACAGTCACTTTTACCGATTTTGTGAGATTTTTCCAGCTTGCAACTGCCCAATGATTTCCATAAATATCAGTTACTTTTTGAAATTGCTCTGGTTTTGGTTCAATTTTTATATCAAGATTATAGATTTTCTGTGAGACGAACTTATTTGAAAAATCCTTCGGAAGAGCGAATCTGAAACTTAAAGTTTCAAGGGACTGAGGCACAGCAAAATCCATTTGCTGGGTCACTTTTATCTTACTGTAAAGACTGCCTTCCAGAATAAGAGTTTTGGGAAAAGCAGTATAAGCGGTTAAAAGAGAGCAAAAAATTATTATTAAATATATCAAAATCTTTAGTTTTTTCATTGAATTTCAATTTTAAGGGCAGGACTGAGCCTGCCCTTTTTTAGTTAATCACATACATTATTTGTGCATCTTCCGCTACAGCACTGGCCGCTGGATGTGCACCACCATCCAGAGGGTGTGCAGGGTTTTGCAGAAATCATGTTCTCCATTTTTCCATCAACATTCATTGCAAGGCAGTAGTCAACTTTTTGAAAAGCGGTAGAATTATCCTTATTCTGAGCCACTGCAAAACCAACAACCAAAAATGCAAAAAGCAGGACAATAATGAGATATAGTTTTTTTCTCATTTTAAAACCTCCTTAGAGTTATATAAGCTCCTCAAGGAGCTCCACTAAATTGTATATATAGTGAGAAAAGTTTTCAAGGTAATTTTCACATTATTTTGTTTCCACTTTAAGCATTGTCTCATAAAACTCTGATGCCTTACTCTGTCCTTTCTGAACAATCTGAACACCTCTTGTTTTATTCTCTACTTCTTCAAGCCTCGTCTTTATCTTGTAAACCCCTCCTGCTTCCTCAAGCTCAACACTGCCAAGCTCACCTGTGCTTGCATAAACAATAACATTCTCTTCACCAAATGGTGGTGTTACTTCAAGCTCAAATCTGTCAGGACCTGAAGGTATTTCATAGATGACTCCTCCCTGAAAGTAGTTATCTTTTCTGTAAGGATTGGGAAGAATCTGGACAAGACTTCCATCTGCCTGCCTGTAAACAATCCTTGCATAAAAGGGCTTATTTCCTCTTAGAAAAACCTTTATCTTCTCTCCCGCCTTATACTCCCTTTTTTCTGTCCATATTTGAACCTTAAGGGGTGCTGAAGGGTCATCAAGAGAAACTGCCCCTGATATCTTTTTCATAGCAGTCTCATCAGGAATTACCTCTGCCTTAATCTTTACTTTGTAACAATCACCAACCTTTGGGGGTTCACTGTCCCATATACCTTTCTGCTCAATAATTCTTACCTTTGCATTTGCATAGGCATTTACTATGTCTTTTTGCAGTTCAAAATCTTTAACCTGAGTTTCTGCCTGAATATAAGTTGATACCTGCTCAATTGCCTTTCTTTTAGCATCCTGAAGTGCTGTCTCTTCAGTCTGCCTTTTTGTCCTGTCTTCACCCATGCAAGCATAACCTTCTGATTCTGTGATTGCAGACTGGGATGCATAGACAGTAGAAGCTAAAATTAAAATTAATAATGCAATATAAAAAATTTTTTTCATGAACATCTTTAACACTTAACTTTGTATGCTACACATTTACCGCTTTTGTCAGGACAGCATCTTTCACACCAGTGCTGCCCATTTTTGTCACAACAGCAAACTCTCTCATAACATCCATTTGGCTGAAGATTCCAAGGTGCGCAGTTTGCTGAAGCTGCAAGTAGAATATTTTCTGAACTAATATTGCATGAACCTGATGACTCAGTGGGTTTAGTTAATGATAAGCTTGAAGAAGCAAAAGCAAATACAAGCCCGATTAAAAAAATTGATAATACTAACCTTTTCATCTTAATCTCCTATTTTTGTTTCTTTTTCTTTAATTTCACTAATTTTAGCAGTATTCTCCTCTATCTTAAATAAAACAACTGTTAATTCAAGAAAAACTCTTGACCATATTATACCCAGAAGAGCAATCAATGGCGCTAAAACTATCTGCAGAAACCCTGCACCAGGTGAATATTTCATAGTGCTTACACCACCTATTAAAAGCATTAAACCAATAAGTCCTGAACCGATGATTGCAAGAATATAGAGAAGTTTGATTATTTTTACAGTGATAAAACTTTTAAATGATAAATCAAAAAGCTGTGCAAAAAAGCCTTTTTCTGTCTCCATAAATCCTCCTTTTTTATTTATTTATCAATCTTTCCATTAAAAACCTAACCTGCCTGTCCTCAGGGTTTAGCCTTAAAACTTCTTCAAAAACTTTTTTTGCTTCATCTTCCCTGCCAGCTTGATAGTAAATCAAACCCAATGACTTCTGCAAAGTTGAATCTTTTGGAAATTTTTCCACCCCCTCTCTAAGATATTTCAATGTTTTTTCTTCTTCCTTCATTTCCTGATAGCAGATGGCAAGATAATAATAAATCTCTGGAGTAGGTTGAGCTTTCAGAGCTTCCTCAAAAAGTGTTACTGCCTTACCATAGTTTCTCTGCCTAAAGTATTCTCCTGCCTCAATTACAAACTCTGTTGCTTTTCTCTGCCTTTCTTCCTGAGAAAGTTTTGCATAGGGATTTGTAATCGGATTTACAAGTTTTCCTTCAGGTAGTTTGGCATCATAAACACTGCTTATTTGAATGTTCCTAAGCCTCATTTCATCGCTATTTATTGAACCAAAGTAATTTGGAGCAATTTTTAAAAATGTTTCTGAATAAATATTAAGATTATTATCGTAGATGTTATTATCTCTTATCTCGCCTGAAAATCCAATAATTTTAATGCCTGTTTCATTCTGGAACAGACTGTTAAGATAAATTATTGAATTTGTTTTGACAAGTTCAATCCCTGTTTTATTTCCTGAAATTGTTAAATTTTTAATGGAAGGTGACGGTATTCCTAATACTGAAATTCCTTTGTCATTATCAGAAATTATTCCATTTTCAATAACGCCTCCTGAAGAATTCAAACTTATCCCTGTTTCAGCATTTTTAATTCTAAATCCGTTCATTTCTATATATCCGCCTTCTAACACGATTCCCTTCCACTTTTTATTACCAACGGGGACAAATTCAACAGGAAAATCCTTTGCATTTATGACAATTTTCCCTTCCACTTTAAGTTGAGCATTTTCATCAAACATTAATCTTGTCTCAGGCTCAATTGTAAGAGTTAATCCCTTAGGAATCCACAGGCTATTTTTTACAATATAGTTGCCTGAAAGAACTGTATCCTTTTCAATACTTCCTGAAATTATCTGAGGCTCTTTTGCAGTAAGAAATGCTTTTTTTGCATCCTGTATCTCTGACTCATTACCAGCAGTATCATAGGCAACAACTCTGTAGTAATAAACCTTTCCATACTCTACGGTTTTATCTTCAACGAAATTAAACTCTGTTGTTGTAATCTCTTTAAATCCACTTAAAGGCTGTTCACTTCTTAAAACTCTGTATCCTTTAAGATCAGGAACATTTTTCAGAGCCTGCCAGCTTATCTCAATCCTGTCATGAAAACCCTTTGCTCTTAATCCTGTTACCTGAGGCGGCGGGGTAGTATCAATCGTTACAAATCCGCTTACATCAATCCATTGAGTGTCATAACCTCCAGGTTTTCTTAAAGATACAATTATCGGTGCTTCTTTTACATTATCTCCGGGCATAACCACATACTCACCAATATAGATTCCGGGCTGTGTTTCTTTCATTGGGACGCCTTTCTTAAAATTACCAATATCAAAGGTAGCAACCATTCCTCTGTCACCTTCTGCTCCGACCTGTATTACCTTGCCTTTACCAAAAGGTGAATCTTTCGCATTTGTGAGAACCTCTTTAATTACAGGTCTTTGTTCAATAAGTCCTTCAGGAGATGGGATTTTTTCATTGAATTTGTAACAGAGTTCATTGAGCATTCTTACCTGCTGAATGTCTCGTATGTTCATTGCAGTAGATATTGCTGTCATGACTGCACTCAAAGGAGAAAGAGGCACTCCACCTTCATGATATCTTACTGAATCCTTTAGCCTGAAGACTTCTTTCCCTGTTTTTGTGTTTATCATCCACACTTCAGCTTCAATTCCAAGCTGAGAGTAAGCAACTGCATAGATTTTTTTATAATCTATAACTTTTCCATAAATCAATCCATCACATCCTAAGGCTTCGCATATATCTTTTGGTGGAATTTCAAGAATGCTTTTACCTGAGCTTTTTTCAAGCTGAATTATTTTTTCATCAACCACAGTGAGTTCAATGTCTCTGTAGGGTTTTGAGCTAAAGTGATTGTAAAAAGCTTTTCTTACCTGATTTGCAATCCCCATCTCTTCTGTTTTGTTTTCAAAGGGAAGAATTGCAACAGTCTTTGGAAGCTCTTCATCAGAGATTTTTGACTCAGGGGTTTCTTTTTTAATTTCGGGCAAGGTGGCACAGGAAGCAATAAACAGGAGAATTGCCAAAAGGAAGAAAGACTTCTTCATAATTTACTCCTTAGGCTTTTTTCAAATTATAATGTTTTACTTAAATGATTTCAAGGTAATTTTCACATTTTTTAAAAAATCGGGCTGATTTGTTCAGCCCGATTGAAATTTACATGAATGGTAATGTATCGTCACCTTCTCGCAAAACTTTTGTGAATGGAATTATTTTGTCTCAACCCATCCTGTTACGGTTGTATACTTTATAAATGGACCGTTGAGCACTTTAACTTTTACGTAATCTTTGGTCATTTCAAAGTTTTTGTTCAACATACCTGTGCTGTCATCTGCTCCACCCTTTTTATAAACAAACCATTGATGTTTTGAAAAATCGTATACAGCAACCTCATGAAGCCCGGCTGCAAGGGCAAAATTGTCATTAATCTGGTTAACATATCCTTCAACTTTGTGACGGGTTATGGTGGTCATTTTGTAAAATTGCCATTTTTTTAATGCATTATCATATACTGATGCTCCTTTGAATCCGTATTTTAGAGTCATGGTTTTGCTTGATATTGGCTTGAAAGCTGGCAAACCAACATCTGAGGAATCCTGTGCCATTAATGAAAAACTTCCTGTTAAGATAAAAAATCCAATCAAGATTAAAATTAAGCCTTTGTGTTTCATTTTTTTCTCCTTTTTTTATTATTGCATACACTGAATGCTAAGAAACCTGATTTTCCCATCTCTTGTTGCCCACCCAGCACCTTCAGCTCCTACAAAGTCTATATAAACAGGTTTCGGATAAAGAGTCATCAAATCAAATGTATAGGTATACCACTGTCCTTTTGGAACTTTTGTTCCGTATGCAGTGATGCTTGGAGATACAGGATCAGCATAATAAAACCCATGCCAGAACATTCTTCTTGCTGTATCATTCGGATTTTCACTTAAAAAATTGTGCACAACTCCATTGGCATCTGTGTACGCCATAAAAACTGCAACAGGTGCTTCTCTTCCTTGCCATCCTGTTCCTGTAAGCGTCTGATAGTCTGCCTTTACAGTAGCGGTGAGAATAAGAGATTTACATGTGGAGACACTGACATTTAATTTCTGCATGATTCCTATCCTGTGATTTCCTGATGTGCTTCTAAATCTTATACCATCTGGTTCTGATATAACCTCACCTTTACCATTAGAAGGTTTATACCATTCATGTATAGTCCATCCTGAAAGAGCCTTTAGTTGAGTGTTATTTATTAATTCCTTTTTTGTTATCTCAGGTTTCTTATCAGTTGGAGTTCCAGTTGAATCTTGTGGAGGCTTTTGAGGAGGTGGTGAAACTCCCATACATTTTTTTAGCAAATTTTCCTGATGTTGAAGATCATTATTAATAGAAGTTCCAAGAGTTTCTTTACAGCGGTTGTAATGCCTATTGTAATCGTATTCAAGTAACTGGGATGTCATACTTAATTTTTGTCTACAGTTGTTGGCAATCCATTGCTGAGTATTTTGAGCTGCTTTTGCTGCATATGCTCTACAAGCACTTTCAAGTTCTCCACCGCTAAGAGGTTTCACAGCCATACTGTTTTGAGGATAAACTAACAGCAAAAATAACATAAAGAGACAAATTTTGATACAAATTTTAAAAGTTCGGAAGATTTCCATTTCTTTCTCCTTTTATAAATTTTTGAGGCTTCTTACAATATAGTGAATCACTGATAATTGTAAGAAAATTAAAATTCCCTATCCTTAAAATCATCCATATTTTAACTCTTAATCAATCATCTTAAATAAAATTTGCCTTTTAACTTTTCAATATCTGGAGTAATATTCGGACTTTGATTTATATTTAAACGTTTAGCTTCGTCCTCTACCAGAGGCTTTATATATTGATAGATGTCCACTATAGCTTTTTTGCCTTCTTTCAATGCTTTCAGAAAATAGTATGTGAATATCCCGTGTCCTAACTCTGGAGAAGATGTGCTTATTTGATTGCCTTGAGAGGCTGAAATAACAACCATATTTTTTGATATCATAGGCATATCTGACATGATCACA
The DNA here is from genome assembly GCF_000020985.1 of Thermodesulfovibrio yellowstonii DSM 11347. NCBI lineage: Bacteria > Pseudomonadati > Nitrospirota > Thermodesulfovibrionia > Thermodesulfovibrionales > Thermodesulfovibrionaceae > Thermodesulfovibrio > Thermodesulfovibrio yellowstonii. The sequence goes on from NC_011296.1 coordinate 1,822,600, forward strand.
AGAGGTCGTGCACCTTTTGCAAGCACGCTTCTACCGCCTATCCCTGAAAAACACGAGTCAAGAACCACAATCACCTCTGTAGCCCTTAATTTAGCAAGTTTCTCATAAAGTCTTTTTAATGAATACCCTGTTACATCAAGATAATTAGGGTCTCCATCATAAGGCACTATATAGGCATCTCCTGTTTTTGGCTCAGGTGCACCATGTCCTGAGTAATAAATGAAAACTTTACTATCAGCCTTTACATGATTTGGAAGCCATGCTTCTATAGCTTTTTCAATACCTGATTTTGTTGCCTTTTCATTTATAAGAACCTCTATATTTCTTTCTTGAAAACCCAAAGCTTTAAGATAGTTTCTTATAAGTTTTGCATCGCTACTTGAAAAATCCGATTTTGGCAAATCTTGATATTCTTCAATACCAACTATAACAGCAATATCATTTGGTCTTGATTTTACTTTAAACTCTGGCACAGGTTCTATTTCTGAAGTAGCAGGCTTTATCTGTGATTTATATGTTATTTTCTTATCAGTCTCCTTTTGAGGCTGTGACATAATCTTCTTACCTTTATCTTCTGGGGAAACATACTGAACTTGTAATTGAGCACCCGTAGGATCTTTAAATTCATACATGCTGCATCCAGCAAACACAAAAGCATAAGAAAAAATGAAAATAAATATTCTGAATCTACTAAACATTTATATCACTCCTCTTTAATATTCCAGAGTTTTGATTATCTCTGGTATAGCCTGTTGCATAGCAGATTGCAATGCTTTTTTTAAAGAAATCCCTTTTGTTTCTGCTGAACCCATTACAGACCTTTCATCACCTTTTGCCATAACATTGATTATTTTTACTTTAACGCCATTTTTCCATATTTCTACTGTGAATTGAATATCACTAATTGCACCAACAGTCCAGAATCCTACATCTTGATCAACAAATACTCTCAAAAGAGTTAAATCAATACCATTGGGAACATCGTCAGGTAATTCTATAACAGGCATAACTGTGTATCCAGCAAAAGAAAGTTCTTGTATAAGAGCTTTTACTATCCAGTCACCTATATCATTACTTGTTATAACATCTGCTGTTTTCATACCATAGGTATTTTTCACTGTCCCGATAATTATTTCTCCAGAAGGTTTCTTGCTAAGACCTGTGTTATCTTTAGGTTTTGCAATATATACTTCCCCTGTTCCACCTTTTGCATTAACAGTTCTTTCATAAGTCAAATCAACTCTCTGATCAACAAAAGCACAGCCTGTAAATAAAATAGCTCCTGTTAAAATAATAGCTATTGTTTTTAACATAAACATACCTCCGCTTTAATAATCCAAATTCAAGCTATTTGCATGTTATTTTTTCTTTATTCTATAAACCACTGTTGCTTCTGTCCATTCATCTGGTTCAAGCTGATTGAGTCTTCTTATAAGATCGCTTATCATTCCTGTGGATTTTGCATCGTAAACCTGAAACATGCCTTCTTGAAAACCAAGAGAAATAAGATTTTCCTTCTTCTTTGTAGCTATAATCTTGATGCTTTCTTCTGCAACATTACCGTTAAAATCAGGTAATAACATTGCCCTAAGTTTTATTGATTCACTCGGGAAACTATAAATCTCTTGCCCTCTGATAAAATTGTCTTTCATAATTGAATTAGGTAGTAGCAATGTTACAGAACCATCAGCAGCAATTGAAAATATATATACATAACAGTCTTTGTTTGCCTGATAGAATATTTTCACTTCATCGCCTTCTTTTAAATCCGCTTTTGAAAGAGAAAGTTTAACAGATAATCCATGTTCCTTTTCAGGATATATAGGCTCAACAAATGCTCTAAGGCTCACTTTATAAATGTTTCTATCCTTCTCATCCCAGCCTTCTTTTATAATTTCAACTTTATTGATTTTTCCTCTTACAGAGGCATAAATAAGGTCTTCTGCAAGCTGGCTGTTTGAAACTATAGTATGGGACTTTAAGAATACACCAACTGCCTGTTCAATTGCTTTTCTTTGTGCATCTGCCTTTGCTCTTGCTATAACCTCTTTCGGAGTATCTATTTCACTCATATATGCTTCACCCGTTGCCTCAACCCAGACAGACTTTTCTGAAGCATAAGAGAAGGACATTAAAAATAAAGCTACGAAGGCAAAGAGAAAAAGCGAGGATGTTAGCAAAAGGAAATTTTTAAAAGAAAACTGTTTCATAATGGAATTATACCTGATTTTTAAAAAATTCAAGACTTTTTTCTGATTTAAGCCTACCTTTAAAATTATTTTAATCTCCTCCTTCTGCCAACTATAAAATAAGATAAAGATAGAATAATCGGGATCAAGCCAAATAGAAACTCTAAAGAAGCACTGGAGTCAGAAAGTTTTTTTACCAATATCCCTATCATTCCTATCATTATGGCAGCAAGAATAATAACTATCCAGATTACCTTTTCATTTTCTTTGAATTTCCCTGTAACTACATCAATGAAGGCAAAAACAGAAAGAATTATTCCTATACCTATTGCTCCTGCGTCAACAGATGCTAACACAATCCAGAGTATTATACCTATAAGAATGAAAAATATTATCTTCATAAACTTACTCATTGTCCCTCCACATTGCTCCCTGTATGCGATATAAACACAGACAGGGTTTTTAATTCAACTGTTTATCATGCAATACTCTCTTTATTTCATCTAAAAGCACTCTATAAAGTGTATTTTTCGTCTTCAGAAGTTCCTCGGGGATTTCTCTATAAAGCTCCTTTGCCTTATTTACCTGTCCAGCTTTTGCATAAACAAGTGGTCTTATGAGCAGGATAAGACTACCATGAACATCCTTACCAGCCTTTTCTAAAAATTCTAATGCTTCATTGAAACTTCCTGTATCTGTTTTTAAAAGTGCCATTGCAATCTCTGCTAATTTATCCTCGGGATTTAATTCGTAGGCTTTTGTGGTAAGATTTTCAAATTCAGGGTAATTCCCTTTCACTCTCAAAATTATTGCCTTAAATGCTAAAGCCTGTGAGGCTTCTGGTTTTAAAAATTCTTCAGGTTTTAGCTCTATTTTTTTTAAATCAGTGGAATTATCACGATGTATCGTTAGTTTCACTGTATCGTTACTACTTATATAATCAACCAGCATCTGTATGATATCTTTGCTCTCTCTGTAAAGCCTTAAATCTCTATCTCCAATGTTTATTATCCTGTCTCCTCTTTTTAAACCTGCTTTCTCCGAAGGAGTATTTCTGTCAACAGAGACAACCATAGGATAAATCTCGCCCATTACAATATTTGCACCTATTCCTTTTCTTTTAAGTAATGAGATGGCTTTATCAGATGCATCAATTGCTTTTTCAAAATCTCCCGTACCAGCATATATAAAAGAAAGATGTCCGAATATGTAAGGATTGTCTTGTTTTTTAGATAGAATTTCTTTTGCCATCTTTTCAGCTTCTATGAAATCTTCAAGTTCAGTTAGACTGTATATTGTCTTTAACTCATAGGGTAAAGCTTGAAGTTCACAATCAACTATTTCAGTATCTTTTTTAAAGAAATCCATCAATAATTTCTGCTGCTCACATTCTTTTTTGAAAAGTTCTGAAGCCTTTTTAAAAGATAAAATAGCCCCCTTAAAGTTCCTCTCAGCAATATATACCTCACCGAGAATTCCATAGGCTTTGTATTCTCCTTCTTCAAATCCCAGCTTTAAAGCTTTGGTAATAAATAATTTTGCCCTGTCATATTCGCTCTTATGTAAGTAAAGGTTTGCCAGTGATATATATAAACGGGCATCATAAGGCGATTCATCTATTTTTTTAAGAAGTATTTCTTCTGCCTTTCTGTATTGGTTTGTAGTGATATAGAAAGATAAAAGCCCTTCATAATCTTCATTGTTAGACAGCTCCATCAATTTTTTGTATGCCTTTTCTGCTTTTTCATAATCAAGTCTTTTAAGGTATTTCTCAGCAAGAGCTTTGATTGCTACGGCATCATTATTTTTCATATGAATATCAAGAACCTGATCAAAACTATACAGACATTTATCCTGCAAGGGCTTTTTTGCGTGGCTTTCATCAATGTAACAGAAAAACTCATGGGAAGCCCCTCCAGAACGATTTAAGATGACAAATGTCCTGTGTGGTGTCTCAAGATTAACTTTTTCAGCAGTTTGTTTAAGTGTGGGATATAGAGAATAATCAGGAGTAATAAGAGGAGTGATTTTCCCAAGATGGAATCTGTAGTTTCTGCTATTGAGATATTTAATATACTCAGCTTGGTTTGTAATACGATAGTGGTATAAATCTTCCTCAAAAAAAGGTTGATAACATTCAAATGCAAAGAGGTCATTTTTCTCTATCCTTCCATCTTCAACAAGTATCTTTGATTTTTCATAGGTGAATTTTTTGTCTCCTACATGAATTTTTAAACTTTCAGGAAGGCAGTTTTTCAGGATAAACTCTACAGAATTTTCTCTTTTAATGCTGTATTGAATTTTATCATCCACAAGGTCTGTTCTTACTTCAATGCATCTGTATTTTTCAATTTCAGACTGAGCATAGGCAAATTCTACTAAGCATAAAAGCATAACTGAGATAAAAAATTTTTTCATAAACCCACCTCTATTTCTTCTTTAACTCAGGATGAGCCTCAAAATAATCACTGAGTTCATCAAGAGTGAACTCATCAAGAAAATGTGGCTCATATCCATAGTAGAACCGTTCTATTTTTCTTGCATATGGTGCAATCTTTGATATATCAAGATTGAGGTCATCCTTAAACTCATATTTTCCACTGTAACGAAGCATCTGAAGATAAATCTTACTTTTTTCATTAAAAATCTCCTCTGCCTTTTCGTATATTGGTTTTAATTCTCTTAGATAAATCTTAGAAGAACTGCTTAATTCAGGTCTGAAGTAGTAAGGAAAAATTTTTAGTATTTCCATCATTTCATTTTTATTTATACCAAGAGTTCCCGGAAGTATAAGCACAAGCTCAACACTACCCCCTCCACCTATTATGTTTGATGTTTTCAAGGGATAGTAAAGCTTGTCTGTCTTAAATCTGTAAATAAGAGGCTCAATGAATCTTGGGGCATTCTTTACCTCCACATAGTCAAATACAAAATACTGAATTCCTCTTTTAATATAATCTTCTGCAACATCAGAAAAATTCTTTAGTGCTTTAAGTTCAATCTTTTTGATTCCTTTTTTATCAAGAAAATCAATTACCCATTTATTAAAGCCATTAATATCATTTATCTTTATCACCGTTACATCGTGAAGCCCTATTTTCTGACTCAGTCTTATCTCTACGGGCTCTGCTGAAGAGCCTCCCTTTGTGAACACTGCAAACTCTATTCTCTTCTTCTGAAGAAGTTTATTTATCTCCTCAAAGGGATTTCCCTTAGCAAGGCTAATTTCTGGCTCTGAAGGGAAAGGAATGAATTCTAAAATTCCTGTGTCCTTACTTGCTTTGAGCTCCGTTCCCAAAATTAAGACTTCTTCCTTAAAGTTATGAAGTATTATTGCCTTCTGAGAGTCCTGACTGAGCTCAGCATCCATAGTCCACCAGAAAAGTCCTTTATCTGCCATCAAAATAGCTGGGCAAAATAATATAAGCAAATATATGGCAAATAATATTTTTTTCATTGTTGACTCCTATTTTTTCAATCTTTCTACATTTTTGCATGCCTCATCAATTTTAAAGGTATTGCAGAGATAAAGGTATTCTTCAAGTGCTTTCAAAGGTAAATCAAGTCTCTCATATATTTCTGCCTTTTGATGTGAAATCATAAATGCAAATTGAAGCCAGTGGAAGGCTTCAGCCTGCTGTCTATTAAGTTTAGCAAGTTTTTTCATAACGTTGAACCCTTCAATATCACTTTTTGCTTTTTCCATTTCAGAAATTAGCAACCTGAATTCATCCATGCTCAATACCTTCTGTGCCTGAGCAAAATTTCTGTCAACAACCGCTTTTGCCTTGTTTAAATAGTTTAATTTCACATCATCATTTTGCATAATTGTTCCATCAAGATAAAACTGAACCAATAAAATAGCATCTACTCCCTGAGAATTTCTCTTTTCATATAAAGCTATACCTCTGTCAAAGTAAGCTTTTTTTGTTTGTGGATTTTCCTCAAAATAAGACATTAAAATGTATTCTTCAGCAGATGCCTTACCTGAAGAAATTTTTTGTCTGATTGTAGTCTCCATTTGATTAAATATTTTCTGTTGCTCCTCTCTACTTTTTTCTTCTAAATCTTTCAAAGAAATACCTGTTACTTTCTCTTTCCATCCTTTTTCAAGTTCATAGACTATTTTGCCGAATTCAGTCTGGTATAAATCTTTTATTTGTTCCTGGAGTTCTTTATCAAATTTCTCTTCCTGTTGTATTTTCTGCTTTTCTATTTCATCAGCTTTCTTTAAAAATTTATCTCTCATTGAAGTAAATTCTTTTGTCTTAGCTATATCTTCTCTGCGTAAATAGTAATTTATTATGAAGATGTGAGCATAAGCCTTTCGTCTGTAGTAGTCAGCCAAACACTTTTCCTCCTTACAAAGAGAGCCTGCATTGTCAATTTCATTCAAGGCTTTATTGAAATATTCCTCAATTACTCTGTAGTCAAATTGATCTGCTTTTGCCTGTTCTAATTCAGCATTTTGAAGCTCATCCAGATACATGGAAGCACGCAGATAATATAACTCAGCTTTATTGGACGCATTTAATGCTAAAGCTCTGTTTATATCTTTCAAGATTTTGTCATTATAATCCTTTTTTTCAGCTATATCTTCCAAATTTCCAAGATAGCTCAGTATTTCCGCCCTTAAAGCATAAGCATCTGCATAGTTTTCATCAAGGGATATTGCTCTGTTGATATTTTCAAGAGCCTCTTTTAATGCTCTAAGAAGTTTTTCCTTTTGAGTATCATCTTCCAGCAACCCATACTTAAGAACATTGGTTTTATAAAGAGTTTTTGCTAAACCAAAGTAAGCCTGTGGAATATCAGGATTAAGCTCTAATGCTTTTTTATAAGCTTTAATAGCTTCTTCTGGTTCAATAATATCCTTTTGCTGTGCTCTCTCAAGCCAGAGATTTGCTTTGTATTTCTTTTCTTCTTCCGAAATCAGTTTCGCAATTTTTTGTTTATCTCCACCTGTAGCAAGCTCAAGCTGTCTTTTCAGCTTTTCCATTTCCCTGTTTTGCTTGTCAAAGTCAGCTTTAAGTCTATTGTATTCCTCAACAATGCTTTGGTCTTGCCTTACCTTTTTAAGATTTGCCTCTATATCTTCCTGTGACATGGTAGCTCTGATTTTTACATAAAACTTTATTGCATCAATATCACCAACAACTGTTTTCTTTCTGTCTAAAACTTCAATTTTCATTGAATGATTTGCTATAACCTCAATAACGTCACTTTCAAGGGCAAGATTTTTCACCTTTGTATAGCTTTTAACATATGCACCAGCTTGTTCTGCTGCTTTTTGGACTGCTATTCTTTTTGCCTTTTCCTCAGATACTTCCATGCTTTCACCCGCACCCATTACATACTCACCATCAGCAATTATTACAACAGGCTCATAGGCAAATGAGTTTTTAATTAAAAACAATAAAATCAAAAATATAAAATTAATAATGTTTCTTTTGAACATGTTTACTCCTCCTTATATTTCAAAACATATCTTGTCTTTTTTGTTTTTTAAAAGCCCTCATCAACTCTATGCCTTTATATTGAGTTGTACTGGCAAAGGATTTGATTATAAGACTTATGGTATCTCCTTCAGCAGATTGGCTGATATTTTTGATGTCTTCTTTTTCATCTATAACACCTGTATAGGAACAACAAATGCTAAATAATTTAACTGCTTGATTACTCTCTAAGGTAAGTTCCAATGAGCATTCTTCTCTATCAAATTTATATTCTGTTGGGTTTGATGTCCTACAATTTTTAAAATCCTCATCGCATATTTCTGGGTATTTTCCATTTTTTATGTCCTTTTCCAGTGGACATGGTGTGGGTTTCATTTTCTGATAAAGTTCTAAACTTTTTGCTTTTAATTTTTCAAGATAAGGAGTTGTTTCAGGAGATTTAGGTTGTTTAAATGTAATTACTATTGGACTTTTTGAACTGTTTAACACATAAAAATCCGTTATCCATGAACAGGATTGAAGTAAAAACAGAATAAAAAGAGGGATCAAAATTTTTTTAGTCATAAAATATCCTTTAAATGTTCATTTAAACATCTCCCTCTCCATGAAAAATAAACACAGCCCAGTAAAAGGGGCTTGGATATTTTGTTTTTATCTCTGCCCTTGCAAGTTTCATTGCCTCTGCTCTGCTTTTACCAGATTTGAGATAGTTATAAAATGTCTTCATATACTCCACTGCTGGTTTGCTTGCCACTTCCCATAAACTTACAACTACAGCTTTTGCACCTGCTTGCTGGAATGCTCTCGCAAAATTAACCACACCTTCACCCTCAACCTCTTTACCGAGACCTGTTACACATGCGGATAATACCACCATATCGGCATTGAGCATCATAGCGGCTACTTCACTTAGCGTTAAGAATCCATCATCTCCATGATTTTCTACCTGCCCAAGAAGTATGAATGGCTCATTTACTTCCTGAATTATTCCGGGAAGGGATGCATGGGTTGCAAAATGGATGTATCTATATTTTTCAAGCCCTGCTTTTCTAAGATTTGTCTCATTTGCCATTACTGAAAGTAAAATCTGTGGAGGCTCAGGTTTTACTCCCATAATGCGTGCTATTTCTCTAACTTCATCCTCTGTCTCTGGAAGCGGAGGAAACTCAACCCTTCCAGATTTTTCATCCTCTGTTACTGCTCCCCATTTTGCCTTGACTGCCAGTCCTCTTAAGGCATACTGGTTTAAGTTTGCAAAATAGGTTTCTTTTTTCCCCTGCTTCCATGCTATGTATCTTGGGTCATTTGCGGCATAGACAGGATTTCCCAATGCAAAAAGTGGCTTTTCAGGCTCAGGAGTTTTAAAAACTCTGTTTAATGCAAGGATTGTTGCTGACTGGTAATAAGTGATTGTGTATCTGTCTGCCACGTATGTGCTATCTTTCAGGTTTGTTCCTTCTTTTATAACAAGTGCTTCTAAAGGAAGAAGCCCAAGTATTCCATCAGGCACAATGACTATCTTTTCATCTGCCCTTACTTCCTTTAATGCTTCAGAAAGAAGTATGTCATAAAGCCTTTTAGCATCTCTGACAGAAAATCTGTCTGGTTTCCTGAGATTCATTGGCTCTATGAAAGACTTTACCATCTCTTCAAGGTTGTCTCTGGCAACATTAATTTTTATAATTCTTTTCACACCGCCCTTTCTTACAACAAAAAGATAAGTTGCCTCATCTGTAACTGCATACTCTAACAAAACTTCGTTTTCCTTAAGTGGCAATTTTTCTGCATGCACAGGCAAAGGATAGTTAAGGGCTGCATATCTTGGATATTCTTTCCTGAAAATATCAATTAATTCATTAAGCGAGCGTTTAAGAACTTCCCTTCTTGTCTGTAATTCCTTTACAGCCTGCTCACCTTTTTTCAATGCATCTTCCCATCTACTGTCAAGATAGGAAAGCTCCTGCAGTATGCGGTTTTCCTCTTCTTTCAATTCTTGAGGAATCTCGGTATATTCAATCCCTTTCTTTGCACCTGCGATTACTTCAAGAAGGCTTCTTGCTTTGGTGAGTTCTGAGAAATAAAAGGCAACTGACAAAGGATTCTGCTCATAGGTTACATAGGTTAAATACTTAAAGATTATTCTTTTTCCAAGATTTAGACTTATACCTCTCTCAGCCATTTCAGCCATCACTGAAATTATTGCCTTATATGGAGTAAGCCTGTTGTAATACCCTCCACCAGCAAAGAATTGCCCTCTTTCAGTAACAGACTGTCTCATCTCTTCTGTCAAATCAATCGCATTCATAAGATTAACTGCTGCTTCCTGTAGATTACCTTTACCCTTAAGGGCAAGCCCAACCTGTGTGTAGTATTCAATGTGTCTGTTTTTGCTGTCTTGCCATGAAGGTGGTATTTGATTGGCAAGCTTTAATGCTTCATCATACCTTCCTGTCTTAAGATATACTTCCACAAGACCTGCATGAAGCAACCTGTTTGGTTTTATTCTATCCTCAAGTTTTTTTCTTTCAAGAAATATCTGTTCTGCATCCCTGTAACGACCTTGTTTTAGATAAACTGCTCCAATGCAATTAAGTCTTGTTTCAAGAAGATGAGGATTATTAAGTTTTTTGTCAATTTCAAGAGCTTCTTTTAGATATTTAAGAGCATCATCATACTTTCCAACCCTGAAATACTCCATTCCAATATTATTTAAAACATAGACAAGTGATGCAGGCCTTTTTAATCTTTTTTCAAGTTCAAGTGACTGCTGATAATACATGATGGCTTTGTCAGTTCTACCAAATTTTGCATATACATGTCCGATATTATTAAAAAGAGTAGCAGTTGTTGGTAGGTCATTTTGCTCCTTTGCGATTTTTAATGCTTCCTGATAGCTCTGAAGTGCTTTTTCATACTGAGCTAAATCCATATACATTGAGCCAAGATTGTTAAGTGTCACTCCCAGTTCTTTTCTTAAGTTATTTTTCTTCTGAATCTCAATTGCCTCTTGATAATAAGAGATTGCTCTATCACGCTGGTAAAGGTCTGAGTATATATCCGCAATTTCTCTTAAAACAATTGATGTGCCTTCAGGGTCATTATGTTTTTTTGCAATTTTCAGTGCCTCTTCAAAATAAGAAAGAGCCTTTTTAAGCTGTCCCATTTTTGAATAAACCAAACCAATCAGAGAAAGATTTGCTCCTACTGAGTTTTCATCTCCTTTTTCTCTATAAAGCTTAAGAGATTCATTAAAGCTTGAAAGAGCCTTTTCGTATTTACCAAGAGATAGAGCAGCCTTTCCAAGCTCATGAAGCACTATTGTGAGAGAATCTTTAGCACCTATTTCAGTGAAGAGTTTTCTTGATTCTTCAAGGTATGCAAAGGCTTTTTCATAATCCAGCGATTTTCTGTAGTATATTGAGCCAGCAAGAAAAAGGTCATCAGCAAGCCATTCCTTATTTCCAAGCTTCCGTGCTACATCAATTGCCTTTTCGTAATAAAAAAGGGCTTTGTTTTCATCTCCCATATCTTCATAGGAAGAGCCAAGTCCATTGTAGTTTGAGGCAAGGCATTCATAATCATTTCCACAAAGAGCAAGAGATTTCTCATAATAGTAAATTGCTTCTTTATATTTCTTTTCCTTATATGCTTTATCCCCAAGCTCCCATAGCCTTTCTGCCTCACTTTTTGGCTGGGCATAGGCAATGACTGGTAGGATAAAGATAAGGATTATAAATATAAACTTCCTCACTTGCATACCAATCCTACCGAAGCTTTTACATTAACTACTTTATCCTCCTTTTTAGGTTCTGGAGCTTCAATCATGGCTTTCTCCATCATGGGAGCAGTTTTATAAAATACAGGTGGTTCCCATATAGGTCGTCTCACATCATAATTAATATTTGAAATTGAACATTTTCTGCCAAGCTTTTCTCCTGCTTTCTTTGCAAAATTAACTGCCGTATCAATTATTTCAAGTTTAAGTTCGTTTTCTGTCTCCTTAGCTTTTTTCTCTGAAATAAGCCATTGAGGATGGGAGACAGTGTAATTCAGTTTTTCACCATATTTTTCTTTAAACTCATCAATCACCTCAAGAATCTTATTCTGTTCCTTTGAATCCTTTAACTCAAAGGAATAGCCAAGTTCTCCCTTATATCCAGAGCATTTTCTTTTATCTTTTTCCCACCAGCAGTTTTTATAAACTGAATAACTTCCTCCCTTGTAGTTTAAATTAAGAACTCTTATAGCTTTATCAATGCTACCAAGCATGTTTATAACCTCTGTCTCCTTAGCTGCATTAGCATTAACTCCAACAGTCATGCTGAGAATATCAGGCATTAGTTCTTTTCTTTCTTCAAGAGTTATAGAAATACGAGTTATATCATAATCCTTTTCTTCAGCATACAATGAGGTCAAACCTAACACAAATATACAAAAACCGATTAATAATATCATCCTTCTCATTTTTCCACTCCTACTTCAATACAAAGGCTACTTTTGCAGAGGCAAAGAAGTTAGCCTTCTGATTGGCAGAATAAATCTTTACAGCATCCTCATCTGAGACCTGAAGATCACTGGGATTTATTGTGCCAGAAGCTTTGATTATCAGAGGATTTTTTACTCCTCTTTTTTCAAGTGCAGCCTTTGCTTTTTCAATGCTATTTGTATACTCTCCGCAACCCTGCTCAACAAGGACTTTTTGACTTATCTTTGAAGGGTCATAAATAATCTCTCCCTTTGAAGTAAATATCCTGTTTATAAGCGCGGGTCTGAAGTTAACTTCTGTTGCATCAATTATGAGCCCATCATATTTTTCTTCAATAGTAACTGGCTTTGGCTTAAACTGTGGTTGAGGTTCAATAATTTCCTTTTTAATCTTCGGTTCTCCCAATATTTTTTCATAAAGAAGTGAGCCAAATCCCTTAGGTCCAGACATTCCCACCTTTATAATAACAAGTGCTGATTCTTCCTGAGGATTCCATTCTTTATAAACAATCTGAGCGCCTTTTACAAAGCCCGCAACTGCTGTTCTTACTACATCATACTGAAGCTCAGCATCCTTTACAAGGGTATCTCCAACAACGGCAACTCCTTCAAGAATCTCTGCAAGCTGCCTATACGCAAGCGCTGTTGCAGCGCGTTCAGCAGTAAGTCTTTTTTGAGCAGGGGTTCTTGCTGTGGCTGAAGGAAGTCCTTCTGCTGCGACGAGAATATAGTCATTTAAAAATGCCTGCTCAGGAGAGGTAGTAAGTGAAAGGTTGTTTCTCTGAAGCCACTCATTCGCTTTTTGAAATACTGGTGAAATCTTATCCTGTGTAGAATCTTGCGAGTTTGCATGACCTGTAAATAAAAATCCTGAAAATAAAAATAATGATAAGATAAAAACAGTAAGTTTTTTCATTTCTGTCCTCCTACTAATAAATGTTTAATTTTTGTTTTAACATTCTTATTGCAAGAATCGCTTCTGCACCGTTAACTGCTCTTTCAGGATTAAACTCTCCTGAAAGCTCTGGCTCCATTATCCCTCTGGTAACCATATTCATTACAGCATTGTAGATGGGAGATGTTGTTCTTACATCTAAAAATGGTGATTTTTCGTGTCCTAAAAATGCTGTAGCTATTTTTTCATCTGCTGTTAGTTTAATAAGCACATCCTCAAGTATTAAAGCCATCTCTCCTCTTTTAACAACCTCCTCAGGTTTAAAAAGATATGCCTTTACTGTTTCATCATATTTTGGCTCAAGCCCTCTTATTTTCAATTTAAGAACTGTTAGAATCTCCTGCTTGAAGGGATTATTGATTATATCAGCAGGTATAAACTCTGGCTTTGCCTTTTCAATCTGGCTCTTAATCGGAATTCTTCCAGCAAAGAGACTGTCAATTTTTAACTCATCCACAAGAAGAGCTGAAAGATCAGCTCTTGTGATACTTTCCTGCACCGCAATTTTTTTACCCACATCTCCAACTGTCACTCCTGCCATTGCACGGGTGATTTTATCAGCCTTTTTCCATGCTTTTTCAGCTTTTTCATGCCATTTTCCTGTTGTCTTTGAGTTTAAAACAGCTCTGAACTTGTCCTTTGCCTTTTCAAAATCAAGGGCATTCATGTAGGCAACTCCCATAAAGTAATGGGCAGATTCTTTTCCTTGGTAGTAAGTTAGCTTTGTTTCATCAACCTTTAGATCAATAGCATTTAAGTAAGCTTTTTCCCCTTCTTCAAGCCAATCTTTTGTTTTAAGGGCAGTGTAAACTCTTATCTTTGCAAGATAGTAGTCAAATTCATCAGAGATAGTTTCTGCATATTTTTTTGCCAGCTTTAAATCCTTTTCAATTCTTTCAATTTCAATCTTTCTTATATCAGCATCCTTAATCATTTTTGCTTTTTCAGCCTTTGCAATTGCTTTTCCTGAATAAGCCTTTGAAAACTTTTCATCGCAGTAAAGAACTCTTTCAAACTTTAAAATTGCCATATCTACTTTACCTTCTTCAAGAACTCTCATCCCTGCAAGATAGTGATATTCTGGATTGTCTTCAGGAAGTGTGCATTTTACAACTTCTTTTGGAGTGCATCCAAAAACTAAGGCAATAATTAAACACGGGATTAAAAACTTTAAATGTTCCATCTCATACCCCCTTGATTTTTCTTAACTCAAGAATATCAGAAGAGAAAACATATGTAAAGGTATTTTTCACATATTTACAATAAAATCATGAGCAATGTCTAATCTCAAATCTCTATGTCAGGTGATATAAAAAAATGTCCATTTTTTTCAAAAATAATGCCTTTGAACTTTAAAATTTTTAAAGCTTTTGTAACTGCTTCACGAGATGCTCCTGTGCAGGAAGCTAATTCTCTATGGGTTATTTTGTTTATTTTTATATAACCTTCTTCTGTTTTTTCTCCTTCTTTTTGAGCTATATTTAAAATATATTTTAAAATTCTTCTACTTACATCTAAGAATGCCATTGCACCAAGCATCTCATCTGTCATTCTTATTCTTTCAACAAGTGCTGAAAGAAGAGATATGGCAATCATTGGATTATTTTTGAGCAATGTAAGAAACTGCTCTCTTTTAAGAATGCCAACAACAGAATCCTTTAGAGCAATAACTGTTGCAGAGCGAGGTTTACCATCCAGAAGACTTAATTCTCCAAAAAAGTCACCTTTTTTAAATATGTTAAGAATGAGCTCTTTGCCTTCAGGGTCTAAAAGACATGCTTTAACAGCGCCATCAAGAATAATATAAAGGTCTGTGCTTTCCTCTGATTGATAAAAGATAAACTTCCCTTCTTTTACTTTATTTATGCTAAAACCTTTGGAAATAAGCAAAAGATGTTCATCTGAAAGGTTTTGAAAAATAGGCATTTCTTTTAAAATTTTAATAACTTCACTATCTGACATACTAAACTTTATCAAAAATTTTTGAGGTAGTCAAGTTTGCAAGAAGGAAAAAGTTGACTATTGAATTTAGGCTTTGATATAATTGTCCAAGCCACGAAGGCGATTAAGGCTCAGAAGAGCTAAAATGCTTTCGTGGCTTTTTTATTTTAAAAGGGAGGCGGAATATGAGAAAGTTTTTGCTTTTTCTTATTATTTTACTTTTTCCTGTATCAGTTTATGCAGTAGACATCACGGACAAGCTATCTATTTCAGGGGCAGCAACGGGAGTTTACCAATGGTTAAACAAAGCTCAAGGGGATGTGCATAACAAAGACCGTGGTTCAGCAGTAATTGATTTTAATGTATCATTCAAACCAACTGAAAATGATGAATTTTTCCTAAGGGCAAGCTTTGCAAAAGGAAGCGGATTTCATTCAGAAAACTCAGGATATCCCTTTAAATTATCGCCAAATGCTGATGACCTTTTTGTTGACTTACGAAACATGAATGGGCACTCAAGAGACCATCTACAGGAGCTATGGTATTCCCATAAGTTCCCTATTCAGAAAGATATCTCACTAAAGCTTACTGCAGGAATAATTGACTCTACAACCTTAATTGATGACAATGCCTATGCAGCAGATGAAATAACTCAATTCATGAATGAAGCATTGGTTCACAATCCTCTTGCAAATCTTCCAAGCTATGATGGAGGTGTTGCAGCAGAGTTTGAGTGGGACAAGTTTCATGTGAGATTAGTTGGTATGCGTTCAAAAAATGACAATGAAGACATGGATGTAAGGCACTACAACTGGTTTGGAGCGCAGGTGGGATACAAACTTGAGACTCCTATTGGAGAAGGAAATTACAGAGTTTATGCATATACAACGAACAAAAGATTTGAAAACTGGGATACTGATGCATACAAGGCACTAAAAGGCATTGGAGTATCCTTTGACCAGCAATTGATAAAGGATATATTGGGAGCTTTTTTCAGGGCAGGATGGCAGGATGACTCTGCAAAAGTAAATTATAACAGAATGTATTCAATTGGATTAAATCTCAATGGAAGTGTATGGGGAAGGAAAGATGATGAAGTAGGAGTTGGTTATGCCTATCTTAAGAGTCCATCAAAGAATGAAGAACTCAACAACAGTCAGGTTTTTGAGGGATATATTAAATTCAAGCTATTCAGTTATAAATCTCTTAGTTCAGACATAACCTTTGATTATCAATATATCCGTGACAAAGATAGAGACTCCGAAAACACAAAAGCAGGCAATGTATACGGTGTTAGATTAAACTTTAACTTTTAATGGAGGAGGTAAAAAAAATGAAGAGATTTTCAACTTTTTTAATCAGCATCATTGCTGTTTTATTTTTCACAGGAATAGCTTTTGCTCATTTTGGAATAATTCTGCCTTCTGATGACATCATTGGTGAGAAAGACCCAAAGAAAATTACTCTTAAGGTTTACTTCATGCATCCTTTTGAACAAGAATGGCTAAATATGGAAAAGCCAAAGGCATTTGGAGTCATGCTTGGAGATGAGAAAACAGACCTGCTTAATACGCTTATAAACAAAAAAATAAAGGGCAGAAATATTTGGGAAACTCAATTTACAATTAAACGTCCTGGGGACTACATCTTTTATCTTGAACCAGAGCCTTACTGGGAACCTGCAGAGGAAAAATTTATTGTCCACTATCCAAAAGTCGTGGTGCAGGCATTAGGCAAAGAAGAAGGATGGGACAAAGAAGTAGGACTTCCAATTGAGATTGTTCCACTTACAAGACCTTATGGTCTTTGGGCTGGAAACGTTTTTCAGGGAGTTGTAAAGGTTAATGGAAAGCCGCTTCCTTTCGCAGAGGTAGAAGTTGAATATTTTAATGAGGGGGTAAAAGTAAAAGCACCAAAGGAGTCTTATATAACGCAGGTTATAAAGGCAGATGCAAATGGAGTTTTTACCTTTGGTATACCAAAAGCTGGCTGGTGGGGATTTGCTGCATTGACTGAAGCACCATATAAGCTTAAAAAAGACGGAAAAGAATACCCAGTTGAAATAGGAGGGATTATTTGGATTAAGGCAAGGGAGATAAAATAATGCATATCTCAGAAGGAGTGCTTTCTGCGCCGGTTCTTCTTACCGGCGCTGTTTTATCCTTAATAGGACTTACCTTAGGATTAAGGAAAATAAAAAATGAAGACATCCCTAAGGTTGCGGTTCTTTCATCAGCCTTTTTTGTCGCATCTCTTATTCACATTCCCATAGGACCAACATCTGCACATCTTGTATTAAACGGACTTGTGGGAATGCTTCTTGGGTGGGCAGCCTTTCCTTCCATATTTGTAGCATTGGTGCTTCAAGCTCTTTTATTTCAATTTGGTGGACTTACTACCTTGGGTGTGAATACTTTTGCAATGGCAATGCCAGGAGTTTTATTATATTATGTTTTCAGAAAAATGCTACAAAAAGGCAAAAACTTAGCTTTTTTAGGTGGCTTTTTAGGCGGATTTTTAGCTCTGCTTGTAGCAGCATTTTTTATAAGTATTGCTCTGATGGAAACTGAAAAAAGTTTTGTAGGCATTGCAGGAACTCTTCTTGTAATGCATCTTCCAATTGCTTTAATTGAGGGAATTATTACAGGATTTGTTGTAGTATATCTTAAAAAAGTAAAACCGGAGGCATTGATATGCTAAACTATAGACAACAAAATTACTGGTTTGCACAGCATAAAATAAACCAGAGGAGATTCCTCACTTCGTTCGGAATGACAGGCAAAGGTTCGGAATTAAAGAAAAAGAATTCGGAATTAGATAAAAAGAATTTGAAAATAAAAAAAGGGATTATATTTATTTTGGTCATACAACTTTTAATTTTCATCTCTACCTCTGCCTATGCCCATAAAGTAAGTACTTATGCATACAGAGAAGGAGATAAAATTTTTGGAGAATGTTACTTTGTAGATGGCTCACCCTGCAAAAACAGCAAGGTAGAAATTTACGATTTAAAAGGGCAGAAGATTCTTGAAGCTGTAACAGATGAAAAGGGTAAATACAGTTTTACAACAAAAGAAAAGGGGACATTAAGGATAATAATTCCTGCAGGAGAAGGACATCGAGCAGAGTATAAACTTGAAGGGATAGCGGAAAAACCCGAAAAAAAAGAAAATAAGGAAACCATGACGGCAAAGACTCCAAATAAACCTGTGCAGTCTGAGGCTACAGTGAACAAAGATGAAATCAAACAGATAATTGACGAAGTTATGGATGCTAAATTACAGGGATTAAGGGCTGAAATAATGGATTTACGGAAACAGATGGATAAAGTTAGTCTTAGAGATATAATTGGAGGCATTGGATATATTTTCGGAATCTGGGGGATAATAATGCTTCTTAAAAGAAAAAAAAATGCATCTTGAAGAGTTCTCAGAGGGAAATAGCTTTCTTCACAAAGCAGACCCAAGAGTAAAAATTTTGGTTTTTGCTTTATTCAGTATACTCTGCGCGATATCATCAGGTATAAAAACACCAATGCTTTATCTTTTCTACTCATTAACTCTTCTTTTAATTACCCGAATTAAAGCAAAACCCTTAATTTCAAGACTTCTCGCAGCGAATTTTTTCATTGCTTTTATATGGCTTTTTATTCCTCTAAGCTACCCTGGAAATCCTTATATTACTTTAGGCTTCATAAAAATCAGCCATGAGGGAATTAACTATGCTCTTTCAATCACTATTAAATGCAATGCCATAATTATTGCTACAATAACTCTTCTTTCAACATCCTCAGTGTTTTCTCTTGCTCATGCAATGCTTCATTTAAAAATGCCAAAAAAACTTGTTACAGTCTTTTTTCTTTTTTATCGCTATATTACTGTAATTCATGAAGAATATTTAAAAATAAAGAGAGCAGTTGCTTTAAGAGGATTTATTCCAAAAACAAATCTTCATACTTATAAAACCTATGCATACATTGTTGGTGGAATGCTTATAAAAAGCTATGAAAGAGCAGAGGAGATATACAGGGCAATGCTTTGCAGAGGTTTTCAGGGTTTTTTCCCATTATTTGAGCATTTTCAAATTAGAAAAAGTGATATAATATTTGGTGTTATTTCTACAGCAATTTTTATTTTATTCTGGGTTAAGAGTTGAAAACACCAATTATAAAACTAAGAAATATCTCCTTCAGCTATGACAGAAGGATAGTCTTAAATTCCCTAAATCTTGATGTATATGAGGGAGATAAAATAGGCTTAATTGGACCTAATGGCTCTGGGAAAACAACACTCCTTCATATTATAATGGGGCTTCTTAAGCCTCAATCAGGAACTATAGAGATATTCGGAAAAATACGAAATAAAGAAAAAGATTTCATTGAAGTAAGACAGAAAATAGGTTTTCTTTTTCAGGATTCAGATAGTCAGCTCTTTTGTCCTACAGTTAAGGAAGATATAGCCTTTGGTCCCTTAAATCTTGGAAAGACAAAAAAAGAAGCAATGGAAATAGTAAGGGACACATGCAATATCTTGGGCTTAAAAGATTTTGAAGACAGAGTTACTTTTAAACTTTCAGGAGGGGAGAAAAAACTTGTTGCCTTAGCAACAATTATTGCGATGAAACCAATATGCTATCTATTGGACGAACCTTCTTCAGGGCTTGATGAAAATACAACAGAAAAACTTTTGAGCTATTTAAAGCATAATACAAAAACTTATCTAATTGTTTCTCATGACAGAGATTTTATAACAAAAGCAACAGATAAAGTCTATACATTGGATAGCGGAAAAATTTTATTTTAAGATTTAAAATGGAAAAATCTTTGGCAGTTTAAATCCTTTCCCATGTTTTAGCTGTTTCATCATTTTTTTCATTTCATGAAATTGTTTGATAAGTCTGTTAACATCTGTTACAGTTGTTCCACTTCCTTTTGCAATTCTTATCCTTCTGCTTGCATTTATAATTTTAGGATTTTTTCTTTCTTCAAAAGTCATTGAATTAATTATTGCTTCCACTTTAACAAACTCTTTTTCATCTATTTTAATGTTTTTCAAAAATTTATTTGCCCCAGGAAGCATGGAAAGGATATTTTCAATAGGTCCCATTTTCCTCATTTTTCTGATCTGGTCCTTCAAGTCATCAAATGTAAACTCCTCTTTTTCAATTTTTGCTTTAAGCTTTTCAGCTTCTTTCATATCATAGGCTTTCTGTGCCTGTTCAATTAGTGAAAGGACATCTCCCATTCCAAGAATTCTATTTGCAACTCTGTCTGGATGGAATTCATCAATTGCATCAATTTTTTCACCTGTTCCAATAAGCTTTATTGGCTTTCCAGTGACTTCTTTTATGGACAGTGCTGCTCCACCTCTGGCATCTCCATCCATCTTTGTAAGAATAACACCGTCAATACCTATTTTTTCATGGAAACTTTTTGCGATGTTCACAGCATCCTGTCCTGTCATTGCATCTGCTACAAAAAGAATTTCATGAGGATTAAGAACATTTTTTACATCCTGCAATTCTCTCATGAGTTCTTCATCAACATGCATTCTTCCTGCGGTATCAACAATTACAGGATCTGCTCTGTCAATAACAGCCTTTTTTAAAGCATCTTTACAGAGTTCTCTTGGATCTTTAATTTCATATGAATGAAAAACAGGAACATCTATCTGTTTACCTAAGGTAACAAGCTGTTCTATTGCCGCAGGTCTTTGAAGATCAGCTGCTACGAGCATAGGCCTTCGTCCCTGTTTTTTAAAAAGTCTTGCAAGCTTTGCAGATGTGGTGGTTTTACCAGAACCATGAAGTCCTACCATCATAATGATTGTTGGAGGATTAGGACTGAGCTTAATTTTTGAAGTGCTTCCTCCAAGGAGTTCACAGAGTTCTTCATAAACTATCTTTATTACTTGTTGTGCAGGAGAGAGGCTTTCAAGAATCTCTTTACCAACTGCTTTTTGACGGACTCTTTCAATAAAAGCTTTTACAACCTTAAAGTTAACATCTGCTTCAAGCAAAGCAATTCTTATTTCTTTTAAAGCTGCATCAACATCTTCTTCTTTTAGAATTCCTTTACCTTTAAGTTTTTTAAATATTGCTTCAAGTTTATCTGTTAATGCTTCAAACATTTATTGCCTCCTAAGAAGAATTTCTAAATCTTTACTCAGTAAACCAAAAGTATCTTCTGTTATGCCTCTGTATATTTGGACAATCTTTTTTTCTCTATTTAAAATAAAAAAGTTTGGGAAACCATAGATATTGTATAATTTTTTTATTTTTACATCACATAGAAATAGAGGATATTGAATTCCCCTGTTTTTTGCAAATTCAAAAAGTTTTTGAGGTTCTTTTATTTCGTCATTAAACAAGATTCCGATTATTTGAATATTTTCTTTTTTAAATTTTCCGTAAAGTTTGTTTATATCAGGAATTACGTAATCACAGGCAAAACATTTTGTTGAAAGAAACTCTATAAGTATTCCATTGCCTTTAAGCTGATAAACTTCAATATTTTCTCCATTCCAAGCAGTAAGGGAAAAATTAGGGGCAAAATCACCTTTTTTAAGTGCACTTTGCCCCATTTGTGGAATTAGTAGGATAAAAACTATAATTAAAAATTTTTTCACGAATTAGCTACTGAGGAGACTATCCAATTTGCTCTTTAGAATAGATTTTGGAACAACTCCTACAATCTGGTCAACTCTTTGACCATCTTTAAAAAACATTATTGTTGGAATTCCCATAATTCCATAACGTGTTGCTATTTCTGGATTTTCATCAGTATTTAGTTTCCCTACTTTTATTTTACCTTCGTATTCCTTTGCAAGTTCTTCTATTGTAGGAGCAATTATTCTGCATGGACCACACCATGGTGCCCAAAAATCTACCATTATTACACCTTTTGAATTTAAAACTTCTGTTTCCCATTTAGAGCTTGTGAGCTCTACAATGCCTTCAGCCATTGTTACCTCCGGGAGATTTTGTAAACAACTTCTCTAAAATAAATCTTTCTCTAATATTTTGTCAATTATTATCAAATTCCTCGGAGCATGATGCCCCGAGGAATATAATTATTCTAAAGGAATTTTTATCTCTCTTGGTTTGGATTCTTCTTTTCTTAAAACAACTATCTCAAGTAGTCCGTTTTTAATATTTGCTTTAACTGAAGATTTATCTACATCCGTAGGGAGATTGACAGTTCTTGAAAATGGTCCATAACTTCTTTCATTCAAAATATAATCATCTTCAGAAATACCTTCAGGCTTCTTAATTTCTCCCTTAATTATCAATCGGTCATCTGTAATAGTTAAATCCACCTCATCCTTATTAACACCTGGTAGTTCAACCTGAATAACTACCTCTCTACCTCTTTCAAAAATATCCACATTAGGAGAGATAACCCCTTCTGTGGTAACAGCTCTTCTCCTACGAACAGGTGATAGAAACTCTTCAAAAAGTCTGTCCATCTCCTTTCTTATTTCCTCAATTTCCTTTAAAGGACTCCATTTTACAATGGACATGATACACCTCCTCAATTTATCTTAGGCTGCTTCTACCAAAACAACCTTATTAAATACAATTTTACCATCTTTAAAATCAACTTCTACAGTCTCCCCTTCTTTAAATGTTCCTTCAATTAGTTTTATTGCCAGAGCATCAAGAATTTCTTTCTGTAACACTCTTCTCAAAGGTCTTGCACCATATACAGGATCATATCCAATTCTTACAATATAGTCCTTTGCTTCTTCTGTAAGGATTATATCAATCTTCCTCTGTTTAAGATACTGTTTTATCCGTTTAATCTGAATTTCTATGATATCCTTCATTATCTCTTTACTCAATGGATTAAAGATTATTATCTCATCAATCCTATTAAGAAACTCAGGTCTGAAAAATGCTCTTAAATCATCTATTATCCTTGTTTTTAAATCTTTCTTTAAATCCTGCCAGTGCTCAGAACCTTTATTTTCAAGAAATTCTTGAATATGGGCGCTTCCTATGTTTGATGTCATTATGATAATTGTGTTTCTGAAGTCAACAGTTCTTCCGTGTCCATCTGTAAGACGACCATCATCAAGTATCTGTAAGAGTATATTGAATACTTCCTGATGAGCCTTTTCAATTTCATCAAAAAGAACAACACTGTATGGCCGCCTTCTTACAGCCTCTGTAAGTTGACCTCCTTCTTCATAGCCCACATAACCAGGAGGAGCACCAATAAGACGAGATACAGTATGACGCTCTTGATATTCAGACATATCAATACGAATCATGGCATTTTCATCATCAAATAGAAATTCTGCCAGCGCCTTTGCAAGTTCTGTTTTACCAACACCTGTAGGTCCAAGAAACATGAATGACCCAATAGGACGATTAGGATCCTGTAATCCTGCTCTTGCTCTCCTTATTGCATTTGATACTGCTATAATTGCTTCATCTTGTCCAACAACTCTTTCTTTGAGTCGCTCTTCCATTTTTATAAGTTTCTGAGTTTCGCTTTCAAGAAGTCTTTTAACTGGAATTCCTGTCCATTTAGCCACTACCTCAGCAATATCCTCTTCATCAACCTCTTCTTTGAGCATTTGCCTTCCTCTCTGAATCTCTTTAAGTCGGGCATTTGCCTCATCAAGTGCTTTCTGAAGTTCAATAAGTTTGCCATATCTCAATTCTGCTGCCCTTGTTAAATCTCCCTGACGTTCTGCCTGTTCACTTGCTATTTTTGCCTGTTCAATCTCTGCCTTAATCTCTCTGATTTTTAAAATAAACTCTTTTTCAGCCTGCCATTGTGTGTTCAGTTCCTCTTTTTTAGTGAGTAGTTGCTCTATCTCCTGAGAAATCTTTTTTATTTTTTCCTTTGCATCTTCAGTTGGTTCTTTGCTCAATGCCTGACGCTCTATCTCAAGTTGTCTAAGTTTTCTTTCTATCTCATCAAGTTCAATTGGCATGCTATCAATCTCCATTCTGAGCTTTGCCGCAGCTTCATCAATTAAATCAATTGCTTTATCAGGCAAGTATCTGTCTGTTATATACCTTGCTGAAAGCACAGCAGCAGCAACTAATGCTGAATCCTTTATCTTTACACCATGATGAACCTCATATCTCTCTTTAAGTCCTCTTAAAATAGAAATTGTGTCTTCAACAGAAGGCTCTTTAACTAAAATAGGCTGAAATCTTCTTTCAAGTGCAGGGTCTTTTTCAATGTATTTTCTGTATTCATTAACAGTAGTTGCTCCAATGCATCTAAGCTCTCCCCTTGCTAAAGCTGGCTTGAGCATATTTGCTGCATCCACTGCACCTTCAGCAGCACCTGCACCTACAAGTGTGTGAAGTTCATCAATAAATGTAATAATTCTTCCTTCAGACTGTGTAATCTCTTTAAGCACTGCTTTGAGTCTCTCCTCAAACTCTCCACGATACTTTGCACCTGCAAGAAGTGAGCCTATATCAAGAGCTATAAGTTCTTTATTCCTCAAAGATTCAGGAACATCGCCTGCTACTATCCTCTGTGCAAGACCTTCCACTATAGCTGTTTTACCAACACCAGGGTCACCAATCAAAACAGGATTGTTCTTTGTTCTTCTGCTTAAAACTTGAATAACTCTTCTAATTTCTTCATCTCTTCCAATAACAGGATCAAGTTTACCCTTTTTTGCAAGTTCTGTAAGATTTTTGCCATATCTAACCAATGCCTGATACTTTTCTTCTGGATTTGGATCAGTTACCTGATGAACTCCTCTTATTGCCCTCATTGCATCAAGCACTTTTTGACGGGTAACTGCCTGCTTTTTTATTGCATCAAGCGCAGGACCTCCTACATCAAAAAGAGCTATAAGAAGATGCTCCACACTTATATATTCATCTTTAAGATGTTCTGCTTCCTTGTCAGCTTTTTCAAAAAGCTGATTAAGTCTTGGAGTAATATAGACCTGCTCAAGTGGCTGAGCACCATAGACCTTTGGAATTTTATCTATAGCTTTCTTTAAATCTGTTTTGATTGAGTTTAAGTCTGCTCCGCATTCCTTAAGAATCCGAGTCACAAGCCCTTCACTATCTTCAACCAGGGCATAAATTAGATGTTCTACATCTATCTGCTGGTTACCATACTGTGAAGCAATCTTCTGAGCCTCTCTTATGGCTTCCTGAGTTTTATAAGTAAGTTTATCAAATCTCATGGTTTTTCCCTCCTTAAAATTGTTCAAAAAATTTTTTAATTCTTTTTTCCACCTGTTGTCTTATTTCTTCATCAACATAACGAAGCATTTCCTGCATTACCTCTTCCATAATCTGCATTCTTTCTCTCATCCTTAAAATAATGTCAACTCCTGCTCTGTTAACACCAAATTCCTTTGTAAGCTTTATTACAAAGTTAAGTCTTTCTAAATCCTCATCTGTATAAATCCTCTGTTTTTTTATTCTTTTGGGCTTTATAAAACCTTCTCTCTCATAAAGTCTCAGAGTTTGAGGATGTACATTAAGAAGTTTACATACCATGCTAATCAAATAGAATCTCTCGTCTTTTCCCATTTTTACCTCCCCAACATGAACTGTCTTGGATTTTCTTTATAGAGTCTCTCAATCTTTTTTACTTCCTCCTTTTCGGACTGGGTTAATCCCTTAGGCACCGCAATCTTGATCACAACATACAAATCTCCTCTATTACCATTCTTTGGCGAAGGAAATCCCTTGCCAGAAATTCTAAACTTCTGTCCACTTTGAGTACCTTCAGGGATTTTCATTTTTACAAAACCTCCATCAGCAATAGGAACATCAATCTTCGCACCCAGTGCTGCTTCAACAAAGGTAACAGGAAGCTCAATGTATATATCATCGCCCTTTCTTGTAAAGAAAGGATGCGGCGTAACCGTAACATCAAGTATTAAATCACCATAAGGTGCACCGCCCTTGCCAGCATTTCCGTATCCTTTAACCTTTACAGTTGAACCATTATCAACACCAGCAGGAATTTTTGCTTTAAGTGTTTCAACAGTCAAAATTCTTCCAATTCCACCACAGTTTCTACATTTGGATGAAGCGGTTCTACCTGTTCCTCCACATTGAGGGCATGTTTGGTTTACTCTTAGAAATCCACGAGATGCCTGAATTCTTCCTGTACCATTACATTTTTTACATATATCTATCTTATCAGCACCGCTTCCGTGACAGACTGAGCATTCTATATATCTCTGATAATGAATTGGCTTGACTACACCATTATAAGCTTCTTCAAAACTAAGTGTTATCGGAATAACAATATCTTCACCCTTTAAATAGAAAGGTTGAGCAGTGGTAAAAGTCTCACCGAAGATGTCGCCAAAGATATCTCCCAAATCAAAGCCTTTTGTAAAGTCAAAACCACCGAAATCAAAACCCTTAAAATCAAAGCTTCCTCCTCTGTCATACTCCTCTCTTTTTTGAGGATCACTCAATACTGCATATGCTTCATTTATCTCCTTAAACTTTTCCTCAGCTTCTTTATTCCCCGGATTTAAATCAGGATGGTATTTCCTCGCAAGCTTACGATAAGCCTTTTTAATCTCTTCCTGCGAGGCATCTTTACTAATTCCTAAGATTTTGTAGTAATCTTTACGTTCCATAGTTAAACAATAACATATTGAGTTGATTTATATCAAGTCTTGAAACCCTAATTGATTTAAGGAGAAATTAGTTACTCAGAAATATTGATATTGCTTGCTTCTATTGCATTCAATGCATCAATAAATAAGGAGTTCTTAATTCCTCCAACCGTTAACTCATTGATAAATAAATTTTTCTGGGCTTTTAAGAAATCGGTCTTATTTTGGATTAAAGCAATATTGCATAATTCATCAATAAAATCATTAAGAATAGGAACTTCAAAGAAACCACTTTCTGTCTGTATAAATTTTTGAAAAAATACATTATTTTCAAATCTCAAAAAAATTTTCTCAATTATATGTCTTTGGAAAACAAGATTTTCTCTAAGGTTATAGAAATTTTCTTTAAGCTTTGGGTCAGTGAATTCACCATTCCATACCACAGGAGCATCATCATGAAAACCTTTACAAACTTTAAAAACTCCTCTTCTTTTTTCTGCTATTACAAGATTTTGCATTGTTTCAGGGAAAGTCACGGAAAATGGAATAATATTGCATTGAAGGGGTTTAAGGCTTCCATGTATTGAACATAAAGAGTCTTTAAGCAGTCTACATCTTTTCTTTAATCTATTGCCTGCTACAAAATCTCCAATAATGTAAAAGCTTTTATATTTAATTGCAAAAGCTTCAAGATACTCTTTATGAAAAGAATTAAAAGGATATATCTTCCTAAATCCTGCAGTAATAGGGAAAAATCTGTAAAGTTTTCCAAGTTCTTTTATTGTAACAATAGTTGCTCCACCGCAACATATATAGGAGCAATTAATTATGCATTGAAATTTTATCTGTTTATTCACCTTTTAAGCTGCATTACATCATCCCTTAAAACCACTGCTTCTAATTCAGCAGGAAATCCGCATTCTGCAAGAAATTTTAATATATTTTCCCTTCCACCTTCTTGTCTATCAACAAGAACAATAACTTTTTTCACGAAAATTCCTGCTTCTTTAAGACGGGTTATTGCCTTAATTGTTGAGCTTCCTGTAGTAATGACATCATCTACAACAACAACACTGTCACCTTGTTTTATATTCCCCTCAATCCACTGCATAGTGCCATGTTCTTTTGCTTTTTTTCTAACAACAAATGACTCAATAGGTTTACCTTTTAAATAGGAAGTATAGGCTACTGCATTTGAAATAGGGTCTGCACCAAGTGTAAGTCCTCCTATACCTTTAACATCAAGGTTAGCAATCATGTCAAAAATTATATTACCTATTAAATACATGCCTTCAGGTGATAGAGTTACTGTTTTACAGTTAAAGTAATACTGACTTAAACCACCTGAGACAAGTCGGAAAATAGGCTCTTCACTGTATTTAAAGGCTCTTTCATAAATAAGTCTTATTAGTCTATCCCGCATTGGATATTACCGCTATCAATAGCTTCTCTCTTGCTTTTCAGATTCGCATATTTCTTTTACTGTATCCTTAACAAGCTTACCATCTTCCCACACTTTTTCTGAAACCTTTCTACACTTGGTATAAGGGTCTTTATAGTAGTAATCACTTGAAGGTTCTGCTTTGTAATAGCCTCTTCCATCTTCTGTTCTGTATTCAACAGGCTTTCCAGTTTGATATGCCTCTCTTGAACCTCTTGTAGAAATATCAGCAATTGTAGCTCCAAAAACAGCACCAAGAGCTGCGCCAATAACACCTCCACGCCATGGATTTTTTTTGTCAAGAAGAGCACCTGCTACTCCACCAACAACAGCACCTGCACCTGCGCCTTCATAGTGTTGTTGCTGAAACTGGCCACATGCTACTGTAAAGAGTAATAAAATAGCCACTACCAAAGCCATTGTTTTCATTTTAAACCTCCTCCTTAGTTTCTATTAAGACTGTTCAAAAACTTATAGCTTCATCTGTCATTCCGAGGAGCATGAGCGACGAGGAATCCCCTCTTTCCGATTTAAGGAGGAGACCCTTTGGCTTTGCCTCAGGGTGACCCTAAGGGTCAAATTCCTCACACCCATTGAGGGTGCTCGGAATGACAAAAGAAAAAGAAACCTTTTCGGATAAAATTCCTCAGAGTCATTAAAACCCCTTGGAATGACTGTTACTAATTGAACAGCCTCTTGTTTTTTATTTTACTATAAAAGTCTCTAAAATTACTCTATTTCTTCCTGTCTGCTTTGCTTTATAAAGAGCTGTATCAACTTTTTGTATTAATTCATCTATTGTTATTAATTTGTTTCCATAAAAAGTTGTCAGTCCAATGCTTATTGAAAGATTTATTGTTTCACCAGAAAAAGTATGAAATTCGGTTTCTGCAACTTTTTTCCGAAAAGCCTCGCATATTTTAAAAGACTCATTTTCCTCAATACCAGGCATTATTATACAGAACTCCTCACCACCATATCTTCCGATAGTTAATCGGTTTGGCAAAAATTCTATTGCTAATGAAACAATTTCCATCAGAATTTTATCTCCTGATAAGTGACCATAGGTATCATTTATTTTTTTAAAGTAGTCTATATCAAACAAAGCAATACTAAGGGGTTCTTTATATAAAAAACACCACTCCAGAGAGGCTGAAAAATTTCAACTTCATCTTTTAAAAAAGAAGATATCAAATCGGAAAGAGATTCTATATTGATATATAGAACTATTTTCATTTTGATAAATAATTTAACATAAAAATATCCTTCATCTGAACAGGTTTAAGAGAACTTCTCTGGGATTTTGAGAAGATATGACTGCTCTTCCAATTACTATATAGTCCGCACCTCTGAGGAAAGCCTCTTGCGGAGTCACTGTTCTTTTCTGATCGTCATGAGACAGTTTTCCCAGCCTAATTCCTGGAGTTACTACTGTAAAATCCCTGCCACAGTGTTCTTTAATTGTAGATATCTCATGGGCAGAGGCTACAACTCCATCAACTCCTGTCTTTTTAGCAAGCATTGCAAGTTTTTTTACAAGAGATGGGATATCAAAGGTTAATCCATAAATTTCTTCAAGACTTTTACTATCAAGACTTGTAAGCACAGTTACTCCTAAAAGCTTTAAAGAAACATTCTCTCTAATTTTTGCTTCCTCTACAGTCTCCCTTGCCCTTTTCATCATCTCAAAGCCACCTGTTGTATGTAAAGTCAGCATATCCACGCCATAGTTTAAACTTGTCTTGACAGCTCTCTGAACAGTGTTCGGAATATCGTGAAATTTAAGATCAAGGAAGATTTTTTTCTCTCTTTTTTTTAGAGTTTTTAAAATCTCTTTACCTTCGTTGAGAAAAAGCTCAAGCCCTACTTTGTAAAAACTTATCAGTTCATCAAGCTCATCAACAATTTTCAGAGCCTCTTTTTTACTTGGAAAATCAAGAGCAATTATTACCCTGTCTAAGGTCATATTTTAGGAAGCACTATTCCCTGCTGAGCCTGATACTTACCTTTTCTATCTGCATAGGAGACCTCGCATTCTTCCTCTGCTTTTAAAAAGATCAACTGAGCAATACCTTCGTTGGCATAGATTTTTGCGGGCAAAGGCGTTGTATTTGATATCTCTATAGTTAAAAAACCTTCCCACATCGGTTCAAGAGGGGTTACATTTACAATAATTCCACATCTTGCATAGGTTGACTTTCCTATGCATATCACAAGAACATCTCTTGGAATACGGAAATATTCCACAGAGCGAGCAAGAGCAAAAGAGTTTGGCGGAATTATACATACTTCTCCCTTAAACTCAACAAAGCTTTTCGGATCAAAGTTTTTTGGGTCTACTACTGTGTTGTTTATGTTGGTGAAAATTTTGAATTCATCGGCAATTCTCATGTCATAGCCATAAGAACTTACTCCATAGGATATGACACCTTCCCTGATAAGTCCCTCTTCAAAGGGTTCAATCATTCCATTACGAGCCATTTCTTTAATCCAGCGATCATTTCTCACCATATGCTTCACTCCTTTTCATCAAGTATATTTCTAATTTTAAGTAAAATTTCCTCAGGCGCAAAAGTTTTTTCCACAGAGATGACATCTTTAAGGTCAATAGGATGTCCGCTCATTATAACAATTTTTGCCTCTGGATTGATTGTCTTAATCTGTCTCATAACTTCAATACCAGAAATTCCTGGCATAACAAGGTCTATCAGAGAAAGTGCTATCTCATGGTTGAGTTTTTTAAATATTTCCAGAGCTTCTTTACCATTTTTAGCTTCATAGACATTATATCCATAATCTTTAAGAAATGACGAAATAAAATCTCTTGTCTGTTCATCATCATCAACAACAAGTATTGTTTCTGCGCCCTTTAAAGTTTCTGGGGATATTGAAGGCTTTATTTTCTTGTCTTTTGCAGGCATGTATATTTTAAATGTTGTTCCCTTACCCACTTCGCTATAAACATGAATATGTCCATTATATTGTTTTACTAATCCAAAAACTGTGGAAAGCCCAAGCCCTGTTCCTTTGCCTTTTGGTTTTGTGGTAAAAAATGGTTCAAATATTCTTTGTTTTGTCTCTTCATCCATGCCTGCTCCTGTATCAGCTATGCATAAAACAACATAATCACCCGGGGCGACAAGCGGATGAGTATAATGATATTCAAGGTCAATGGAAATCTCTTTAAAACCAATTATAAGCTCTCCTCCTTCAGGCATTGCATCCCTTGCATTTGTAATAAGATTCATCAGAATAACCTCAAGATGAAGAGGGTCTATTCTATAAAAAACTTCTTCCTCTGGAAGATGCAGTTTTAACTCTATATCTTTTCCTATAATGGTTTTTACAAATTCAGAAAAATTTTTAAGATATTTGTTTATATTGATTTCCTGAATTACGCCAATTTCCTCTTTTCTGCTGAATACAAGTAACTTCTTTGCTAAATCTCTTGCTTTTTCGCCAGCATCAATAATTTTTTCAACAAAATTCTTAAGTATTGGCTCTTCTATCTTCGTATGAAGAAGACCAGCAAATCCTAAAATCCCTGTAAGAATGTTGTTGAATTCATGAGCAACTCTTCCTGAAAGCATTCCAAGGGACTCCATCTTCTGTGAATGAATAAGTTGTTCCTGTATCTTCTTCCTCTCGGAGATATCAATTATAGATGCTACTGATTTTTTTGTGTAAGGAATCATGGCAACATTCATAAGAACTTCCCTAATTCTTCCATTTCTGTCTTTCAGTTTTGATTCATACTGTCTTGGAGCTAAGGAAGGAGAAATTCTTCTAAGATTATGATACTCTATCATTTTATCAAGCATCTCTTCTGAAAAAAACTCTGTCCACTTCATCTTGCCTTCTATTTCTTTTTTAGAATAGCCTGTTAAATCTTCAAACTCACTGTTAGCAAACTCTATTGTCATATCCGCTTCAACAACAATAATGGCAACTCCAACAGAGGAAAGAATAGCATTTTGTTGTTCATAAAAATGAAATATTTGTTCCTGTTGTTCTTTTATTTTACTTATATAGTCTAAAAATCTCTCTTTTTGTTTATTTATTAACTGTCCGAGCATCTTTACAATTTCAATTTTGGATTCCTCTGAAGCTTCTGCTGAAAAATCGCCTTCTTGAAGTCTTCTTAAAACATCAAAGTGTTCACATATTCCCACTGCAAGCTCATGATTAAGATTTATTAAATCGTCAACCTCTTTAGCCAGTTTATTTATACTATCTATGAGTCTCTGAACAGCATACCTTTGAACTTTTATATCTATTTTTTTTGATGTATCTCCTTTGCTTATGCTTTCAATTATGTCTGAGCAGAGATGTAAAATCTCGCTCAATCTCTGTCCATATTCGCAGAATGTATTTTTGCATGCAAGAAAACCACCATATGGACAAGGATGCTGTTCCATCATTAAATCCTTATTGTCACCTTAATTTTATTTCCTTGTTTCTCTATATTTAGGATGGTTTTACCGAGCTTGCTACACCAGGCTTTTATATCTTTTTCAAAGGTGGGACAATCTCCGATTACTTCAATAATTTCACCTTCTTTGAATTGAGGATATTGGGCACTTAATTTTAGGATAGGATAAGGACATTTTAAACCACTGTAATCTATGACTCTGTCTGCCAACTTTTTTCCTGTTCCTCCATATCTTTAAAAATTTTTTCAAAAATCTTTAATGCTTCCTGTGCTTCTTGAGGTTCCATTTTGTTTATGGCAAAACCAGCATGAACAAGTACATAATCTCCAATTTTGGGCTCTTCTGGAAGAAGCATAAGGCTGATTTGTTTTCTTAATCCCATAACATCTACTGTTGCCATAGTGTCTTCAATTTCTATTATTCTTGAAGGGACTGCAAGACACATTTTATCCCCCAATTATTTAGAATTTTTAAAATTTCTTCAATTAATTCATTTAGTTTACCAACCATAGTAGGTGAAAGGTCAAGTCCAAGGTCAATAGACTCTGGTTGAATTCCTGCAAGAACTAATTCTTCTGGCATATAACCCATCAGCCTTGCCACTTCAAGTAAGTCCTGAACTCCTACGTGATGCACAGAAAGCTTTGTTTTAAGATAGGGTGGGATTTCTTCTCCCCTTAAAATTTTTATAAATCCTGGTTCTTTACCAAAATCTACAACATCAATTATGATGATTTTTTTATACTTTTCAATGTAGGGGAGAAGGTCAAGTCCTAATGTCCCTCCATCAATAATTTCAATATTTGGCTCAAAGGTATAATTTTTTCTTAAAATCTCCGCAATCTTCGGACCAATACCTTCATCTTGCATAAGAATATTTCCTACGCCAATGATGCAAATATCCATACTTCTCTCCAATTAAAAAGCCCTCCTATGATAAGGAGGGCTTAGTTTTTTTATTCTTTTTAACTATTCTTCCTTTACTTCAACAATGTGCATACCACATGCCATGCATGGGTCAAAGGAGTGAATGGTTCTGAGAAGCTCAAGAGGCTGTTTTGAATCTGCTACAGGTGTATTAACAAGAGCCTCCTCAACAGGACCTCTCACACCTTTGTTGTCTCTTGGTGAGAGATTCCATGTAGAAGGAACAACCATCTGGTAGTTTTCAATCTTCTTGTTCTTTATTACGATATAGTGTGAAAGAGCACCACGAGGAGCATCATGCCAACCCATACCTTTTGCCTCTGCGGGCCAAGTCTTTGGATCCCATTTTTCAGTGTTAGCGATTGTGTAATCACCTTTTTTGATATTTGCAGCAAGCTCATTGATGAAATCTTTTGTTTTGTAAGCAGTAACAAGAGCTATAATTCCTCTTGCCGCTGTCCTTCCAAGAGTTGAAAACAGTGCTTCGGGTCCGACACCGAGTTTTTTCATTACCATATCTACTGCTTCCTTAACTTCCTTATGTCCTGAAGCATAGGCTACAAGCACTCTTGCAAGAGGACCTACTTCCATTGGAAGGTCTTCATATCTTGGTGCTTTACCCCAGCTGTATTTACCATCTACATTGAGATACTCATAGGGTGGTTTCGGTCCTGTATAGTTAGGTGTTGTCTCTCCGTCCCAAGGATGAAGTCCTGCATTTTCTCCTTTGGAATACTTATAGTATGAGCGAGTGATGTATTCCTGAATCTTTTTGTGGTCAACTGGATATATTTCCTTTAGATTTTTGTTCTTTATAATTCCTGCTGGTAGCCACATTTTCCCATTTGCCTCTGGATATTCACCACAAGCAAGGAAATTCACATTTCCGCCGTATTTTGCCCAATCTTTGTAGAAAGATGCGACTGCAAGAAGGTCTGGAATGTATACTTTTTCAACAAACTCAATTGCCATGTCAGCATATTTATTTAAAGCAGCTATAGTTCCTGCATTAATTGCATTCTGGCTTTCTGGGTCTATTGGAATTGCCATTCCACCTACTAAGAAGGTCTGAGGATGAGGATTTTTTGCACCAAGCATTGCCATCATCTTGATAACTTCTTTCTGCCAGTCAAGTGCTTCAAGATAATGTGCTACTGCCATTAAGTTTGCCTCTGGTGGAAGATTGTATGCAGGATGACCCCAGTAGCCATTGCTGAATATTCCAAGTTGTCCTCTTTCTACAAAGGCTTTCAGTTTGTCCTGAACAGCCTTGAAGTATGTTGTTGAATTATTAGGCCAAGGAGAGATGGTTTTTGCCAGTTCTGAAGTTTTTGCTGGGTCTGCTTTAAGTGCTGAGACAACATCAACCCAGTCAAGAGCATGAAGATGATAAAAATGAATTACATGGTCTTGAACACACTGATTTGCCATTATGAGATTTCTGATAAGGTCAGCATTTCTTGGAACTTTTATCTTCAATGCATCTTCTACTGCTCTTATTGATGCAATTGCATGAACAGTTGTGCAGACACCGCAAAGTCTCTGAACAAAAACCCATGCTTCTCTCGGGTCTCTACCTTTCATTATTACTTCTATTCCACGCCACATGGTACAGGATGAATAGGCATCTTTCACCTTGCCATCGGCAACTACTGCTTCACATCTTAAGTGCCCCTCAATTCTTGTTACTGGATCAATAACTAATCTTGCCATACATGCCCCCTTTATTTATTCCTTGTTTTCTTTCTTTGTTAAACCGGCTACTGCCATAGCACCAAGTCCAATCTTGGATGCCTTTGCAAAGAAGCTATCTTTATTTTGAAGTCCTGCATAAAATGGAGCATTAGCATCCCAGAATTTTGGCTCTGAACAGGCAACACAAGGATGTCCTGCCATAACTGGCCAGCTTGTCCCATCATTCCATCTAATTGTTGGACAGTTGTGATAGGCAAAAGGTCCTTTGCAGCCAAGTTCATATAAGCACCAGCCAAGTCTGTGTCCCTTATCTCCCCATGACTTTGCAAATTCGCCTGTGTCAAAATGACCTCTTCTTTCGCAATTATCATGAATGAGAATTCCGTGTGCGAATAGAGGTCTTCCGAGATTGTCAGTTTTTGGAAGTTTTCCAAAGGTAAGGAAATAAACCACTGTAGCAGTGAAGTTTTCAACATTCAGTGGACAGCCTGGCAGATTAATTACAGGCTTGTCTTTAATAATATCTCTTACACCGACAGCTCCTGTTGGATTTGGTTTTGCTGCTGGAATTCCACCGTATGTTGCACAGGTTCCGATGGCAATTATAGCAGCGGCATCTTTTGCAACTTCTTTGAGAATATCAACTGCTGCTCTACCACCTATACAACAATAAAGTCCACCATCTTTTGTAGGAATTGCACCTTCAACCACTACAAGATATTTACCCTTGTACTTCTTAATGGCATCGTGAAGGGACTTTTCAGCCTGATGTCCTGCTGCTGCCATGATTGTCTCGTGGTATTCAAGAGATACCACATCAAGAACAATCTGGCCAATTGTTGGTTTTGTTGCCCTTAATACACTTTCACTGCATCCTGTGCAGTCCTGAAAGTGTAACCAGACAACAACTGGCTTTTCCTTTTTTTCCATTGCTTCAGCAATCTTTGGAACATAAGAGGAGGAAAGTCCTAAAACAGCTGCTGTTGTTGCACAGAATTTAAGGAAGTCTCTTCTTGAAACCCCACGACGAACCAATCCTTCATAGATTGTTCCTTTTTCCATACATGCCCCCTGAAAAGATTTTTTTTCGTGTAGTAAGTTTATATTTTTTTATATAATTTGTCAAGAGATTTCTCTTTCAGGTTAAAACATAGTATATAGGGTAAGAACAATCCTTGAAATAAGAGGTATTTAGCTGCCCTCAGAGAGACAGTTAAATTAGCTGGGTTTCAGTATAATAGTATTATTTGCATTCACCAATCCACTTACCGCTCATTTTTTGAGTAATCTCTACTCCGCTATGTTTCATTTTGCCAACTCCGTTAAAGGAGGTTCCTTTGTATGTCACTGTCCCTTCACTGAAAAAAGGTCCATCAGGAGTTTGGCATTCCATTGACCATGCTACTGTATCTCCTTTTAACTCCTCTTTAATAACTTTACAGTCCTTATTTGTTTCAATATTTTGAGGAATTACATTTTTTTTGGTTATGCATTGAGTAAAAGTCTGAGGAGGCATCTGAAAGGGCAGTTTACCAGTTGCTTCCATTTGAAATGTTATTTCCCATTTTCCTTCCTTCATGTTGGGTCCTTCTTCCTTCTTGGAACAGGCTATCATTAATAAAGAAATAGAAAATAAAATAATGAATAATGCTCTAATCATTTTAAAACCCCCTATTTTTTATTTGATTGAATTGTATCAGGTAATACGAAGTTTGTCAAATCATTCCTTCTTTCAGGGTTAGGAGATAGTATCCAGGGGTAGAAATAAAACATGGATACTATGTCATAACTAATGACTATAGATTTTCTCTTAACTAAATTGAGTATAATATAAAAAATTTTCTGGAGGTGTAATATGGGTTTTGAGAAAATTACAGAGATTGTAGAAATTAGAGATGGTAAAGTTGTAGTAAAAGATAAAGAAAAAGTCAAAAAAGCTATGGATGGACTTATATTTGATGCAATTTTTGAAGAAGTGGAAGAAGCAAGAATTAAAAAATTACTAATTATTAAAGAAATCGCAAAGGGAATGGATGCTATTCCTTCATCAATTCATGGATTATATGAGGAAATGGGGAAACATTTTTTGGGCTTTACAGTTCCTGCAATTAATATTAGAGGTTTAACCTATGATGTGGCAAGAGCAATTTTTAGAAAAGCAAAGGAGAAAAATGTTGGTGCCCTTATCTTTGAAATTGCTCGCTCTGAGATTGGTTATACAAAGCAAAGACCGCTGGAGTATTCAGCCTGCGTTTTAGCAGCTGCTGTCAAGGAAGGTTTTACAGGACCTGTTTTCCTTCAGGGAGATCATTTCCAGATTGTAAGAAGATATTTTGAAAAAGAACCTGATAAAGAAATAAATTATGTGAAAGGCTTAATAAAAGAAGCAATTGAAGCAGAGTTTTATAACATTGATATAGATACATCTACTCTTGTTGATTTAAGCAAAGAAACAATCTATGAACAACAAAGACCAAATTTTGAAAATACAGCTCTTTTAGCCGAACATGTAAGAAACCTTGAACCTGAAGGTGTTACCATATCTATAGGTGGTGAAATTGGTGAGATTGGAGGGAAAAACTCCACCCCTGAAGAAGCAAGGGCATATCTTGACGGCTTCAGAGATGTATACAAGGGAGATAAAGGTTTAAGCAAACTAAGTGTGCAGACTGGCACAAAACATGGTGGAGTAGTGCTACCAGATGGAAGCATTGCACAGGTTAAGATTGATTTTGAAACTCTACAGATTCTTTCAGAGCTTGTGCGTAAAGAATATGGATTAAGCGGATGTGTTCAGCATGGAGCAAGCACTTTACCAGAGGAAGCTTTTGATAAATTCCCCGAGACAGGCACTTCTGAGATACATCTTGCCACAGGCTTTCAAAATATAATTTATGACAGCAAATACTTGCCAGATGAGTTCCGTAAAATGATTTATGAATTTCTTAAAAAACAGTTTGCCTCTGAATGGAAGGAGGGACAAACAGAGGAGCAGTTCATTTATAGCACCCGCAAAAAGGGTTTTGGACCATTTAAAAAAGAGTGGTGGAGTCTTCCAAAAGAAGTAAAAGAGCCAATCATGGCAGAACTCGAACAGAAGTTTGAGCTTTTATTTGGGAAATTAAGAGTGTTTGATACTGTTGAAATAGTAAATAAAACTGTGAAACCTGCTAAGGTTTCAGTGGAGATTGATTTTTAATTTTATGGAAAAAATAGAGAAAATAAAAGATATATTACATAAACAAAAGGAAGAATTAAAGAACAGATTTGGTGTCTTAGAAATAGGAATTTTTGGTTCCTATGCAAGGGGTGAGGAAACAAAGGAAAGTGATATTGATATATTAGTTGTTCTTGATGAAAGATTTAAAACTTTTGATAATTATGTAGATTTAAAAAATTTTTTGACAACTCTTTTATGTATTAATGTCGATTTAATAATCAAGGATGCGATAAAACCTCGCTTAAAGCCTTGTATTTTAGAGGAAACAATTTATGTCTAAACGAAGAATTACAAAGATTATTTTAGAAGACATCGTTGATGAAGTAGAAAGGATAAAAAAATTCAATAAAAACATTCATTCAGTAGAAGAGTTCAGAGATAATGAACTTATACAGTATGCTACAATGAAAGCACTTGAGAATATAGGCGAAGCAGTTAAAAAAATACCTGAAGAAATAAAGCAGAAAGAAGCTATTGAATGGAGAAAAATAGCTGGTTTAAGAGATATTCTGATTCATGAATATTTTGGCGGAGATGTGAGTATTACCTGGAATGTCATTAAAGAAAAAATTCCTGAATTAGAAAAGGCTATTCGTAAGTTGCTTCAAGAAATCTCATAAGGAGGCATTTATGGAAACAGTTGGAATAATTGTTGGTGGAGGACCTGCTCCGGGAATAAATGGAACAATAAGTGCAGCAACAATTGAGGCAATAAATCAGGGCAAAAAAGTAATTGGAATAAAAGGTGGTTTTAAACCTCTCTTTGACGGCAATCTTTCCTGTGCAATGCCTCTTAGTGTAGATGACGTTTCAAGAATACATACAAAAGGTGGCTCAATTTTAAGAACATCCCGCGAGCATGCAGAAAGAGTTAAAGAGAAATTCCCTGTTTTAATGGAAACACTTAAAAAATTAGGCATAAAGTATCTCATAACAATAGGCGGAGATGGAACTCTTTTTATGGCAAACTGGATAGAAAGAGAAGCAAGAGGTGAGATAAATGTTGTTCATGTCCCAAAAACAATAGATAATGACCTACCCCTTCCTGGGGGTGCATCTACTTTTGGATATGAAACAGCAAGACACTGGGGCGTGGAAATTGTAAAAAATATTATGGAAGATGCAAGAGTTTCTGCAAGATGGTATTTCTTAACCATAATGGGAAGATATACAGGACATCTTGCACTGGGAGTTGGAAAAGCTGCTGGCGCAACATTAACAATAATCCCAGAGGAATTTCCTGAAGAAAAAATTTCATTTAAAAAAGTAGCAGATATTCTCACAGGTGCTATTATCAAAAGACTCAGCATGGGAAGAGACCACGGAGTTGTAATTATGGCAGAAGGACTTTCAGAAAAGTTTGATCCTGAAGAACTGAGTCATTATGAACAACTTGAAAAAGATGAGACAGGAAGAGTAAGGCTGAGTGAGATTCAACTTGGCAGAATAATGAAAAACTTTGTTAAAAAATCTCTTGAAGATATGGGAATTAAATTAACGATAGTTGATAAAAACATCGGCTATGAACTGAGGTCTGCGGACCCGATTCCCTATGATATTGAATATACAAGAAACCTTGGCTATGGAGCAGTCCGTTACCTATTAAGAGGCGGTACGGGTGCAATGATAACCTTTGAAGAAGGACATCTCAGACCTATTCCTTTTGTTGAACTTATTGATTACAGAACAGGTAAAGTAAAAATAAGAAAGGTTGATATAACATCGGAAAACTATGAAGTAGGAAGAAAATATATGATAAGACTTGAAGCTGAAGACTTTGAAGGTGAGCGTCTTAAGGGACTTGCTTCAGTTGTAAAAATGAGCGAGAAAGAATTTAGGGAAAAATTTTTCTATGTCACCACATGACAGGCAAAGAAGAAATAAGAAAGAGTTTGTTCCAATAGACTGGGAGAGAGCAGAAAAAATTCGGGAAGTTTTACACTATCTTTATGAAATAAATAAATTTGTTCCTATCATAGTAGAAGGCAGAAGAGACAAAAAAGCTTTACGTGAAATAGGCTTTGATGGAGAAATTATTATACTTCATAGCGGAAAATCAATATATGAGTTTTCAGAAACAATAGCCAACCGTTTTGAAAAAGTTGTTCTGCTCATTGACTGGGATGAAAAAGGAGAGGAACTATATTCAAAAATAGGA
The DNA here is from genome assembly GCF_000020985.1 of Thermodesulfovibrio yellowstonii DSM 11347. Lineage (NCBI taxonomy): Bacteria > Pseudomonadati > Nitrospirota > Thermodesulfovibrionia > Thermodesulfovibrionales > Thermodesulfovibrionaceae > Thermodesulfovibrio > Thermodesulfovibrio yellowstonii. The sequence goes on from NC_011296.1 coordinate 1,863,073, forward strand.
GAAAATCTGCAAGGAATGTGGGAAGATTTTGCATCAATAAGGGAATTGCTAAAAATTCTTTGCCAAAAGGAGATATTAGAAATAGAAGAAATTCCTTCACTTTTTCAAAGAATAGCTGGGCAAAGTCTTGATGTAAAACAATGGCAAGAATAGAGTTAGGCAAAGAAGGTGAAAAATTAGCAATAGATTATCTTTTAACAAAAGGCTATAAAATCCTTGAGAAAAATTTTCGCACACCTTTTGGAGAGATTGATATAATAGCAAAAGATGGAAATTTTATCGTAATTATAGAAGTAAAAAGAAGATTATCAGACAAATTCGGCAAACCAGAACTTTCAGTAAATTACACAAAGCAGCAAAAACTTAAAAAATTAGCCCTTTATTATATCTCAATGCTTAAAAAAGAATATCCTGTGAGATTTGATGTTATAGCAATCAATGATAAAAAAATTGAACACATTGAAAATGCTTTCTTCTAAATTATTCCTTTATTGAATAATAAAGCTTGATTGAAACAAAACCAAAAATCAATGGCGTAATCCATGGTGAAATAAATGGTGGAAGAATCTTTGAGTATCCCATAAACATAAAAAGCGAGTATACAAGCCAATAAATTATTGTTATTACAAGCCCTATACCAACAGTTATTATACCACCTGCTGCGCTTCCGCCTTTTCCTTTTGAAAACAGGAAGTTGAATTTTTCATATGCCCCAAGAGGCAAAGACATTCCAAGTATCATCATAAAAAATGTCACAAAATTATATGAAAGCCTGCTACTTATATCAGTATCAATCTTAGGATTGCTTAGTCCTACTTTTTTTAATTCCTTTCTTTTCTGAATAAGTTCAGCAATACCAAATTCCTCAATTTTTTTAATATCTTTAAATGCTGCAATAGAAATTTTTAGATTAAGTGGATAGTCCATCAAATCATATTTTTCAACTTTTCCAGCTACAAAGTCATAAACTATGGAGTTTTTAAGCTTCCACTGATCTTGTTCTATTTCTGCTTCCTGAGAATCTATTCTTTTAATCAATGCATCATTTTTTATGATAAATATTTTTACCTCATCTGCCTTTTTCTGCTGCTGGGAAAACTTCCCAATTTTGATAACTGTTCCGTCTTTGGCTCTAACAAAAAGCTCTTTCTGTATAGAACTCTTTCCTTTCTGGGTTAGTTCTTCAATCATAAAATTTAACTTTTTTGTAAATTCTGGTTGAAGGAATTCTCCGAATATAAAGCCTACAATAGAAATAACAATGCCTAAAATTAAAAAAGGCTTTAAAAGTCCTCTTAATCTTCCACCAGAAACAGAAAGAATCAAAAATTCCCTGCTTCTTACGCCAATTGAAAATATAAATAGTGAGGTTACAAGTGTGACAAAGGGTATTAAGTAAAAAATGTAGCGAGGAATACTATATAAACCATATTCAATGAAAAAAGTGGTTGAAGGTTTATATGGCATAAAATCATCTATTTTTTCAATAAGTCCAACAATTGAAAGAAGACAAGACATAGAGAAAAGCAAGACTAAAAATGTTCTCACAAAATCTTTTATATAGCTTTTACATACAATGTTTATATTCATTTCGCTACTTTCTAATTCGTGTATACATAGTAAAGGCTAAAATTGCCATAACTATAACGGGTAAAAGAGAACCTATCTCTGCCGAAACTTTCCCAGCTTTTGCAAGATTAGCTCCATATATCATTAAAATATAATAAAAGGCAAAAATGGCAAGTCCTACTGTAATACCACCGATTCTACCAGTTTTTCCAACAATAAGGCATAATGAGGGAGCTAAAAAAACACTTACTATGCATAAAAGTGGTAAAGCGAATCTTTTATAAAGTTCCAGTTTATAATCAATAGCTTTTACCTCTTCTGTCTGAATTTTTGAAACAAGCTCAAATAAAGAAAGTTCACTAACTTTCTTTGCTATAGGATCTATATTTGGAGAAAGCCTGAAGATATACTCCTTAAAACTTACTTCATTTAAAGTCAAGCCCTTATTAAAATAGGCTTTTCCATTTAATAAACTCAAATTTATATTATCTCTTTCTTTTTTTATTAGACCTCCTTTAGCAATTACTATTTTTGTATCGTTTTTTCTTTCATCAAAAATTACCACTTCTTTTAAATGTAAACTATCAGGTTTTTCCTTAACAAAAATTGTTACATCTTTAAATCCCTGATTAAAAACTCCTTCCTCTAATCCAAGAGGTGCTCGCTCTGCAAGAATAGTCAAAATTTTTTCTCTTACAAGACTTACTCCTGTTGGTGCAAGATAAAAACTCATCAAAACAGTGAAAAAAAATGCTATTAATCCGATATATATAGCAGGTTTAAATGTTTTTTTATAAGGCATTCCGCTTACCATAAAGATTGTCATCTCGTTATCTGCCTGAGTTCTTCCGTATGTAAGTAAAATACTGAGAAGTAAAGCCATTGGAATTGTAAAAATAAGCAATTGAGGTTGTAAAAGAAGTATAAGTAATACAAGATTGGGTAAATCTATTCCAACAGAAGCAAATATCTTACTCAGTTTGAATAGCTTTTCAATTATTAAAACCGCATTTAAAAAAGCAATTGAAAGTCCGATGTTTTGAAGTAGTTCACGGGTTAAAGCCTTGTAAATAACTTTCATTAAAGAATGCCCTTTTTGAGGATATCATGAATGTGAATTAAGCCTTCAAGTGTTCCATCACTATTAGGAACAACAAGGCTTGTTATTGAATATTTTTGCATTACTGAAAGCGCAACTGCTGCAAGTTCGTCTTCATTTATGGTTTTAGGATTTATAGTCATAATTTGACAAGCTTTTAAATCAAAAAGGTCTTTTCCATATCTCTGCACACCCCTTCTTACATCACCATCAGTGATAATCCCTAAAATTCTTTTATTTTCGTCAACAACAACAACAACTCCAAGCCTTTTGGATGAAATTTCTAAAACTGCATCAAGCATGACAGTCTGCGGAAAACACACAGGAAGTTCATCTCCTGTATGCATTAAATCTTTAACCTTTGTAAGCATTCTTCTCCCAAGTGAGCCACCTGGATGAAAAAAAGCAAAATCTTCTTTTTTAAAGCCATTTCGCATAATTAAAGCAACAGCTAATGCATCTCCCATTGCCAATGTGGCTGTGGTAGAGGCTGTTGGAATAAAACCGAAAGGGCAGGCTTCTTCTTTTACAGAAACATCAAGAACCGCATCAGCCTGCTTAGCCAATGTGGATTGAGTATTTCCAGTAATGGCAACTATTTTAACATTGAAATACTTTAAAAATGGAATAAGTCTTATTAGTTCATCTGTCTCACCGCTGTTAGAGATTGCTATAACAACATCTTCTTCTGTAACCATACCAAGATCACCGTGACTTGCCTCTGCTGGATGCATAAAAAATGATGGTGTACCTGTTGAAGCTAAAGTAGCAGCAATTTTTCTCCCAATGAGCCCTGATTTCCCAATGCCTGTTACAACAACCCTACCTTTTGAATTATGGATTATTTCAACAGCTTTAAGGAAATCTTCATTGATTCTTTCTTTGAGTGTTTGTAAAGATTCTGCTTCAATAGTAAGAACCTTCTGAGCTATCTCTATAAGGTTTTCCATAAGTTTTATTTTAAGTGAGTTGTTTGATTAAATTCAAATAAGCTCTATTTATTCAAAATTAAAAACAAATCGCCTTCTATAAGATTATCTACAATTTGATATCTATTTGTTAATTTCTTTGAAATTTTTTCAAGTTCTTCTATAGCAAAATAGGTCACGCCGATATCTTTAAGTTTTGTTTTCTTATTAAGGCAAGTAAGAATAAGTTTTTCATTAGTATGTTGAAAAAGAATTTCCAGACATCTTTGCATAAGCTCTTTTATATCCTGAACTGCGAGATTAAATACTCCAATTGCCAGTGTATAATTGAAATCTCTGTCCAAAGGCTCTCTTTCAATATCCTTAACATAAAAAACTGTTTCAGGATAGTTTTTTATTGCAACCTCAATCAGTGAAGGATTTATATCTATACCAGTATAGTCACATTTTATTCCCCTTTGTTTCAAAAAACCATAAAAATCACCTTTACCGCAACCAAAATCAAGAATGCTTTTTCCTTCAGGGTTTATGAGTTCAACAACTGCCTCATATCGGAGCAACTGACCTTTCGCAGTCCATCCTACGGATTCAGGAGAGTCTTTAAAATGAATTAGTCTTTTGGTAAAAAAATCAATTACATATTCCTTTGCAAGCTCATCCATGCTGTTATGTTATACTAAAAAATGCAGATAATTCCAGCAATTGACCTTAAAGATGGCAAATGTGTAAGACTTCGTCAGGGGAAGTTTAGCGAAGTTACAGTTTATTATGACAATCCCGAAGATGCAGCATTAAGATGGCAGAATGAAGGCGCTGAGGTTCTTCATGTAGTTGACCTTGATGGCGCAAAAGAGGGAAAAATCGGCAATCTTCCGTCAATAAAAAAAATCCGGGAAGCTTTCAGGGGTAACATAGAAGTTGGAGGAGGAATAAGAAGGATTGAGGATATTGAATTGCTCCTTTCCGTAGGAATTGACCGAGTTATTGTTGGCACAATTGCTGTCCAGTCACCTGATTTTGTAAAAGAGGTTTGTAAAAGATTCCCTAAAAAAATAATTGTAGGCATTGATGCTAAAGATGGGCTTGTAGCTGTAAAAGGCTGGGTTGAAGTTACAGAAATAAGAGCCATAGAGCTTGCCTTAAAGATGCAGGATTATGGTATCTGGGGTATTATATACACAGATATATCAAGAGATGGAATGCTTACGGGACCAAATATTGAAGCAACAAAAGCCCTCGTTGAATCAGTCAAAGTTCCTGTGATAGCGTCCGGCGGAGTTTCATCAATTGAAGATATAAGGAAGCTTGCAGAAATTCCACAACTTTGGGGGGTAATAACAGGCAAGGCAATCTATTCAGGAGCAATTGATTTAAAAGAAGCCTTGAGAATTATAAAAGGGGACGGAGTAAAAAAATGAGCGTTGAAATAGCAAAAAATAAATTAAAAGAGAGGAATAAAATGTTCTGCGTATTTTGCGGGGAAAAGATAGAGGGACTTAAATAGGAGAGAGAGCACAATTTTAGAGTTGCTGTATCCGAATATGAATGTGATTGTGGTAAATTCATTAGATTTATAGATACAAAGGGTACCGAGTTATATGCAACAGTAACTATAGATTAGGATTAAAATAAATCACTTATTAAAAGATTATAATGAAACAATATGAAGCAGTCATAAAAGTGATGAGAGAAAACGGAGGGTTTGCAACTCTCGGTTTCTTATATCAAGAAGTTTTGAAAATAAAAGATTGTGTATGGAAAACTAAGACCCCCTTTGCAAGTATCCGACGAATTGTTCAGGACGATAGATTTTTCTTTAAAATAAAACCAGGACTCTGGGCATTAAAAGAGTATAAAGATAAATTACCTATAAATCTTATTCCTCAGAAATCAATTGTAAAACAGCAGGAATTTAATCATAGTTATTATCAGGGACTACTTGTAGAAATCGGAAATCATAAAAATTTTCAAACTTTTGTTCCGAATCAGGATAAAAATAAAAAATATTTAAATAGAAAACTTGGTGACATAACTACAATAGACAAATTCTACAAATTTAGTTACGACCATATAGTTCAGAAAGCCCAAACTATTGATGTCAGCTGGTTTAATGTAAGAAAAATGCCAGAGGCTTTTTTTGAAATAGAATATTCAACCGATATTCAAAGTTCTCTATTAAAATTTGTTGAATTACAGGATTTTAATGCGAACTTTGTTATCGTGGCAGACAAAGTAAGAGAAAAAGAATTTATTACAAAATTGTCTTTAAATGCATTCTCTGCAATCAATAAGAGGGTTAAATTTATGAGCTATGATAAGGTTTCAGATTGGCATACTAAAACCTATGAACTGATGATTATAGAAAGGAATATAGGTGTTTATTCCCCATGAGATGGATAGCTACTGGTGATACACAAATTGATAGAATTATATTTGCTGCTGCTGGAAGAAAATATCCTGCACCAGAAAGATATTCAAAACCTATAAATTATTTGGAGTAAACGATGCTTGCAAAACGTATAATTCCCTGTCTTGATGTTAAGGATGGAAGAGTTGTAAAGGGTGTTAATTTTCTTAATCTAAGGGATGCAGGAGACCCTGTTGAAAATGCCCTTTACTATAATGAGGAAGAGGCTGATGAGCTTGTTTTTCTTGATGTTACAGCGTCCCATGAGAAAAGAAAAATAATCATTGATGTTGTTGAAAGAACTGCCTCAGTAGTATTTATGCCTCTTACTGTTGGTGGTGGTATAAAAAGCCTTGATGACATAAGGGATTTGCTTAATGCAGGAGCAGATAAAGTATCCATAAACACAACTGCCGTAAAAGACCCTTATTTTATTCAAAAAGCTTCAACACGCTTTGGCTCTCAATGCATAGTAATTGCAATAGATGCAAAGAGAGTGGATAAAAACTTTAATCCAAAAGCCTATCCACCTGAGTCATGGTTTGATGATAAAGAACTTAGTGATGTGCTCTATAAAGAAGACTCCCGCTTTGTACTTTCCACACATGGTGGAAGACTCATGAGACCCATTGATGCAATCGCATGGGCAAAGAAGATGGAAGAATTCGGTGCGGGAGAGATTCTGCTTACAAGTATGGATAGAGATGGAACAAAAGAGGGCTATGATATAGAACTAACAAGGGCGATTTCAGAGGCAGTGAGTATTCCTGTTATTGCATCAGGCGGTGCTGGCACACTTGAGCATCTTTATGAAGCTTTTGCTTATGCAAAGGCAGATGCAGCACTTGCAGCGTCCATATTTCATTTCAGAGAGTATTCAATAAGAGAGGCAAAAGAGTTTCTAAGGCAAAAGGGAATTCCAGTAAGAATATAAGTTGCGTTAATTCTTTTTCAAGTTTCTCATTTTCTATTAGCGCTCTAATTTTGCTGACAGCAAATTAAACTGTTTTTTGCTCTTGCAAACTTTTTGTCAGCAAATTTAAGAAAGATTTCATAATTTTTCATGCTTTGATATAAAATATTGCCTATGAATACGCTTTTAGTAGTTGTTATTTCTATATTCATTTTTTGGTTTGCTTTCAGGTTTTATGCTCGATATATTGCAAAAGTTTTCAACGAAGATGATAGTCACCCTACTCCAGCAAAAACAATAAATGATGGGATTGATTATGTTCCTTCAAAGACTTTGGTTGTCTTTTCCCACCATTTCTCCTCTATCGCAGGTGCAGGACCTATAGTGGGTCCTACTGTTGCACTGCTTTATGGATTTTATCCTACATGGCTTTGGATTCTTCTTGGTGCCATATTCATTGGTGCTGTTCATGATACTGCCTCAATTTTTACAAGTCTAAGAGAAAAGGGAAGCTCCATTGTTGAAATAGCAAAAAAAACCATGGGGAAATGGGGTTTCACACTCTTCATAATTTTTGTTTTTTTCATGCTTTTGCTTGTCTGTGCTGCCTTTCTTGACCTTACCTGTGTGGCTTTGACCTCTGTGGTAAAGCTTAAACTCCTTGGTCTTCCCGAGTCTCAAACACTTTTTCGCACAGTTAGTGACCCAAAGACAGGAGAGAGCATGGCAGTAGTTGGCGGAATTGCCTCAACCTCTGTGATTATAATTACAGCCTTTGCCCCATTGATGGGTTATCTTCTTTATAGAAGAAACATGAAGGTTTTTTATGCTGTGATGCTGTCCTTAATTGTAATTGTGTTATCAGTCTTCATTGGTTTTGCCTTACCTGTAAGATTTTCTCGTGAGACATGGATGGTGCTTGTCTCCATATACTGTTTTATTGCCTCAGCAATTCCCGTTTGGGTGGTGCTTCAGCCAAGAGATTTTATAAACTCCTTTTTCCTTTACGGAGGCATTATAGCACTTATTTTTGCGGCAATCGTAGGAGGATTAAAAGGAATAGAAGTTACCACACCTGCTATAAATATTTCAGAAGGTGCAGCAAAGCTCGGTCCTGTATGGCCCATTCTGTTTATCACTGTTGCCTGTGGTGCAATAAGTGGATTTCACACTCTTGTAGCAACAGGCACAACTGTAAAGCAACTTTCCCGTGAGTCTGATGCAAGAAAAATTGGCTATGGAGCAATGCTTGTAGAGAGTATGCTATCTGTTGGAGTTATTGTTGCTCTTGGAGCAGGACTTGCCTATGTTGCTTACAAAGATATAGTTTTCCCTCAGACAGGAAAATCCAATCCTGTGCTTGCCTTTGCTCTTGGTTCAGGATTGTTTATGGAAAAGGCTTTGGGTATTCCCTCCTATGTAGGAATTATTTTTGGAATTCTTATGATTGAAGGCTTTGTTATAACAACCCTTGATACAGCAGTAAGGCTGGGAAGATTGATTTTACAGGAGTTCTGGAGAACTATTTTTAAGAAACCACCACGCATAATCTTTTCCCGTTTTTTTAACTCCACAATAATAATTGTATCAATGTTTCTCCTTGCCTATAAAAACGGTTTTGCAGTTGTCTGGCCTGTTTTTGGCTCAGCAAATCAACTCATGGCAGCACTTGCTTTGATAGCAATATCACTTTGGCTTACAATGATGCAGAAGAAGAGACTTTTTACAATTCTTCCAGCCCTTTTCATGCTTATCACAACGATTTGCTCATTGGGATTTCTTTTGATAAAGAAATTTATGCCCTCAGGAAACTATCCCCTAATTATAATCACTATTATTCTCTTTCTTCTTGCATGTTTTGTTTTTGTTATAGCATTGAGAAAATTCATTGAATACGCAAAAAATAAAGAAGTAATGGTTAAGGTATGATAATAATCTGTGGAGCTGGAATTACAGGACTTTCCCTTGCAAGAGAGCTTGTAAAACAAGGGATTAAGGATATAACAATCATAGAAAAGGAAGCCTCTCTTGGTAAACATGCCTCTGGTAGAAACAGCGGAGTGCTACATGCAGGGATTTATTACACTCCTGACTCCCTTAAGGCAAAGTTTTGTTTAAGGGGTAACTTACTCATGAAACAATACTGTAAGGAAAAAGGGCTTACTTTAATTGAGTCGGGTAAGGTCATAGTAACAAAGAAAGAAAGCGAAGTCCCTGTGCTTCACGAGCTTTACAGAAGAGCAAAGGCAAATGGAGCAAAGGTTGAGCTCATAGATGAAAAGACTTTGAGAGAGATTGAGCCCTATGCAAAAACCTGTGAGCAGGCTTTGTATTCGCCCCTCACAGCAGTAATAAATCCAAAAGAGATACTTGACAGTTTAGAGAAAGAGTTAGAGAGTGCAGGAGTTAAGATAGAAAAAGGAGTTGCCCTAAGAGGACTTAAGAAAGGTAAACTTCTGACAAACAAAGACACATTTTCCTTTGAACTTTTTATTAATTCTGCGGGCTCCCATGCAGACAGAATTGCCCATCTTTTTGGTCTGGCAAAGCAATACAGAATTGTCCCATTTAAAGGACTGTATAAGAAATTGAAGAAGGAAAAGTCATACTTAGTTAAAGGCAATATCTATCCTGTGCCTGACATAAAAAATCCCTTTCTTGGTGTTCATTTTACAAAGGTGCATGATGGTACTGTCTATGTGGGACCAACTGCCACACCTGCCTTTGGAAGGGAAAATTATAAACTACTTGATGATTTAGGAATTGAGACAGTTAAGATTTTATGGAGGGATTTATCGCTCTTACTCACTAATGAAAAATTTAGAAATACAGCGATTACGGAGATAAAAAAATACTTAAAAGCAAACTTCTACAGAGATGTAAAGGACATGATTGAAGGAGTTAATCCAACTGACCTTTTACCTTCCAAAAAAGTCGGCATCAGACCCCAGCTAATTGATATTAAAAAGAAGGAGCTTGTGATGGATTTTTTAGTTATAAAAGATGCTAACACCCTTCACATCCTTAATGCCATATCACCTGCCTTTACTTCTGCCTTTGCCTTTACTGAGTATGTAGTTAAAGAATATATCTTGGAGAACAAAGAATGATAAACTGGGCTAAGGAACTAAAGAAAGAGTCTTTTCCTCATAAACCACAGAATCTGGAGATTATTCAGACTCATATTTCCTATGTATTTATCGCTGATGAACTGGTTTACAAAATTAAAAAGCCTGTAAACTTTGGTTTTCTTGATTTTACAACCCTTGAGCTAAGAAAACACTTTTGCGAAAAGGAAGTGGAACTTAACAGGAGACTCTGTCCTGAGGTCTATCTTGGCGTTGTTCCAATCTCAGAGAAAGAAGGGAGTTACGAGTTGGAGAGTGGGGAGAATATTGTTGAATACGCTGTTAAGATGCAAAAACTTCCCATTGAAGGAATGATGGAGAAACTGATAAAGGAGGGCTCTGTTACTAAAGAGCACATAGACCTTATTGTGGACATTCTTGTTCCCTTCTTCAAAAACGCTCGCACAGGTAAAGGCATTGATGAATACGGTTCAATTGAAACAGTCTCTTTTAACACAGAGGAAAACTTTACTCAGACAAAGGGATATGTAGGACGAGCAATAAACAGATGGAGATATGAAGAAATTGTAAAATGGACAAGGTCATTTATAAAGCAAAATCAGACACTCTTTGAATCCCGCATCAGCGGAGGCTTTATCCGTGAGGGACACGGAGACCTCTATTCTGCCAATGCATGCTTTGATGACCTGCGGAAGGTCTATATCTTTGACTGTATTGAGTTCAATGAAAGATTCCGTTGTGGCGATGTGGCAAGTGACATAGCCTTTTTAAGCATGGATTTAGATTTTCACGGGTTTAGAGAGCTTTCAGAGTATTTTGTCAATTCCTATGTTGAAAACTCTGGTGATAGGGATTTATTGAAAGTTTTAAATTTCTACAAATGCTACCGTGCCTATGTACGAGGAAAAATTGGCTGTTTTACCTCCGATGACCAAGCTTTGCCAGAGGAAAAAAGAAAAGAGGCACTTGAGACAGCCCGAAAATACTTTGACCTTGCCTATCTTTATGCAGAGGGAAAGCCCAAAGTTTTTGTTGTTTTCGGACTTTCAGGCACAGGCAAATCAACCCTTGCAAGAGCACTTATTAAAGAAACCCTTGCAGAATGGATTCCTTCAGACATTGTAAGAAAAAGCCTCGTAGGAATTGCGCCAACAGAGCATCATTATGAACCCTTTGAAAAGGGTATTTATAGCAGGGAATACACTGAGAAAACCTATACAAAAATGATTGAGATTGCAAAAGAGGCAGTTCTTAAAGGCAGGGATGTAATACTTGATGCCACATTCAAAGACAGAGTCTATAGGGAAAAAGTAGCCCAAGAGCTAAGCTTTGCTGATATTTACTGGCTTTGGTGTTTTGCTGATGACAGTGTTGTAAGGGAGAGATTCATGAAACGTAAGGAATCCGAAGACATATCTGATGCCCGCTGGGAAATATACCTTGCTCAGAAAGAAAAATTTGAAGCTCCCGATGAAGTGGACCCTCAAAAACTTATAAAGCTTGATACTTCAGAGGGAACGGATTTGATTGGGAGAGTGATAGAGAGAGTTTATGGAGTGGAGAGTTGTTAGAGTTAGAGAGTTTATGTTTAATCATGAATATATATCAAATAGTTGGAGGGCTTTATGCTTGAAATAATTTTTATTGTAGAGGAAGACCCAGAAGGTGGATATAATGCCTCAGCTCTTGGGTATTCTATATTTACTCAGGCTGATACTTTAGAGGAATTGAAAATGAATATTAAAGATGCGATTAAGTGTCATTTTGAAAAAGAAGAGGATTATCCAAAGATTATAAGACTTCACATGGTTAAGGAAGAAATTTTTTCCTATGCCTAAGATATTGATTAATTATAGTATGATTCCTTACCAGTCTCCCCAAAAATAGGAATTACAAAATACCAAAAAAGGTTGCACATTATAAGAACATAATATAGAATCAAGTAACCCGAGGACATTTCCGATGTTCGCTTGAATATCTCATACTTAGAAAAAAGTTTGAATCATAAGATGCTTTTTGAAGAAAAAAATAAAAATTTTTTAGAATAATTCAAAATAATCTTCGTCTATTTTAAGTAGTTCATAGCTTCTTAGAGTTTGCACTCCGATTTTAAATTTCATCATATAATCAACTATTTTATCTCCATCAATGAGAATAACTTTAATATCAGATAGTGATTTTGCATATTTTGTTGCATTTTTTGTAAATTGTGAAGTAGTAATGAAGACCCCCTTTTTCCCTTTACCTTGTAATGCTCCTACAAATGTTTGTAGTTCTGTTGCACCAACATTACCTGTCCATTGTTTAGCTTGGATGTAAACATTATCTAAGCCGAGAATATCTTGTTTTATAATTCCATCTATACCACCATCGTGGCTTTTACCTATATGCTGACTCGCTTCTTCAAAAGAACCTCCATATCCCATTTTTAATAAGATATCAATCACAAATCTCTCGAATTGTTCTGGAGTTAAAGATTTGATTTTACTTTTTAAATCATATTTTACTAAGTTATTAATTTCTTCAATTTTTGAGGAGATTACTTCTTCTGGGGTTCCTTCCTCTGTTGATTTATTTTCTATGTTTAGTTTTTCTTCTTTCTTTTGTTTATAAGATAAGTTCCTCCAAATTTTGAATTCTTCAAATCTCATAAGAAATTCAAAATTTATTTTATCTGGCTTTTCTTTTAAAACCTCTAAACCTCTTTGAGTGATTTTTAAAAATCCTCTTCGTGGTATTTCTAAAAGTCCAGCTTTTTGTAAGTAGGTTTTTGCCCAGCGTACTCGATTATTAAATATTGGTTCATTGCCTCTTGGTAATAATTTTTCCTTTTCTTCTCTTGTTAATTTAAACTTTTCGGCAAGTTCATTTACAATATCTTTTATGTGTATTTCCTTTTCATCAGAGAGTAACATCAGTAAAGGTAACATTATTGTCTTATCATCCGGAATCATGGTATCTTACCTCCGGGTAATATAATTTTTGATTAATTCAGAGACATTATATCCAAAACTCAAAAAAATATTATAGACTTAAAATTTATAAGAGTATGTGAAAAGCTTTGACTATCAGATGGAATGTTTGCAATTCTCTAAGTCTTTACTATGTTGTTTATAGGGCAAAATGCGTACATAGTTTAGCTTTTAAAGTGAAAATATTTTGGAAATATTATAAACCTCCACCTAAAATCTCCTTTAATTTCATTACAAGAATCTTAAAGTTTTCCTTAATGTAATAATTTCGCCATTCTGCATCAACTATTGAGCCAAGTTTTACTGAGTAGTCATTTTTTGAAAAATCCTTTATACCTTCAAGTAATTGCTGAAGTTCCTCTTTTTTTGCGTTAAGAGGAACACCTTTTTTAAGCAAAAACTCTATATCAAAGACATCTCTGATTTCTTTTCTGTTTAAGAAAGCCTCTATCTTTGTTTTCATTACTTCCTCAAGGAACAGAGTTCTTACCAGAACCTGAATGTTTGAGAATTTGCTTTGATTTATATTTATAGGTATTTCATTAAAGATATCTTGTTTACATTTTTGTTAATTATGTCAACTTTATAAATTTTCCTGCAAATTTCTCTCAGCTTCTGACATCTGGAATATTGGTCTGGAATTAAACTCAGATTCTTAAATCGTAATCACAGAAAACAGTGCCATGCAATCATTTAGGAGAGACTATTCTTTAGTAAAGGTTTATTCTTGATTTAAGGGATAAAAATTTGCTATATTGAAGTAATACCATAAAGGAGGTATTACTTAATGAAAAATATTACAGAAAAATCAGCTCTTACAAAGAAATATCAGATTACAATTCCCAAAAAAATCAGAGAGTTTTTGAAGATAAATAAAGGTGATACGGTTAATTTTATAATTGAGAATAATGAAGTTAAGCTCAAACCTGTGAGGTCAAAAATAGAGGAAAATTTCGGGAAGGTCAAACCTAAAAATAAACCAGAAGATTTTAACAAAATTAGAAATTTTATTGAGGCTCAAATTGCCCAGGAAGTTTCAAAGGAAATTAAATGAGATTTATTGATACGAACTTTTTTCTTAGATATTTAACAAGAGACGAAGAAGAGAAAGCCTACGCAGTTTTAGAGCTATTAAAAAGAATTGAGAGAAACGAGGAAAAAGTCATAACGAGTCCTTTGGTAATGTTTGAGTTAGTATTTACCCTTCAGAGTTTTTACAATTGTACAAGAGAGGAAATAAGAGACTTAGTTTTACCATTAATTTCTCTAAGAGGATTGAAGTTGCCTTTTAAAAAAATTTTTGAAAGGGCTTTGATTGATTTTCCTGAAAAACAGATTTCTTTTGCAGACATTTTTAATTATCACTTCATGATTGAGCACGGCATAAGAGAGATTTATAGCTTTGATAGGGATTTTGATAAATTCAAGGATATTTCAAGAATAACTCTCTCAGAAAAAAGTTAATTATCTTTTATAAAAAGCTTTCACTTTCAAGTAGAGCTCCTCTAACTCCCTCTCAGGCACTGAGTTCCAGACAATGCCACAGCCTGCGTAGTAGGAAAGCCTGTTACCTTTACCTACGGCGGTTCTTATAAGCACTGACAATGTAAAGTCAGTTTCATTTCTTACAAGTCCTCCGCATCCGCAATAATAACTACGGGCATGAGGTTCAAGGATATCTATCATTTCAACAGCCTTTCTCTTTGGTGCACCTGTTACAGAGGCAGGAGGAAAAGTTTCCTTTATTATGTCAATAATGGATTTGTTTGTAATTCCTTCAACAGTAGAGTGCATTTGATAAAGAGTTCTGTATTTTGTTATTTTAAAAAGTTCTGTAACTTTTACGCTTCCAATCTGAGCAATTCTTCCTATGTCATTACGCATCATGTCTGTAATCATGAGGTTTTCTGCTTTGTCTTTGTGGCTGTTTTGAAGAAATCTCAATGATTTAGAAGTTCCCTTTATTGGCTTGCTGACGATTCTTTCACCTAACTTTTCCAGAAAGAGTTCCATAGAGCCAGAAACTACGAAAAAATCACCAAAATTGAGAAAAAATCCATATGGTACAGGCTGATTTTTGTAAAATCTGAAAAACAAATTCACAGGATTGCCCTTAAACTCAAAATCAAAACGATTTGTAAGATTTATCTGATAGACAGTGCCTTCTTCAATAAGATTGCGAATTTTTTGAATGCCTGCAATAAATTCACTGTCTTTTAAGCTCATGCTGTATGGCAGAAGATTATAGTGACCCTTTTTTTTATTGATTTTTTTGAATTTTCTTATCTTGATAACTATCACTGAGGGCAAGTCCGTGCTCTGTAGCTTAAAATCAAGGATTTCACCTGAAAGGTCATAGGAAAATATGACAAAACTAATTGGTTCAACTTCTCTTATCTGAGAAAGACTTTGATAAAATCTAACATCTTCAATCTCTGCCTCATAAAATCCCTTTTTATTAAGCCAGCTACCACAAAGTATAAGCATTTACAGGGAGTTTTCCTCTTCAATTATTGAGTTTATAGAGTTAAGGAGTTCGGGAGTTATAGAGTAATTTTTATTTTCAAACTGAACTACCGGTAATGCTCCGATAAGGCTGTTTGTTATAAATACTGATGAAGCATTGTAAAGGTCATCTATAGTAAGCCTTTCCTCTTTTACATTCATTTTTTCAATCAAAATCTCCATTGTTGTGCCCATCAATAGTCCACATTCACGGGTAGGAGTGAGAAGTTTGTTATCCTTAACTATCAAAATATTTGAGGCTGAGCACTCTGTTATTTCATCTCTCTCGTTCAACATAATTGCATCATCAAAGCCCTTTGATAGAGCTTCTCTTTTTGCAAGAATATTTGGAAGATAGTTCATAGTTTTGTGATAGATAACAGGGTTCGCACTGTGCCTCTTTATGTTTGAAAGGCAGAGTTTTTTTGGTGTTCTATCAGGGACAAGCTCCTTCGCAATCACTAAAATTTCTGACTCCTTAGGCAGGGAGTAATAAAGAGCCTCTCCTTTTGAAAGCAAACAGAATTTTACATAGAGATTTTTTCTACCTTTAGTCTTTTTCTCTATTTCTTGACAGAATGTTTCATAATCAGGACAAGGAATCTGAAAAAAATCTGCTGAATTTTTAAGCCTCTGGTAATGTCTGAGGAGTTTAGGTGTTCTACCTCGCCAAAGCATTGTCTCAAAAAGCCCTTCACCGAATAAAAGTGCCCGCAATTCCATCAGTTTATTCTAATTTAAAAATTTAGCACTTGTCTAAATTTTATCAAGCTTAATACTTTAATAAACTGAGAGAAAATATGCATGGGCAGAGTTTATAAAGAACATTTTAAATGCCACTCAAAATAGTGTTATTTCTCATTTTTAAGCCATACAACTCTTTGAGGAAATGGAATTTCAATGCCTTCCTGTTGGAAACGTTTAAAAATTCTCTTTCTTAGTTCATGTTGGACTGGATACTGGTCAACAAATTCTTTTACATGACACACAAGAGTAAAATCAAGAGAACTTTCACCAAAACCCGGGATAAATCTTACGACAGGAGAAGGTTCGCTGAGTAGCCCAGGAACTTCCTTTATTGCTTTTTTTACCTCTTCAATCAATATTTTTTCTACTAATTCAGGGTCTGAGTCATAACTAACACTTATGGGAATTTGGAATGACATTGTTTTTTCGGGAAGAAAATAATTTACAACAATACTTTGAGCAAGCTTACTGTTAGGAATTACTATCATATTATTGGGAAGCATTCTGATTCTTGTTGTCCTCCATGATATATCTTCAACGTATCCTTCCTGACCTGTCTCAAGCCTTATAAAGTCTCCAACTCTTACTGTTTTTTCTGCCATAATGTGAATACCTGCAAAGAGATTTTCAAGAGTATCTTTAAGAGCAAGAGCAACAGCTAAGCCGCCTATTCCTAAGGCTGTTATCAAAGGCGCTATAGAAATTCCGAGAATGTTAAGGATAATTATAAAACCGATTAAATAGACAGCAGTTTTGATTATTGTGTTTAAAAGTCCTGTTGATTGAACAGAAACTGATGAGCGATCAATATATCTGATAAAAACTCTGGTAACAAGATTTGCAGCAACTACGGTAATTGATAAGATTATCAAGATATGAATAGCCTTAATTATATAGAAAGTGTACTTTAAGGGAATTTCTGAACTTTCAAGTCCAATATAAAGAGCTATTCCTATACACCAAAAAATTGAAGGACTTTTAATTGTATTTATTATTAGATTGTCAAAACCTGTTTTTGTTTTTTCAGCCCATTTATGAAGAATTCTGAATAAAAAACTTCTTACAATTAATAAAACTGCCAATACAAGTATTATTACAGCAATAGAAACCGCTACTTTTTCAATATGCATAACAATATATTATTTTACAGAAACCATGGTTCTTTCAGAAGATGCATATCTTGCAAGAGCCTCATATACATCTTCTGCTGTTACTATATTCCCTCCGGGTCTACCATACAAATAAACTTCAGCCATACCATTTACTGCAAGTTTTACATCTTCAACCATCTGTCCTGCATTAAACTCTACAACAATGAATCTTTCAATTTCCTGTGCAAGCCGCCTTATTGGCTCTTCAGGAAAGGGGAACAATGTGATAGGTCTTAAAAGTCCGATTTTTAAGCCTTCTTGTCTTAATTTTCTTACTGCTGAAAGAGAAATCCTCGCAGCAGAGCCAAAGGCTACAACCACCACATCTGCATCATCTACAAAATAAGTTTCATATCTAACTTCTTTTTCTTTCCATTGTTTATATTTTCCCTGTAGCTTCCAATTGTGTTTCTCAAGTTCTCCTTCAGTCATCAACAGAGTTCTTATAAATCGTGACGGTCTTCCCTTTGCTCCTGTGAGTGCCCATGAAGACTTATCATAGACTTTTAATTCCGGAACTCTCTGAATAAGAGGTTCCATCATCTGCGCAATTACTCCATCTCCAAGAATCATCACAGGATTTCTCCATTCATCAGCTTTTTCAAAGGCTAAAATTGTATAATCCCAGAGTTCCTGCACACTGAATGGCGCATATACAAGAAGCCTGTAATCTCCATGCCCACCACCCTTTACTGCTTGAAAATAGTCTGCCTGACTGCCTGAGATGTTTCCAAGCCCAGGTCCACCACGCATCATATTTACAATAACTGCAGGAAGCTCAGCTCCTGCAAGATAGGAGATAGCTTCCTGTTTGAGGCTGATTCCTGGTGAACTTGAAGATGTCATGACTCTTACGCCACATGCTGAAGCACCATAAATCATATTTATCGCAGCAATTTCACTTTCTGCCTGAATAAATACCCCGCCTGCTTCTGGTAATCTTTTTGATAAATACTCAGGAATTTCATTCTGTGGCGTTATAGGGTATCCTGCATAAAATTTTAGCCCTGCCTGAATAGCAGCCTCTGCAACAGCTTCGTTGCCCTTCATTAGAACTTTATTCATATTAGCTCCTTCCAAATTTTTTAACAATATATTATTTATAATTGTTTAAAGAATGTGCTGTCAAGAAAAGTTTTATGCTATAATTTAAAAACTTTTTTATCAGGAGGAGGCTAAAATGAAGGCAATAATGAAAGCATTTAAAAAAGCTGTTGCCTTAGATAGCACAGTTCATAGATATTTAAAAGTAAAAATGCCTGAAGATTATTTATATATGGAAAATGTTGAAGTTGTTCCTCTTACTTATTCTGAAATTTTATCTGCTACCATGTATTATCCTGTTATGTTTGGTATTCAGGATGAAATTGTTTTTCCATTCGCTGTTATAGGAATTAATAATAAGAATATATTTCTAAAAAAGAATGGACAATGGAAGCTTGACACCGTGCCAAATATCTGCAAACATTATCCTTTTGGAGTATTTAAGGAGGAAGATGATTATACAATTATTTTTGATGAAACCTTTGCCTCATCAGATGGAGAAAGAATTTTTGACGATGATGGCAATGAAACAGAATTTTTTTCAAAAATAAAGGCAGGGCTCACAGAGCTTGCAAGAGATTTTCATGATGCAGAGGAATGTTCAAAGGAGTTATTTGAAGGAGGATACTTAAGAACATTAAATCTTGATATTGAAACAAAACTTGGTAAAATGCAGTTTCGCAATATGTTAATAGCCAATATTGAACATATGTCAAGACTTCAGCCTGAAAAACTTTACAACCTCAACTCAAAAGGTTATCTTTTAATTCTTCATGCTCATTATTTAAGCCTAAGAAATTTCAAGCTTTTTGATATATTTGCAGAGATTTGATTTTATTGAGTAAAAATTCAGGTTCCAGACATTTTCTTTCTTTGCACACATCAGGAAAACAGGCTGAACAGCTTTCATAACGAATAATCATAAAATTTTCACCAATAGGATGCCATACTTGAGGCTCTGTTGGACCAAAAATAATGATTGAAGGGATTCCAAGATAACTGCTTAAGTGACTTATTCCGCTATCAAGTCCAATATAAAGATTCGCTTTGCTTAGCAGTTTAGCGATTTCTACAGGATTTTCTATATAAACTGAGTTTTTAAATACTTCTGCAAACTCTGTTTCAGCTGGACCAAGTAAATAGAGAATATCAAAGCCTAATTCTTTTAAAAATTTTTCTAACTCAAAGAAAAAAATTAAATCAGGATTTTTCTTTTTTGAACCACTTCCTGGATGAACAATGCAAAGATTATTATGTTTACTTTCTGAAAAAGATACTGGAAGAATCTTTGAATACCTTTCATTATTAAAGCCAACTTTTTCTAAGTAATAATCAACAATCCAAGTTTGCTGTGTCGGAATTGGATTAATATAAATGGAGTTATTCTGGGAGTTTTTTAAAATCTCTCTATTTTTTGAAAAAATTATTTTTAAATCATATTGTTCCTTTGGCTCATAAAAAACTGTTTTTATGCAAAATCCTGATATTTCAGCAAGCCTGAAGTATTCTGGATTTCCCCATACAGTAACATCATAGCCTTTTTTATTAAGTATTTCAAGAATCGGATAAATGAGAAGACTGTCACCTAATCCTCCCATCCGATAAACAAGAGCTTTCATGATATAATTTTAAATCATGTATAAAATTAGGACAAATCGTGGTGAAATTTTTGAAACTCATGGAGAGACTCTTCTCCAAGTTTTACAGAGTCATGCTATCTATCTTCCAGCATCTTGTGGAGGCAAAGGAATTTGTGGAAGATGCAAATTAAGAATTGTTGAAGGCAAATCAAAAACATCTTCTTTTTTTGGAATATCAGAAGATGAAAAAAAACTTGGCTATGTTCTTGCATGTCAAACTTATCCAGAAAGTGATATTATAATTGAAGTTCCGGAAAAACTAATTACTGTTACAGAAAGAATCTCCGCAGCAAAATTGTGGTTGGTTGAGAAACCTTTTAAAGACAATCCGTCTTTATTTGAACCCTTAGTTAAAAAAGTTTCATTAAAGATTGAGCCTCCTACAATTGAAAATTCAAAAGCAGACTTTGAAAATATAAGACAGACTTTAAATAAAAAAATTTCAATATCCAGAAAACTTGTTTCACTGCTGCCTGAATTTTTAAGAAAAAATAAATGGCAGATTACTGTTGTTCTTACAGAAAAGGAAATTATTGATTTTATAGAACCAGATACAAAACTTTATGGAGTTGCTGTTGATATAGGCACAACAACTGTTGCTATCGCTCTAATTGATCTTGAAGAAGGAAGAGTCATTGATATAGCCTCATGCTATAACTCTCAGATTTCCTATGGAGACGATGTTATTACACGAATTATTTACGCAGTTGAAAATAAAAATGGACTTGATATCTTAAGAAAATGCATTGTTGATGATATAAATGCCCTCATTAATACAGTCTTCATGAAACACAGGGATGGGAAAATTTTATATGTAACAATCTCTGCAAATACAACAATGGCTCATATTTTCTGGGGAATTAATCCAAAATATATAAGAGAAGAACCCTATACACCAGTTTTAAATCATTATCCTGTATGGAATGCGGCTCAGGCAAAACTTCTTATAGAACCAAATGCACCTGTTTACACAGTTTCATCTATTGCAGGTTATGTTGGAGGAGATATTGTTGCAGGTATATTGGCATCACAAATGTATCTTCAAGAAGAAATCTCTTTATTCATAGACATTGGAACTAATGGAGAAGTTGTTATAGGTAATAAACAATGGCTTGTAACAGCATCTACCTCCGCAGGTCCTTGTTTTGAAGGAAGTGGAATAAGTTGTGGGATGAGAGCTACTTCAGGAGCTATAGAATCTTTCTCCTATAATAAAAATTCAGATAGTTTTAAAATAAAGGTAATTGGAGATATGCCACCATCAGGCATATGCGGCTCAGGAATGATAGATATTGTTTCTGAGCTTTTTTCAGAAGGAATTATTGATCAAAAGGGAAAACTCATTAAAGGATTTTCTCAATGGATAAAAGAAGTTAATGATGAACAAAGATTCATTATTTCCGAAAACTGTTATATTACTCAGGCAGACATTGACAATATAATCAGGGCAAAAGCTGCAATTTATGCAGGAATATCAACACTGCTTGAAGAAGTTGGAATTAGTGAAAAGGATATATCAAAGGTTTACATTGCAGGAGGATTTGGCGAGTTTATAAATATTAAAAAAGCATTAAAAATTGGCATGTTACCCAATTTACCCGAAAATAGATTTCAGTTTCTTGGGAATACTTCTTTAGCCGGTGCGATTTTATGCACTCTTAGTTATCAACTGAGAGAAACAGCTGAAGAAATCGCTGATAAAATGACGTATATTGACCTTTCACGTTCAAAAAAATTTATGGATGAATATATATCTGCACTATTTTTACCTCATACAGATTGGGAAAGATTTAAAGAATTAAGTTAAAATAGGCATAAATTCAGAGGCGGAGGAGAAAATGAGGGTTTTCAACACACTTACAGACAAGCTGGAAGAGTTTAAGCCAATAAATGACAAAAAAGTAGGCATCTATGCATGTGGAGTTACTGTCTATGACCTATGTCATATCGGACATGCAAGAAGCGCTGTTGTTTTTGATGTAATTGTAAAATATCTTCGCTATAAAGGCTATGAAGTAAAATTTGTCAAAAACTTCACGGATATTGATGACAAAATTATAAACAGGGCAAATAAAGAAGGAGTTTCATGGAAAGAAATTGCTGAAAAATATACTGGAGAATACTATAAAGATATGGACCGTCTTGGAATAACAAGAGCAGATATTGAGCCAAAAGCAACAGAGCATATAAATGAAATGATTGAAATAATTCAGACACTGATTAATAAAGGATATGCCTATGAAATTGAGGAAGGACAGGCAAAAAGCGTTTATTTTTCAGTTGAAAAATTTCCACAGTATGGAAAACTTTCCAAGAAAAAAATTGATGAACTTATAAGTGGAGCTCGTGTTGAAGTTGATGAAAGGAAAAAAAGCCCTCTTGATTTCGCACTATGGAAAGCATCAAAACCCGGAGAGCCATGGTGGGATTCTCCATGGGGCAAAGGACGTCCTGGATGGCATATTGAGTGTTCTGCTATGTCAATAAAATATCTTGGTGAAACCTTTGATATTCATGGCGGAGGCGCGGATTTAATATTCCCTCATCATGAAAATGAGATTGCCCAGTCTGAAGCATTTACTGGGAAACCCTTTGCAAAATATTGGATTCATAATGGATTTGTAACAATAAATAAAGAAAAAATGTCAAAATCCTTAGGTAATGTTCTTAACATAAGGGATTTACTTGATATTTATGATGCTGAAGCATTGAGACTATTTCTTCTTTCAAGCCATTACAGAAGCCCAATTGAGTTTGCTCATGAATATATTAAAGAAGCTGAAGCAACAGTTGACAGAGTATACAGCACCATAATGAGAATTGAAGATTTTGAAAAAATTGAAATAAATGATAAAAGCTCCATAGAGTTTGACAAAGTTAAAGCCATGCTTGAAAATCTGAAACCAGAATTTGAAAAAGCAATGGATGATGATTTCAATACAGCAAAAGCCTTAGGAATACTATTTGAGTTTATTAAAGAAATAAACCGATTTATGGATAAAAAACCATCACAGAATAAAGAAATTGATTTTCTTGTAACTGCAAAAAGAGCAATCAAAGAAATTGGTAGTGTATTAAATCTATTTCAGAGACAACCTGTTGATTGGTATAGAGATTTACTTAAAGTTAAAAAAATTGCCATTAAAGAAGAAGAAATAAATAGACTCATTAAAGAAAGAACTGAGGCAAGAAAAAATAAAGATTGGAAAAAAGCTGACAGTATTCGTGAACAACTTTTATCAAAGGGAATTATTCTTGAAGATAAACCAGACAGAACTATATGGAAAGTAAAGATAAATTAATGTATATATATGGTGTAAATCCTGTTCTTGAATCTTTCAAAATATCTGATGCATTAAAGGAAATTTATATATCAAAAAATAGAATTTCAAAGCTTAAAGAAATTCTGAGGCTGGCAGAGGAAAAATCAATTTCAGTAAAAATAGTTGAAGAAACATTCATTGAAAAAATCACACAAGGAGTTCATCAAGGAGTAGTTGCCAAAATAAAACCCAAGAAAACAATAACTCTTGATGAAGCTTTAAAAATTTCATTTAAAAAAAATGAGCCTGCTTTTTTCCTAATTCTTGATTTAGTTGAAGACCCTCAAAATTTTGGAAGCATCTGTAGAATTGCTGATGCAGCAGGAGTCCATGCAATAATTTATCAGAAAAAACGCTCAGTAGGAATTGTCCCATCTGTATGGAAAGCATCAGCAGGAGCAGTATGGCATGTTAATCTTGTAGAAATCAATAATATTAAGTATGCGATAAAAACTCTCAAAGAACATAATATCACAATATATGGAGCAGAAGCACAGGCTAAGGATGTATTCTGGGAAAGCGATTTTACTCAGCCTTTAGGTTTAATTGTTGGTTCTGAAGGAAAGGGAATCAGACAAACAGTAATTGCCTTATGTGATAAAGTTATAAAAATTCCTATGAGAGGCACAATAAACTCTTTAAATGTTTCAGTTGCATCCGCTTTAATTACTTTTGAAGTATTAAGGCAGAGAAAAATCCAATAATTATAAAATAAAGCAATGACAAAAATAGTTGAAATACCTATCAAAGGAATGACATGTGCTGCCTGTGCTCAAGCAGTTCAAAGAGCATTAAACAGATTAGAAGAAGTTATCAGTGCGGAAGTAAATCTTCTTACTGAAAAAGCAAAGATTGAAGTAACTGATAAAGTTGACATTCACAGATTAATCAGCATAGTAAGAGCAACCGGATACGACATAGGTAAAACAAATCTTTATCTACAGATAAGTGAACTTGCCCCTGACAGTGCAAGACCTATTGAAGAAAAAATTGCTCAGCTTGAAGGAGTGGTTGAGGTAAAAATAGATATTGTGAATAAAAATATTGTTTTATCTTATATACCAACAATTATTGATGAAGATAAAATTTTATCTGCCATTAAAACTCTTGGTATAAAAGCAAAAAAATATGCGGATACAATATCAGCCTTTGAAGAAAAAAAGAAAGAGTTTAAAAAACTAAAAAAAGACCTCATCATAAGTTTTATTTTTACATTGCCTGTGTTTTTAGGTAGCATGTTTCACATTCCTTTTTTACATGAGGGAATTATACAGCTTGTGCTTACAACACCTGTCCAGTTTATTACAGGATGGAGATTTCACAGGCTTGCATTTCTTGCTCTGAAACACGGCACAGCAAACATGAATAGCCTTGTAAGTCTGGGAACAAATGCTGCCTATTTTTACAGCGTTGCTATGCTAATTTTGGGTCATGGAGGATTTCATCTTTATTTTGAAACTTCAGCAGTAATAATTACCCTCATACTTTTTGGTAGAACCCTTGAAGAAAAGGCAAAGGCAAAAACATCAGAGGCAATACAAAGGCTTATTCAACTTCAGCCCAAACGAGCAGTTGTAATAAGAGATGGAAAAGAGCAGGAAATAAACATTGATGAAGTTTTGCCCGAAGATATTGTGCTGATAAGACAGTCTGAAAAAATACCTGTAGATGGAATTATTGTAGAAGGTGAAGCAACCGTTGATGAATCTATGATAACAGGAGAACCAATTCCTGTTGACAAATCTGCTGGAGAGAAAGTAATCGGAGGAACAATCTTACTAAGTGGAGTTATTAAAGTTGAAGCAAAGGCTGTTGGTAAAAATGCCCTTTTAAACCAGATAATCAAACTAATACAGGAAGCACAGACAGGAAAACCACCTGTTCAGAGGCTTGCAGATAAAATCTCAGCCATATTTGTTCCTACGGTTTTGGCAGTAGCAGTGTTAACCTTTGCCCTATGGATGTTCTTACAGGGAGAAGTTTCGCAGGCTTTAAGTAATAGTATCGCAGTCCTTATAATTGCCTGCCCCTGTGCATTAGGACTTGCTACTCCAACAGCAATTATGGTTGCCACAGGAAGGTCTGCAAAAGAAGGGATACTCATAAGAAATGTGGAAAAACTTGAGGAAGTTGGCAAAATTGAAATTCTTTTTTCAGATAAAACAGGCACACTCACACAAGGAAAACCTGAAGTAAAAGATGTGCAATACCTTGATGTGGATAAGAGCGAAATTTTAAGTCTTTGTGCTACTGCTGAAAAATACTCTGAGCATCCTCTTGCAAAGGCGATAATAAGGCATTGCATGAGAGAGGGAATAAATCCCGATGAGCCAGAGTCCTTTGAAGTAGTTGCTGGTGGAGGAGTTTTGGCAAAAGTTTTTGATGCAAAGGGAGACAAAAGGGAAGTTTTAATAGGAAGCAGTAAACTAATGCAGAAAAAAAATATAAATTTACCAGAACTCTCTTATTCAGAGTCTACGACAACAGTTTATGCTGCTATTGATGGAAACATAAAAGCAATATTTTTCATTGCAGACCCAATAAGAGAAGAATCCGTAGAAACCATAAAAGAATTACAGAAAATGGGAATTGAAGTAGCTATAATAACAGGAGATAATGAACTTACTGCAAAGGCAGTAGCAGAAAAACTGGAAATTAAGATATATTTTGCAGGAGTGCTTCCCAATGAAAAGGCAAAGATTGTAAGAAAATTCAGAGTTGTTGAGAGAAAAAATGTTGCCATGATAGGTGATGGAATAAATGACGCACCTGCATTGGCAGAGGCAAATATAGGTATTGCAATGGGAAGCGGAACAGACATTGCAATCCATACAGCTGATGTAACACTTATGAAAGGAGGGCTTAAAGGAGTTCCGGTGCTTATCAGGTTAAGTAAGCTCACTCTCAGAACGATAAAAGAAAACCTTTTCTGGGCATTCATCTATAATGTAATCGGCATTCCAGTTGCTGCTGGAGTTCTTTACATTTTTGGTGGTCCACTTCTTAATCCAATGCTTGCTTCCTTAGCAATGTCTCTAAGTTCTGTCTCAGTGGTAAGCAATTCCCTGAGATTGAAAAAAAGAAAGATTTAAAAGACAGATAATCTTATCTGAATGATATAATAATTTATGGATTTATTCACAAAAAAAGTTTCTTATCTGCACATTCTTTACAATGACAAGCCATTTAAAGAAGATCCTCTTTCACTTTTTTATCATAACTTTACCGACTTAAGGGTTGTTACCTATGTTTCTTCTCCTGATTTTTTCTTTGATAAGGTGAAAACATTTAAAAAGGTCATAACCATATTGGGAGAGGAAGAATCAGCAAGAGAATTCTATGTGCTTGACCCAACTTCTGAAGAGAGATTTATCCATTCTGCTGAGGCAGACCCTGAAGTTCTTGAAGCTCTTACAACCGGGAAAATTGAGCTAAGATATATGAAAGCAGGTGAGCGAATACACTCAAAGATTTATATACTTTCTGATGATGAGGGGAGTTTAAGAGTAATGGTAGGTTCTGCAAATTTCACTAACTCTGCTTTTAGTAATAGCAGACAGTATGAAGAGCTCATTGTCTATGACAGTTCCTATAATCCTTTGTTCTGCAAAACATATCTCAATAGATTTGAAGAGATATATCAAAACTCTGTGGATTTCTTAAGCGAAAAAACAAGAAAAAAGCTTCAAAGTCTGATATTAAAAACAGAGAATATTCTAATATTTACACCAGATGATAGAACTGAAAGCATTGTTGAAAGGGTGCAAAGACAGATACAGAGTGGAGGAGATGCAGAAAGTTTGGTAGTTGAGGTTATGGATGAAAGGGAAAGGATAGATAAAAAAATAATGGAGATTGAAAGAATTGAAAAAATCATTGAGCATGTGACTAAGAAAACAAAAAATGGCTATTCTTTTGAACCAAAGCAAAAATTAGTAACACTTAAGGACAAGCTCAGGGAAATTGTATCCTTCTCTCACAAAAGAACTCAGGAGTTCATTGATAAAAGAAACTTTCTTTATCTAAATCCCGCTAACTGGGAGTTTTATGTAAAAGAAAATGAGCAGGCTGTTTCCTATACAGTAAGCCTTACAAAAGAAGAACTACAAAGCAATCTTGCAAAACTTGTTAACTTTGTCAATTCTTATTGGGAATTTGCAATTTACAAAGACAGAGAAGTGCTTAAAAGAGTATTTGAGGCAATACTTTTTGCCTTTACCTCACCGTTTATATATCTCATAAGAAAGCATGTAAAGAAACATAAAGGAGATGAAAAACTTGCAGAAATACCGATTGTTTTAATACTTGGAGGGCTTGCAAACACTGGAAAGACAAAACTTCTTTTATTTATAAACAAACTACTTGGCAACAACTTTGAAGTATTCAATTACAAAGACATCTATACAAAAACACAGAGAATTCTCTATGACATATTTTCTTCAAACAATGTCTTTCCCATTTTAGTTGATGAAATATACGATAACTTCTTTAGAGGAGAAGGAGAAAGACTGATAAAGACTCTCACAAACACAATTACTGACCCTCATCCCTGTCTTATTGGCACATCAAATGTGGGATTTAGCGCAGAAAGTCAGGTAATAAGAAGAATTTATTACTTACATTTTGGCTCACCTTTCTCAGAGGATAAAAAAGCAAAAGAAAAGGCAGAAAAATATTTTGAGGAAAAAGTTGATGGTATTGACGACAGCTTATTTAGATATTTCCTTAAAGAGTTTGCAAAAAAAATGACTGATGAAGAGTTTTTCAAGATTGAAGACCCTCTATTTCTTTCAAGACAAATATTTATTGAGATGTTTAAACAAACAGAACTGGAAGTTCCAGATTTTATAAGTGAAAGCCCTTGTGGAGATTACTACAAGATAGGAAGTCAGGAATGGCAAGCTTTTTATCTTACAAGAAAGAAAGATTTCAAAGAGATGAAAGACGGAGGTGAGAAATTTTTTGTAGTAGACCTCAAAAGCATTTATGAGCCAAAGGATGCAGAGGCACTTAAAAACAAACTTCCTCCAAGTGTTGTAAAGTCTTCTGGAACTCCTTTGATTCTTCATAAAAATAGATTCCTTCATTTTATTGGGCAAAAAGAAGGATTTTTGAAGAAAATCCTCGGATGAGACAATGGGATTGAGGCTTGATGAAGAAAATTTAACAAAATTTGTTTGTGCTATAAAAAATTAGGATTGAAACCTGAAAGACCTGTTAAAATAGATGAGTTAATAAATTTCGGAACTGTGCAATTACTAACTTTCATTCCTCTGGCATTGCCCGAGGAATGTGACCCTTTTACTGTCACCCTGAGCGTAAGCGAAGGGTCTCCTAAAAGTCGGAATGACAGTTGGAGGTAATTGAAAAATAGCAGGAGTTGTGGTTTATTGATTTTCAATAAATTACAAGTCTTGAACAGGTTTAAGAAATTAAAAGAGGGAAAAATTAATGGATGAACTTTTTAAAGCTATTATTCTTGGAATTATTCAGGGAATTACTGAGTTTTTACCAATAAGCAGTACTGCCCATCTTGTGATAACGCCATGGATTTTTGGTTGGAGTGGAATTGTTAATTCACTGAGTTTTGATATTGCTGTTCATGTGGGAACTCTTATATCCCTTCTTTATTGCTTCTGGAAAGACTGGATAAATATATTTTTCAGAGAAAGAAAAATGCTACTATTTATCATAATCGGAACAATTCCTGCAGGTATTGCAGGTATAGCTTTTCATGATTTGATAGAAAGTGCACTGAGACATCCTTTAATTATTGTGGTTACACTTATATTAGTTGGATTTCTAATGCTTTATGCAGAAAAAGTAGGTAAAAAATTAATAAGATCTATAACTCTTTCAGATGCTGTAGTAATTGGTACAGCTCAAGCAATAGCTCTTATTCCAGGGGTTTCACGTTCTGGTATAACAATTACAGCAGGATTATTTAAAGGACTTGATAGAGCCTATGCAGCAAAGTTTTCGTTTCTGCTTTCAACACCTGCAATTGCAGGTGCTGCAATGCTGGATTTTTATAAATCTATAAAAATTGGACACTCCCATGATTACTCTCTTTTCATTATTGGAGTAATTTCAGCTGCAATTACTGGAATAATAGCAATTAAATTTTTACTTAGCTTTCTCCAAAAGTATCCTCTCAATCTTTTCATATACTACAGATGGTTTTTAGCGGTTGTTATTTTTCTGTTATATTTTTTTAGAAACTGATGCGACAAAGGGTAATATATAAAAAGCCGATAAAAAAAAGTTCTTTGAACAAAAAAACTGAAGAAATCAAAGATTTTTCAGCTTTAAATATTTTTAAAGCTATTTTATTAATCGCCTTTTCAGTTTATCTTGCTATAACCCTTATAAGTTACAATTTTTTAGACCCCTCACCTTTAACTTTTACAAAATCAAAACCATTAAACTATGGAGGGATAGTTGGTTCATATCTTTCAGACCTTTTACTAAGTACCTTTGGAATTGCTACATTTTTAATTCCGCTACTTTTAGTTTTCTACGGAATCAGAAAGTTTACTGGTAAAAAGCTAAATATAGGAAAACTTATATGGTTTCTAACCCTGCTGTTTTCTTTATCCATCATGCTTGAACCATTAAGGAAAAATATTGAGACCTATAAAAAACTTCCAGAAGGTATTTCATGGATAGCCTTTCATCTGACTGAAAAGTTTCTTTCAATTGCAGGAACTTATATTTTGTGGGCTTCTGTCTTCATTGCTTCAGTTATTCTTATTAAGCCAGAATTGATAAAAAGAAAAGAAATTAGTTCTATTAAAGAAACCTCTCCTGAAGCTGGTGAGGGAATAAAGGTTGTGAAAGTTTCAAAACCTGAAGAACCTGTAAAAAAGGCTGATAATTTAAATCTCAAAAGCGAAACCAGATTAAAGCCTAAGGACATTGATGAAAAACAAAAAATTGAAGCAGAGCAAAAGGGTTTTATAATTCCACCTCTTTCTCTTTTAAAAATTGAAAAGCATGATGACAATATATCAAAGGAAGAAATTATAGCCTCTGCCAGTAGCATTGAAGCAAGATTTGCTGAATTTGGTATTCATGGGACAATAAAAGAGGTCCATCCAGGTCCTGTGGTTACAATGTATGAATTTGAACCTGCAAGCGGGATAAAACTCAGTAAAATCATAACTCTCAGTGATGAACTTGCCCTTTCACTTAAAGCTCAGAGCATAAGAATATATCCAATTCCAGGAAGGTCTGCAATTGGCATAGAAGTCCCAAATAAAAAAAGACAGATTGTAAGACTCGGTGAGATTATTGCATCAGAAAAGTTTCAAAGCAGTGCCTCTTACTTAGCTCTTGCACTTGGTAAAGATATATACGGAAATCCTGTAATAACTGACCTTTCAAAAATGCCCCACTTACTTGTGGCAGGTGCAACCGGCTCTGGTAAAAGTGTATGTTTAAATACAATGATTTTAAGTCTCCTTTATAAAGCAACTCCGCATGATGTAAGACTTCTTCTTATTGACCCAAAGCTTCTTGAGCTTTCAACATATGAAAATATTCCTCATCTAATGTCCCCTGTTATAACAGACCCTAAGGAAGCATCCGAAGCTTTGAAAAAAGTAATTGTTGAAATGGAACGAAGATACAAACTTTTTGCATCAAAAGGATTTAGAAACATTGATAGTTACAATCAGACAGTTTCTTTTGAAGAAAAAGTTCCATATATTGTTGTTTTTATTGATGAGTTTGCAGACTTGATGTTCACAGCACCAACAGAAGTTGAACAGGCTGTTACCAGAATTGCTCAGATGGCAAGAGCATCAGGAATTCATCTTGTTGTTGCAACACAGCGTCCAAGTGTTGATGTAATAACAGGAATAATTAAGGCAAACTTTCCTGCAAGAATTGCCTTTCAGGTTACATCCCGTGTGGATTCAAGAACAATACTTGATACACAGGGCGCTGAAAAGCTTCTTGGAATGGGTGATATGCTTTTTATGGTTTCAGGTGTAAAAATAATAAGAGTTCATGGTGCCTATGTAGGCGAAGAGGAAGTTAAAGCAGTAACTGAATATTTACGCAGTCAAGGTAGTCCTGATTATAGTCTTTTTGAATCAATACAAATACCTACTGAAAACAAAGAAAATGGAAAGGTAAATGGTGGCGAAAAAGATGAACTTTATGAAGCAGTGATTGAATATGCCACCCAGGCTGGTGAAATATCAATCTCTCTTATACAGAGAAGATTTAAAATAGGTTATAATCGTGCAGCAAGGATCATGGATTTACTTGAAGAAGATGGGCTTGTAGGTCCACCACAGGGTGCGGGCAAACCAAGAAAATTTATAGGTAAATTTTAGCTTGCATTTTTTCTAAAACTTATGTTATGCTAAAAATTGTCTGGTGGCTATACCGGAGGGGAAACACCCGTTCCCATTCCGAACACGGAAGTTAAGCCCTCCAGGGCCGATGATACTATGACCGTGAGGTCATGGGAAAGTAGGTCGCTGCCAGGCTTTTTTATTTTATACAAAATAAAATCTCCAATCAGTCTTTTTAAATACTATTCCAGAAACCTTAAAAAAATTCCTTTACTTTTTTAATATCCCCATGTTATAAAAGATTAGCTTTGCATTTTGCGAAGTTTTAGTACCTGCCATAGGTGGGGAGATTAAAAGGAGGTTTTAAGAAGTATGGCTTTTGAAGGACGTGTTAAGTGGTTTAATGAGTCTAAGGGATTCGGATTCATTCAGCAGGATGGCGGACAGGATGTCTTTGTCCATTACACTTCAATTAAAGGTGATGGATTCAAGACCCTGAAACAGGGTGACAGAGTTAAATTTGACGTTGTTGAAGGAGACCGTGGACCTAAAGCAGTTAATGTAGAAAAAGTCTGACAACCTGAGGGGGCTTTCTGCCCCCTTTAATAAATCTCTCAAAATGCCTCTTCCAGAATGGGTTAAAACCCAACTTAAAGAAATTAAAAAAACACAAAATTTTTTTAAAAAACACAAACTTAATACTGTGTGTGAGACATTGAGATGTCCAAATAGAACTATATGTTATAAGCAACCAACCGCAACATTTATGATTATGGGTGAAGTATGCACAAGGGGATGTAAATTTTGTAATGCAGAAAAAGGTTATCCAGAACCATTAGATAATTCAGAGCCAGAAAAAATTGCTATTGCAGTAAAAGAGATGTCATTAAAATATGTTGTTATAACATCTCCTACAAGAGATGACCTGATTGATGGAGGAGCGAAACATTTTGCAAAAACAGTTGAAACAATAAAAAAGTTAAATCCAGATATACTGGTAGAAGTTTTAGTGCCAGATTTTCAGGGAAACAAAACTTCTATTGAAACTATTTTGAATTCAGGTGTTGCTGTTTTTGCACATAACATAGAGACAGTTAAAAAATTTTATGGTTCTGTTAGAAAGGCTGTTTATATCCGTTCTCTAAATATTCTTAAAACTGCTAAAGAGATTAACTCAGAAATAATAACAAAATCAGGATTTATGTTAGGACTTGGTGAAAATATAGAAGAAGTATACAACATTTTGAAAGATTTAAAAAATGTAGAATGTGACATAGTTACAATAGGGCAGTATCTTCAGCCTTCAAAAAAAGCTCTGCCTGTAGTAGAATATATAAAACCAGCAGTTTTTGAAAAAATTGCGGAGAAAGCTGTGCAAATAGGATTTAAGGCTGTGGTAAGCGGGCCTCTTATCAGGAGTTCAACAAAAGCTTATGAATCATATTTAGCAGTAAAGGAGGAAAGATATGGAAAACTTTGAATTTTATAATCCTACAAGAATTATATTTGGCAAGGAAGCTGAGAAAAAAATTGGCAAAATTTTAGAAAAAGATGATGTGGAAAGAGTTCTTTTTGTTTATGGTAAATCATCCATAAAGGAAACTGGACTCTATGATAGAATTGTAAAGGCACTAAAAAAAGAAGGAATTGAGTTTATAGAACATGGAGGAGTAAAACCAAATCCTGTACTTTCTCATACAAGGGAAGGAATTGAAAAGGCAAAGAAACATAAGGTTGACGCAATTTTAGCAGTAGGTGGTGGCTCTGTTATTGATGAGGGGAAAACCATTGCAGTAGGTACAAAAACTGATAAAGATGTATGGGATTTCTTTAAAAGGAACAAAGAAATAAAAAAGGCTTTACCGATTTATGTAATACTTACCCTTGCAGCAACTGGAAGTGAGATGAACGGTTTTGCTGTGATTACAAATGAGGAAACACAGGAAAAACTTTCCATTTCCTCAGAGCATATCTTCCCAAGAGTGTCTATTTTGAATCCTGAGCTTACTTTTACAGTATCAGCTAAGTATCAGGCATACGCAGCAGTTGATGCTATTGCCCATGTGATTGAGCATTATTTTAGTGGAAGTTATTGCCCCAATCTTCAGAACAGGTTTGTTGAGGGTTTAATTAAAACAGTAATGGAGACAACAGAAATAATTCTTAAAGAACAAAAAAACTACAACGCAAGAGCAGAGTTTATGTGGGCTGCTACACTTGCTTTAAACGGACTTGCAAAGTTAGGGATAAAAGGAGGGAGTTTCCCAAATCACATGATTGCTCATTCTCTTGGAGCAATTTACGACTTACCTCACGGTGCCTGTCTTAGTATTGTAATACCAGCATGGATGAAATGGTATCAAGAAAAAAATCTTATACAGTTTGAAAGATTTGCAAAAGAAATATTTGGTGTCAATACAGCAACCGAAGGAGTTTTTCAACTGAAGGAATGGTTTAGGAAAATAGGTGCACCAGTGAGCTTAAAAGAAGCAGGAATATCCATTGGAGAAATTGATAGAATTGTTGATAATGCTTACAATATAGCAAAAGTTTGGCAGATGGAAAAGGATTACACAAAAGAGGTATTGACAGAAATAATAAAAAATGCAAATGATTAAATAAAAAACGGAGGATAAAAATGTTTGATTTTCCGAGAATTAAAAGATTGCCTCCTTATGTATTCGCAGTGGTTAATCAGCTCAAAACAGAACTTAGAAGAAAAGGTGAGGATATTATAGACCTTGGCATGGGTAATCCTGATTTACCAACACCTAAACACATTGTTGACAAACTTTGTGAAGCTGCAAAACTTTCAAAAAACCACCGATATTCAGCAAGTAGAGGCATTACTCAGCTTAGATGTGCTATTTCAGAGTGGTATAAAAGAAGATTTGATGTGGACATAGACCCTGAAACAGAGGCAGTAGTTACTATTGGTTCAAAAGAGGGACTAAGTCATCTTCTTTTAGCATCTGTCCAACCAGGGGATGTAGTTCTTACCCCCTCACCTGCCTATCCTATTCATCCCTATGGAGCAATTATTGCAGGAGGAGATGTAAGGACATTTAATGTTTGCCCGTGTATGGACTTTTTTGAAGAGCTTGAAAGAGCTTTTAAAAACTCCTGGCCCAGACCAAAAATTTTGATAATTAACTTTCCACATAATCCTACAACAGCAGTCGTGGAAAATCTTGATTTCTTTAGAAAAGTTGTTGATTTCGCGAAAGAAAACAATATCATGGTTATCCATGATTTTGCTTATGCAGACCTTGTTTTTGATGATTATAAAGCACCAAGTTTTCTTCAAGTCCCAGGAGCAAAAGATGTAGGTGTAGAGTTTTTTTCAATGACTAAAAGCTATTCAATGGCTGGGTGGAGAGTAGGATTTTGTGTTGGTAATAAAGAGATTGTTGGCGCACTTACAAAAATAAAAAGTTACCTTGACTACGGAATGTTTCAACCTATTCAAATTGCCTCAATAGTGGCACTGCGGGGTCCTCAGGATTGTGTTGAAGAGATAAGAAAGACTTACGAAAGAAGAAGAGATGTTCTCATAAAAGGATTGAATCAGGCAGGATGGAAAGTTCCTCCACCAAAAGCAACAATGTTTGTATGGGCGGAGATTCCAGAACAATTCAAAAAAATGGGATCTCTTGAATTCTGCAAATTTTTAATAAATGAAGCAAAAGTAGCAGTTTCTCCAGGTATTGGATTTGGTGAAGGTGGAGAAGGATTTGTCAGATTTGCTCTTGTTGAGAATGAACACAGAATAAGACAGGCAACAAAAGGAATTAAAAAGGCTCTAAATCTTGTTCCAGCAGTAAAGAAAATAAGAAAAGTTGGTTAAGGAGGCTGAATGAAACAGGTTAAAGTTGGCATCATAGGTTTTGGAACAGTAGGCACAGGAACAGCAAAAATTATTCTTAGCCAAAGAGAACTTATAAAAAAAAGAACGGGAATAGAGCTTATTCTTAAAAAAGTTGCTGATAAGGATATAAAAAGACCAAGGGAGATAAGCCTTTCCGAAGGTGTTCTCATCCCTGATGCCTGGAAGATTATAAATGATCCTGAAATAGATGTTGTAGTAGAACTGGTTGGTGGAATTCATCCGGCAAAGGAGTTCATCATTGAAGCATTAAAAAAGGGTAAACATGTTGTTACAGCAAATAAGGCTCTTTTAGCAGAAGAAGGAAATGAAATTTTTAGCATAGCTAAAGAAAAAGGACTTCAGGTAGGATTTGAGGCAAGCGTAGGAGGCGGAATTCCGATAATTAAAGTAATGAGAGAAGGACTTGTTGCAAATAAAATGCTTGCAATTTATGGAATCATTAATGGAACAACAAATTTTATTCTTACAAAAATGACAAATGAAGGGATTGATTTTCAGGATGCTCTCAGGCAGGCTCAGGAACTTGGTTATGCAGAAGCAGATCCAACGCTTGACATAGAAGGAATAGACTCATCACATAAGATAACGATTCTTGCATCTTTGGCTTACGGGATTCCATTAAGCTTTAAAAAGACATATTGTGAAGGAATTACAAAAATAACTGCTCAGGATATAGCCTTTGCAAGAGAGTTTGGTTATAAAATTAAGCTTCTTGCAATAACAAAAATTCTTAATGGAGAAATTGAACTAAGAGTTCATCCTACAATGATTCCAGAGGATTATTTGATAGCTAAAGTTGACGGAGTTTTTAATGCCATATATGTGGAAGGAGACAGTGTAGGCGCAACTCTTTATTATGGTAGAGGAGCTGGAAGCATGCCTACAGGTAGTGCTGTGGTAGCTGATATTGTAGATATTGCAAAGGGCACAAATTCTCTACCACTTGATTTTTCAGAAAAATACAGTATCAAGCCAATTGAAGAGATAGAAAGCATGTACTATTTCAGATTTACTGCCTTAGATCGTCCTGGAGTTCTTTCAAAGATTTCAGGAGTATTTGGACAACACAATATAAGCATCGCATCAGTAATTCAAAAAGGCAGGTCAAAGGCTGGTGCAGTTCCTCTTGTAATATTAACGCATAAGGCAAAGGAAAAAGATGTGCTTGAGGCTCTTGAGAAGATTGATAAACTACCTGTTGTCGCAGCAAAGAGTGTATTTATAAGGGTTGAAGGACAGGAAACATAGTCTTTTGAGATATCATAGACAAATTATACTTTCTTATATAGGCAAAGAAGGGCAAGAAAAACTTAATAAATCAAAAGTATTAATTGTAGGCGCAGGTGGGCTTGGTAGCGTTGTTGCATATTATCTTGCTTCATCTGGCATTGGATATATAGGAATAGTTGACCCCGATATAGTGGAACTAAGTAATCTTCAAAGACAGATTCTCCACAATGAAGAACATATTGGCATGCCAAAAGCTATTTCAGCAATGATAAATCTCAAAAAACTCAACAGTGAAATAAATATACTTCCTTATCCTGAAGAAATCAACAAAAGAAATGTTTTTGAGTTAATTAATTCCTATGATATTGTTGTTGCATGTCCAGATAATTTTAAAACAAGATTTATCCTTAATGATGCCTGTTTTAAATTACAAAAACCTCTTGTAGTAGGTGCTGTCTCAGAGTTTGAAGGGCATGTTTTAAATGTGATTCCTCCAGAAGGACCATGCTATAACTGCCTTTTTGAAGATGCAAAGGATGAGAATTTTGTTCAGGGTATTTTAGCTCCGGTTGCAGGTATAATTGGTTCTATTCAGGCTGTTGAAACACTAAAGATTTTACTTTCTATTGGCGAGTCCTTACATGGCAGAATGCTCATTTATGATGCTTTGAAGGATATTTTCAGAGAAGTAAAATTTTTAAAAAATCCATCATGTCAAATTTGCAAACGATGTTAAAAATTAAAAGAGAAATATTCAATGAAATGATACAGCACTGTAGAGAGTGTTTACCTTATGAAGCATGCGGTATTCTTGCAGGAAAGGATAATTTTATCTCTAAAATTTACAAAATAAAAAACATTGAACAGTCTTCAGTAAGTTACTTTATGAATCCGAAAGAACAACTTCTTGCTATGAAAGACATGAAAACTTATGGTATGGATATGCTTGCCATATTTCATAGTCATCCCCTTGGTAGTGCTGAGCCTTCTCAGAAAGATATAGAACTTGCTTTTTATGATGTGTATCATATAATAGTCGCTATTGAACCAAAGTTTGAGGTGAAATGTTTTAAGATAGAAAATAGAAAGTTTGATGAACAAGAATTATTTATTGAGTAAAAATGAAAACTAAAATAGTTTATATCTTTTTCTTTGTTTTACTTTTTTTCATAGGTGTAATCGGAGGTTATATTTACTGGATTTTTTCAGACCTGCCAGATGTAAAGGCATTAGAGGGTTATAGACCTTTTGAGGCATCAGTTGTATATTCATCAGATGGTCAGGTTCTGACAGAGTTCTTTTACGAAAGGAGAAAGTTTGTCCCTCATTATGAAATACCTGAAATAATCAAAAAAGCTTTTGTAGCAGCAGAAGATGTAAGATTTTATAAACACCCCGGGGTTGATGTTATTGGCATTCTGCGAGCCCTTTACAGAGATATTAAAGCAGGAGGAATTGTTGAAGGTGGAAGCACAATTACTCAACAGCTTGCTAAAATGTTATTTTTAAAACCAGAAAAAAGTATAACAAGAAAAATAAAGGAAGCTATTTTATCAATTCAGATTGAAAGAAAGTATACAAAAGATGAAATATTAGGATTATATCTCAATCAGGCATATTTTGGGAATAGAGCATATGGAATAGCTGCTGCATCGGAAGCTTATTTTGGCAAATCTTTTAAAGAGCTAACTCATGCTCAGATTGCATTGCTTGCATCACTTCCAAAAGCGCCTTCAGCTTATAATCCTTTTAAAAAACCTGATATTGCCATTAAAAGAAGAAATATAGTTTTACAAAAAATGCTGGAAGAAGGATTTATAACAAGAGAACAATACAATGAAGCATTAAAGGAGGCTCTTCCAGAGCACCCCTACTGGAGAAAGTTTGAAGCACCCTATTTTGTTGAGACATTAAGACAAGAGCTTGAGTCAAAATACGGAGAAAGACTTTATAAAGATGGATTAAGGATTTATTCAACAATTGATTATAATCTTCAGAAAAAGGCAGAGGAAGCAGTAAGAAACGGTCTTATAGAAATTCATAAAAGAGTTAAACCTCAGGTTCAGGCTTCATTAATTGCCATAGACCTTAAAACAGGTTATGTTAAAGCTTTAGTAGGAGGAAATGATTTCTGGGAAACACAATACAACAGGGTTTTTTCTTTACGCCAACCAGGAAGTGCTTTTAAGCCCTTTGTTTATGCAGTAGCTCTTATGGATGGCTGGAGCCCTGACGATACTATTCTTGATTCACCTGTAAGCTTCCCAGGTTCAGTTCAAGGAAAAAGCTGGAGTCCAAAAAACTATAATAACGAATATCATGGAGAAGTTCCTCTTCGTAAGGCAATAGCTCTCTCTTTAAATGCAGCAACCGTAAGACTTGCTTCCCAAGTGGGTATTAAAAATGTTGTTGAGTTTGCTGAGCAATGTGGACTTACTACAAAGATTCATCCCTATCTATCAACTGCTCTTGGAGCATCTGATGTTAAGCCAATTGAACTTACTGCAGCCTATTCAGTTTTTGCTACAGGCAAGAAAATAAAACCAGTCTTTTATGAAAAAATTACTGACCATAACGGTATTACAATTGAAGAAAATAAATCTGAAATTCAACAGATATTACCTGAGGAGATTGTTGAACAAATGCGAGAACTTCTTCAGGAAGTAGTGCTCTCTGGGACAGCTCAAAAAGCAAAAGAACTTGGCAGGGAAGTATATGGCAAAACAGGAACAACCAATGATTTTTCTGATGCGTGGTTTGTTGGATTTGATGATAACCTTCTTGTGGGCGTATGGGTTGGAAGGGATAATCATAAACCAATTGGGGCAAAAGAAGCAGGAGCAAGGGCAGCCCTTCCAATATGGATTGATTTTATGAAACAAACAGGTCAAATGTTAAAATAGAAAATGGGTAAAATAATCACAATAGCAAATCAGAAAGGTGGAGTTGGAAAAACTACCACAGCTTTAAATTTAGGTGCCTGTCTCAGTATAGAAGGGAAAAAGGTTCTTTTAGTAGATTCAGATCCGCAGGGAAATCTTACAACAGGAGTTGGTATATTAAGAGATGAACTTAGTCTAAGTCTTTATGACCTTTACATGAATTCTTCCTCACTCGAAACAGCAAAAGTTCAAACAGCGTATGAAAATTTATGGATTATTCCATCTACAATAGACCTTGTCGGAGTTGAAGTAGAGCTCGTCCACAGAGAAAACAGGGAATTTGTTTTAAAAAAAATGCTCTCTCAATTTGGTTCAGATTTTGATTTTATAATAATTGATGCACCTCCTTCACTTGGTCTTCTTACTCTTAACTGTCTTGTTTGTGCAGACTCTCTTATAATTCCTGTTCAATGCGAGTATTATGCGCTTGAAGGATTAGGATTGCTTATGAAAACAGTTGAACTTGTAAGAGCCAAATTAAATCCTGCTCTTAAAATTGAGGGAATTCTTCTTACTATGTTTGATGGAAGAAACACACTCTCAAAACAAGTTGCTGAAGAGGTTAGAAAATTTTTTGGCAAAAAAGTTTATAATACAGTAATACCAAGAAATGTCACTCTGGCAGAGGCTCCAAGTCATGGAAAGCCAGCTGTTTTTTATGACATGAGATCAAAGGGATCGCAGAGTTATCTAAGTTTTGCAATGGAGTTTTTAAGTGAAGAAAGCACTCGGTAAAGGATTAGATGCTTTAATACCAAAAGTTGAAAAGGCAGAAAAAGAAGCTTCATTAATTGAAGTGCCAATAGAAAGAATACTTCCTGGTATAGCTCAACCAAGAACAGGCTTTGATGAGAAAGCTCTTAAAGAACTTGCCCAATCCATTAAAGAAAAAGGAATTATTCAGCCAGTTGTGCTATCAAGAGCAGGAGATGGTACCTTCAGAATAATTGCTGGTGAAAGGCGATGGAGAGCTGCGAAGCTTGCAGGACTTGAGAAGATTCCAGCTATTATTAAGGACGTTTCTCCTGCTGAAGCTGTTGAGATAGCACTCATTGAAAACATTCAGAGAGAAGACCTTGACCCTGTTGAAACAGCTTCTGCATTTGAAAGACTTCTTAAAGAGTTTAATATTACACAGGAAGAACTATCTCAGAGAGTTGGGAAAGACAGAGCAACAATAGCAAACTATTTAAGAATCCTTAAACTTCCTGAGGAGATTAAAACTTATCTTAAAGATGGCTCACTAACAATAGGACATGCAAAGGCAATAGTTTCAATTGATGATTCTCAAAAACAAAAAGAAGTTGCTCAAATTGTTATAAAAAAATCCCTTTCTGTAAGGCAAACCGAAGAACTCGTAAAAAGATTAGCGAAACCTCTTTTAAAAAAACAGAAGGAAAAATTTCCTGAAATAGCACAACTTGAAGACAGACTCACAAGTGAGCTTGGTGCAAAGGTTAAAATCTCACATAAGGGCAAAGGTGGCAGACTTGAAATCTTTTATAACTCCCTTGATGAGCTTGATGGAATTCTTCAGAGGATATTTAAAAAATCTTTCCCGGATTCATAATTTCTTTAGGGTCAAAAACTCTTTTTACAGCTCTCATTAAATCTATATTCTTTTTTGAAAGCTGAAGATCAATATAAGACTTTTTTGTAACTCCAATTCCATGTTCTCCTGATATAGCTCCTCCAAGAGAAACTATAATCTCAAAAATTTTTTTTACTAAATCAAATCCTTTTTGTCTGTGCTGTTCATCGCCCTTTTTAACAAGGATATTTACATGTATGTTACCATCTCCAGCATGTCCAAAGGATACTATTGGAATATCTGAGTTTAATGAGAGTTCTTTCAATTTAGTTAATGCTGTTGAAAGATTATCTATAGGAACAGCTATATCAATGTTTATTTTTTCTTTATCCTTCATTTTTAAAATACATGGTGATATACTTCTTCTTGCCTGCCATAGATTTTCTCTTGAGTAGTAATCTGTAGCGATCTGAGTTTCACCTTTAAATTTTCTTGCAATATCAACAATCTTTTCTGCCTGTCTTTTTATTGAGGTGAGTTCTCCATCAAGCTCAACAAGAAGTAAGGCATCACTGTCTAAGGATAATCCCAGGTCTTTATTTTCCTCTATTATTTGAAGACAGGTGTTATCAAGAAACTCAAGGGTTCTTGGAATTATTCCAGAACCTATAATTTTTGGGATACAATCTCCTGCATTCTCAAGCTCTTTAAAGCTTATAAGAAGAGTGATGACTTCCTCAGGCTCTGGTAAAACTCTTAAGGTTATTTTTGAGATTATTCCAAGAGTTCCCTCCGAACCAATAAAAAGTTCCTTTAACTCATATCCTACAACTCTTTTAACAGTCTTACCACCTAAATTCACAATAGAGCCATTTGGAAGAACAACTTCAAGTTCCATGACATAATTTCGTGTAACACCGTATTTTATAGCTCTTGGACCTCCTGCATTTGTTGCTACATTGCCACCAATTGTGCAGTAATCTAAAGACGCAGGGTCTGGAGGATAGAAAAGGCTCTGAATTAAAAGTTCTTTTTGAAAATCTCCATTTATCACACCTGGTTGAACAGTAGCTGTGAAATTTTTGGGATTTATCTCAATCACTTCTATCATTCTTTCAAGGCTTATTACTATACTTCTTGAATTAATAGGAATAGCTCCACCTGCCATGCCTGTTCCAGCTCCTCTTGGAACTATTTTCAAACCTTTATTTGTAGCCCATTTTACAATTCTTGAAATCTCATCGCTATTTTTAGGCCACGCAACCAACTCTGGAATCGCTCCCTGAGCATAGGATGCATCATAGCTGTAACATATAAGGTCTTCTTTTACATCAGATATATCTACACCATGAATTAAATTTAAATCCTTCATGCATAAACCTCAGCTTCTTTTAGTCCTAATGAGATAACTGTTGAAACACCCTCTTCCTGCATTGTAATACCGTATATGTAATCTGCACACTCCATCATGAGCTTGTTATGGGTGATTATAAGAAATTGCGTTTTAGAGCTTAAATCTTTTATTAATTTTCTGAATCTTAATATATTGGGGTCATCAAGTGGAGCATCTATTTCATCAAAAATACATATAGGAGATGGACGAATTGAAAGACAAGCAAATACAAAGGCTATTGCTGCAAGCGTTTTTTCCCCTCCAGAAAGAAGATTGATACTGTTGGATTTTTTACCAGGTGGCTGAACAAAAATGTCTATTTCTGAATCAAGAATATTTATTTCATCAGTTAAAATTATTTCTGCCTTGCCACCTCCAAAAAGCTCTTGAAACGTGTTATTAAATTTATCTTTAAGTAAATCAAAAGTTTCCTTTAATTTTCTTCTTGTAAGAGAGTTAATCTTTCTTATCGCTTCTTCAAGCTCTTTTATGGAAGTTTTAATATCTTCCTGTTGATTAAGTAAAAACTCATATCTTTCCCTTACTTCTTCATATTCTCTCAAAATATCCACATCAACAGGTCCGATATCTCTAAGTTGATTTTTAAGTTGAGTAATTCTTATTTTTAGTTGTTCTATCTCTTGTACAGTCTCAAATTCTTCCTTGATTATATCTACTCCATAAAGATTATAGATTTCATTCCATATATTTTCAAGCTTAATTTTACCTTCTCCTTCTATTGTTTTTTTCTCTCCGAGCAATGCTGTGATGCTTTGCAGTTCTTCATTTAGTCTTTGATAGCTTTTTTCAAGTTCAGTAAGGACTGATTTTTCATTTTGAAGTTTTTCTAAAAGAGATTCCCTTTGTTCTTTTAAGGAATTTATTTCTAAGTTAAGATTTTCCAGATTTTTTATTCTTTCAGCTTTTTCATATTCAATTTGATTTATCCTTTTTTTATTTTGTTCAATTTCTTCCTCATTTTTCAGTTTTTTAATGGAAATGGTTTTAAGGTGTTCATTCAATCTTTTTATCTCTATTTTTTTACTGTTTAATTTCTCTTTAAGAGTAGACAATTCAATTTTTTTGTTTGATACAGCTTCTTTGTGAATATCATTTTTATTCAAAATCTCTTTCTGTTCATTTTTAAGCTCTTCAATTTTTGCCTCTAACTCTTCAATACAAAGTGATAAATTTTGAATTTCTACATAGACTTCTTCTTTTAGTTTAGTGTTTTGATTTATTTCATCCCGTATTGTTTTTTCTTCATTTTCCATGTATTTTAATCTTTGTTTTGTTTGTTCAATATCCTTAAGAAAAGTTTTATATCTTTCTTCTGTCTGAAAAATTTCTTTGTTAAGCTGAGTAATATATGCTCTTTTTTCTTCAATCTCTTTTTTTAGTTCTTCCCTTTTAGCTCTTATTCTATTAATTTCCTCCTCAATAGATTTGATATCATCTGTTAATTTATTTTTTTCAGCTTTTAAGTCTTCCAACATTCTTTTTTTCTTGAGTAAATCTGTAGGTCTACCCACTTTTATGAATCCATCTGAAAATATTACTTCTCCTTTAGTTGTTATG
Organism: Thermodesulfovibrio yellowstonii DSM 11347; assembly: GCF_000020985.1. Lineage (NCBI taxonomy): Bacteria > Pseudomonadati > Nitrospirota > Thermodesulfovibrionia > Thermodesulfovibrionales > Thermodesulfovibrionaceae > Thermodesulfovibrio > Thermodesulfovibrio yellowstonii. The sequence continues at coordinate 1,907,330 of NC_011296.1, forward strand.
AATGAACATTGTGGATAGGCTCTTCTTTTTTCCAATGCTTCTTTTAAGCTATTTACGATGAATAAATTTTCAAAAATTTCACCACTAATTTCAGAATCTTTTATTTGTAAAAAATCTTTTATTTTTTTTATGCCTGGAAGATTTGGAGATTCTGCTGTAGTTTGGTCATTATTCTTCAGAAAGAAAAATTTTTTATGTTGAACTCTTTCAATTTCTTCAATTTTGTCTATAATTGATGCTTTAAGTTTATCATCTAAAAAGATTTCTACCAACTCTTCAACTTCAGGACTTACATCTATACATTCAAAAAATAATTTGTGATTACTATTTTCCTCCCAGATTTCAGACGATAGAGCTTCAATTTTTCCGTTAATAATAGCCTCTATTTTTTTCTTTTCTAACAATATCTGACTTTGGCTTTCAAATAAACCTTCTGCTTCTGAAAGTTGCTGTTTTAGAATATTAATTTTATAAATCTCTTCTTGGTAGTCCTCTTTGAGGCTTTTTATTTTTATCTCTCTATTTTTAACTTCTGTTTCCATCTGCCTTATTTTCTGGTATATTTCCTTTTTCCTGACTTCAATATTACTTATCCTATTTTGAACTTGTTCAAGAGATTTTTTTATTGATTGATAATTATTTCTCTTATTAGCAAGTTCTGTTGTAAGACTAAAAAGAGTTTTCCTTTCTTTTTCAATAAGTTTTTCAATCTCAACAATCTCTTTTTGAAGAGTCAAAAGGTTTTCTTCTTCACTAATTATTTCTTTTTGAATAAGATCAATAAATTCTTCAATTTCTTGAGATTGAATATGACAGTTTTTAAGTTCCTGTTGAGCCTTTTCAATTTCGTCATGTATTGAAGTGTTTTCTTCATCAAGTTTTTTTATCTGTTCTTTTTTATTTAATTCCTCCTGTGCAAGGAGCGCTAATTCCTTTTCTATTTTTGCCTTTTCAAGTTCTCCTTGTTTTATCTGATTATCTCGTTCCTGAATAGTGACTTCAATTTCAGCTATGTATTTTTTTTGATGGTTAATCTTTTCTATAATTTTTCCATTTTCTTCTTTAAGCTTTGATTGTTTATTTTCAAGATTTTCTATTTCATTTTTTAATTTTTGCAGTTCACCAAGAAGATTTAGAATTTCGGTTTTTGAAACTTTTAGTTCGGCATCTTTTAGTTCTTCCATTACTTTTCTATATTTATCAGCTTTTTTTGCCTGTCTTTCAAGTAATGAATACTGCTTTTTTAGCTCATTTAATATATCTTCTATTCTCTGGAGATTTTCTTTTGCTGACTGAAGCTTTGTCTCAGATTCTGTTTTTTTCAGCTTATATAAAGAAATTCCAGCACATTCTTCAAGAAGACTCTTTCTTTGAGAAGGTTTGAATAAAATTTCATTTATTTTTATCTGATCAATTATTGAATAAGTTCTAATATCAACTCCTTCAGATATGAAAATTTCTTTAATATCTTTTAGCCGTGACTGTTTCCCATTGATGCTAAAATAGGATTCTCCTGTTCTATAAAGCCTTCTTTTAACTTCTATCTCTTGTGTTTCTGGATCATTTCCGTTTGTTGACTCTTTTTTAATATTTAAAAGAAGTGTTACTTCTGCAAGCCCTTTTTCTTTTTTTGAGAAAGTTCCCTGAAATATAACTTCCTCCATTTTTTCTCCCCTTAAAATACGGGGATTATGCTCACCAAGTACCCATCTGAATGCATCTATAATATTGCTCTTTCCTGCTCCATTGGGACCAACAAAGCAGGTTATTCCTTCATTAAGTTCTATTTTTGTCCTTTCAGGAAAGGATTTAAATCCGTTTAATTCTATCCACTTAATCCGCATTAAAATATTTTAGCTTATTTTTAATTTAAAAGCTTTAATGTGAACATAAATTTTTTTTATTTGACCAAATGGGCATAACTATTTTACTGTTGATAGACACAAAATTTTATGGTATAATTTCAAAAAATTTTAACAGCAGGAGGAAATTATGACGAAGAAGTATGACACACCTTTATTGGATGAGCTTGAAAAGGGTCCATTCCCGAGTTTTGTTACTGAGATTAAAAAAGCAGCTGCGAAGAATGCAATGGCTGCAGATGAGCTTGGACAGTTAGAAAAAAGTTTTAGAGACAAGGTGACTTACTGGAAACACGGCGGAATCGTTGGTGTCAGAGGATACGGAGGTGGTGTTATTGGAAGATACTCCCAGTTAGCTGACCAGTTCCCAGGTGTTGCCCACTTCCACACAGTCCGTGTTAACCAGCCTTCAGGACTTTTTTACAATTCTGAAACCATCAGATTTATCTGCGACCTTTGGGACAAATATGGAAGTGGATTAACAAACTTCCATGGTTCTACAGGTGACATGGTTTTATTAGGAACTGTCACAGATAATCTTGAGCCTCTTGCTACCATTCTTAGCCTTAATGGATTTGACCTTGGTGGTTCTGGTTCTGCAATGAGAACACCAAGCTGTTGTCTTGGACCAGCCAGATGTGAGTGGGCAATGATTGATACCCTTGATATTACCTATGATTTAACTCAGGAGTTTCAGGATGAACTCCACAGACCACAGTTCCCATATAAGTTTAAAATCAAAACAGTCGGCTGTCCAGTTGACTGTAATGCATCAATAGCCCGTGCAGACCTTTCTATAATTGGAACATGGAAAGGACCCATAGCAATTGATCAGGATAAAGTAAAAGACTATGCAAAGAAAGGCATGAACATTCAGGAAGAAATAGTTAATTTCTGTCCTGGTAAATGTATTACATGGGATGGTAATAACCTCACAATAAATAATAGCGATTGTTTACACTGTATGCATTGTATTACAAAGCTTGCAGGTGCATTAAAGCCAACACCACCATTTGGTGCAACACTTCTTATCGGTGCTAAAGCACCATTTGTTATCGGTGCAACCCTTTCTTGGGTAATTGTTCCATTTATGGAAATGAAGCCACCATATCAGGAAATTAAAGACCTTATCAGAAATATGTGGGATTGGTGGAATGAATATGGAAAGAACAGAGAGAGAATTGGTGAGCTTATAATTCGTCGTGGTATGAGAGAATTCCTTGAAGTATGTGGACTTGAACCAACACCTGAGATGGTTAGAGAACCAAGAAATGACCCATTCTGGTTCTGGACAGAAGAAGACCTTGAAAAGAAACCTTGGGAAGAATATTTAAAATAAATACTAACTAACAAAATAAAAGGAGGTAAGAATTATGCCTTATGTAATTCCTGATGTAGTAGATGTAAAACAAAGGAAAACTGATATAGGACCACCCCATTACAAAAACTTTTTACCACCAGTAATCCAGAAAAACTATGGAGACTGGAAAACACATGAAATATTAAGCCCAGGATTAATGGTTCATATAGCTAATTCTGGTGATAAAATCTGGACAGTAAGAGTAGCATCTCCAAGACTTTTATCAACAGATACTTTAAGAGATATTGCAGACATTGCTGAAAAATATTGCGGTGGATATTTCAGATTTACAACAAGAAACAACGTGGAGTTTCTTGTATCTGATGAAAGCAAGGTAAATCCTCTCTTGGATGAACTTAAGGCAAAGAAATATATGATTGGTGGTATTGGCTCAAGAGTAAGTAATATAGTTCATACACAGGGATGGATTCACTGCCATTCAGCAGCTGTTGATGCATCAGCTCTTGTCAAGGCTTTAATGGATGAGTTTGCTGATTACTTTACAACAAAAGAGACCCCAAATAAAGTGAGATTTGCTGTTGCCTGCTGCACAAATATGTGCGGTGCAGTTCATTGCTCTGATATTGCTTTCGTTGGAATTCACAGAAAGCTTCCAAGAATTGACCATGACAACTTCAAAAACCTCTGTGAGCTTCCAACAACAATGGCTGCATGCCCAACAGCAGCAATTACTCCTGATCCAGCGAAGAAATCCATAAAGATTAATGCAGAAAAATGTATGTACTGCGGTAACTGTTTCTCAGTTTGTCCTGCACTTCCTATTGCAGACCCTGAAAATGACGGTGTTGCAATAGTTGTTGGTGGAAAAGTTGGCAACTTGAGAAAACCGCCAATGTTTTCAAAACTTGCTGTTGCTTATTTACCAAATACTCCACCAAGATGGCCAGAAGTTATAAAGGCTACAAGAAAAATTTTTGATGCCTATGTTGCTGGTGCAAAGAAACATGAGAGAGTAGGTGAATGGATTGAAAGAATTGGCTGGGAAAAATTCTTTGCAGTCACTGGCTTACCATTCACATTCCAGCACATTGATGACTGGACATATGCATTCAAGACCTTTAGAACTACAACACAATTTAAGTGGACTAAATAAGTAAGAAGGAGGGGGTAACCCTCCTTCTCAATTTTTATGAAAGGAGTGTGATTTTTAATGGAGAAAGAGGAACTCAAAAAGGCAATTTATCAGCTTATTGAGCAGTCAGCCGGCAAGAAGAAATTTAAACAAGCAGATTTGATAAAGCATTTTAGACAGCAAGGCATTTCAGATGCTGACACCAAGGCAGCAATAAGAGAACTTATTGATGCAGGCGATTTGATTTATACATATTTTGGTGGAAGTTACATAGAATTAGGAGAAAAACGGAAGGGCGCTTAGTCAACCATTGAATAATTTTTTTTAGAGGAGGGATTAATCCCTCCTTTTTTATTTTAAAGCTTTGCTATAATTAACAATGCATTTTTTAAATTCTATCGCATTCAGCATTATTAAAAAACTCATCCAGACTGGTAAAACTCTTTCAACCGCAGAGTCTTGCACAGGTGGGCTAATAGCCTCTTCAATCACTGATATTCCTGGTGCAAGTAAAGTTTTCCTTGGAGGAATGGTAGTCTATGCAACGGAAATGAAGCTTAGACTTCTTGGAGTTGCAAAGGAAGTCTTAGATTATGGCGTAATCTCTTCGCAGATGGCTGAGGCAATGGCATTAAAAATAAAGCTTCTTACTGGCTCCGATTACTCAATTGCTACAACGGGAAATCTTGGTCCTGATGTGATGGAGGGAAAAGCAAAAGGCTTAATTTATATTGCCGTTGCAACGCCTGAAAAAGTCCATATCAAAGAATTGAATTTACAGGGAGATAGACTATCAAATAAAACAGAGGCAACTGAGGAAGCATTGAAACTTTTTCTTGAACTGTTATAATAAAAAAGGGGAAAGATGAAACTCACTGAACTGATTACAGAAAAGGAACTTAAAGAAATGGCATTAAATGAATACAGAAGAAGAATAGTTCTTTATAGATTAATAGACGAAAAAATGAAAAAAAAATACGGCATGAGCTTTGAAGAGTTTGAGAAGAAAAATATCGTAAAGGAGAAAGGATTTTCTTGGGATGTGGAGAAAGATGCAATGGAGTGGGAGCATGCCTTAGAATCTTTAAGGACTCTTACCGAAAAGCTCAGAAAAATTGAAAAAATAGATGATTAATGGAAGAATATATAAGTTTAATAGACAATCTTGCAGAAAAATACAATTTAAAAATTTTTCATTTAGATTTTTCTAATTTTTCCTTAATTGCAAGAGTAGGGCTTTCATTAGAAATTTTCATCCAAATATATATAAACACCCGAAAACAAAAAACAAATCTTGCATTAGTTATCTCTGACAGCAGAGTTTATGGTATAGACAAAGAAGGAGGATTTTATCACGAACATCCTTTTGAAAATCCGGAGTTGCATTTGCCCGCAGAACCCATGGAAATAGAAGATTTTATTGTAAAGAGTTTAGAATACTTAGAAAAAATGGGATTAATTTAAGATTTTTCTGGAGGTTTTGAATGAAGCAGATACCTGAAGATATAAAAAAAGAGATTGAAAAACTTGTCAAAGAACTCAACTATCACAACTACCGTTATTACGTGCTTGATAGCCCAGTGATATCTGATGAAGAGTATGACATGATGCTAAGGAGACTTAAAGAGCTTGAAGAAAAATGGGGATACATACTGCCAGACTCACCAACTCAAAGAGTAGGTGCTGCACCATCTGAAAAATTTGAAAAGGCTGAACACCGTGAACCAATGCTTTCCCTTGATAATGCCTTTTCCATAGAAGAGTTAAGAGATTTTGATGCCAGAGTTAAAAGGCTTCTTGGAAGTTCAGAGGAAGTAGAATACACTGTTGAGCCAAAGTATGACGGCTTGGCTGTGGAATTATCTTACAAGGATGGACTTCTTTACAAAGCATCAACCAGAGGTGATGGCTATGTTGGTGAGGATATTACTCAGAACATAAAGACAATAAAAGCTATCCCTTTGAGAATTGAGGGAGTTGACAAAATTCCAGAAGAGATAGATATCCGTGGGGAAGTTTACTTAAACATTGATGAGTTTGAAAGAATAAACAAAGAGAGAATCGAAAAAGGCGAGCCTGTATTTGCCAATCCAAGAAATGCAGCTTCTGGCTCTGTAAGACAGCTTGACCCTTCAATAACAGCAAGTAGAAGGCTTTATATGTCCTGCTATGGAATAGGATATGTAAAAGGCATAGAGTTTAAAAGTCAGATAGAGTTTATTGAGTGGCTTAAAAAAGGGAGATTTCCTGTGCCTGCCTATGTGAAACTTGCAAAAGGCATTGAGGAGGTTATTGAGGCAATTAAAGAGATTGAAAAACTAAGGCAAGGCTATCCCTTTGAAACAGACGGGGCTGTTGTAAAGGTAAACAGTTTTGAATTGCAGCGTAAGCTTGGCACAAAAACTCGTGAACCAAGATGGGCAATTGCTTATAAATATCCTGCCCATCAAGGAATCACAAAGCTAAAGGACATTCTTGCAAGTGTGGGAAGAACAGGGGTTATAACTCCTGTTGCCGTACTTGAGCCTGTAAAAATCGGTGGAGTTACAGTTTCAAGATCAACACTGCATAACTGGGATGAGGTGGAAAGAAAAGATATAAGAGTTGGCGATTATGTAATTGTTGAAAGGGCTGGCGAGGTAATTCCCCACATAATTGGAGTGGTTAAAGACAGAAGAACAGGCGAGGAAAAAGAGGTAAAAATACCTGAACACTGCCCAGTTTGTGGTTCAAAAACAGTTAGAGAGCCCGGTGAGGTAGCAGTTAAATGCATTAACTTTAACTGCCCTGCTCAGGTTGAAGAAAGAATTAAACATTTTGCATCCCGCAGGGCAATGAATATTGAAGGACTTGGTGATAAAACTGTTGAGCTTTTGCACAATAAAGGAATCATAAAACACTTCGTAGACCTTTACAAACTAAGGCAGGAAGACATAAAAGGACTTCCTGGTTTTGCAGAGCTTTCCTCAAAAAAGCTAATTGAGGCAATAGCTAAAAGTAAAAAAACAACTCTTTCAAGGCTTCTTTATGCCCTTGGAATAAGTCAGGTAGGAGAGTATGCCTCAAAGCTTCTTGCACAACATTTTAGAAAACTGGAAGATTTATACCATATAAAGGCAGAAAAGTTAGTCCAAATCCCACAAATTGGAGAGAAAACAGCAAAGACTATTGAACAGTTTTTCAATAACGAAGAGAATTTGAAAGCAATAGAGGAATTAAAAAGGATGGGACTTAAAGTGGAAAATCCTGAATTTGAGGAAGAAAAAAAGCCCTCTCCTCTTAAAGGATTAACTTTTGTAATAACAGGAACTCTTCCAAAACCAAGAGAGGAAGTCAAGGAAATGATAGAAAAAGCAGGTGGCAAGGTCTCTTCATCAGTCTCAAAAAACACGGACTATCTCTTAGTTGGTGAAGACCCTGGAAGCAAGCTTGCAAAGGCTCAGGCACTGAGAGTAAAAACCCTTTCATACGAAGAATTTCTTAAAATGCTGGAGTGAACTTGTATAGATTTAAAATATACTACCCCGGTAAAACAAAGGCAAAGTTCATAAAAGAAGGGATAGACCATTACATTAAACTTCTCAGTCCCTTTGCAAAAGTTGAGTTGATTGAGCTTAAAGAAGGACATGGAGATAAGGAGAAAGTCACAGAGGAAGAATCAAAAACAATTCTGAATTCACTTAAAGGTGATTTTATTCTTCTGCACAGAGACGGTAAAAGCCTTAGCTCTACAGAATTTGCCGATTTTATAAAAGATAAATCACTTACTCAGTTCGTAATTGGAGGCGTCTATGGAGTAAATGAAGCAGTTTTTAAAGCTGCTTCTTTCAGACTTTCCCTTTCCTCTCTAACCTTTACCCATGAAATATCAAGACTCCTACTTCTTGAGCAACTCTACAGGGCAATAACAATTATTCATGGAAAGAGTTATCATTACTGAGTTTCAAGCTTTTTAGCTTCTTCAATGAGAAGAATGGGTATATCCTCTCTTATTGGATAATAAACAGAGCAGTTTTTGCAAACAAGCCTTTCTTTTTCTTCTTCGTAAATCAAATCTCCCTTGCATTTTGGGCAAACTATAATTTCAAGCAACTCTTTATCAAGAGGCATCTATGACCCTCCTTAATCTCTTTAGTGTTTTTTCCTTACCCGCAATCTCCAAAACCTCATATATTCCAGGGCTCACAGTGCTACCTGTCATAACAACTCTTACAGGCTGTGCAACTTGTCCAAGCTTTAATCCCTTTTCATTCACAATGTCCATAAATATCTTTTCAATTCTTTCCTGAGTGAATTCTTCAAGAGCTGCAAGTTTTTCTGTTACCTCTCTGAGAACAGGAACTGTCTCAGCGTTTATATATTTTTCCTTTGCCTTTGGCTCTATTTCAACATAATCAAGAAGATAGTATCTCATTGCGTGGGCAAGCTCTTTAAGGGTTCTGCATCTTTCTTTAAGTGATTTTATAGCCCTACATGCCCAGTCTTTATCCAGTGTTTCTCCTTCTTTTAAATATCCCTCTTTAATTAAAAAAGGTTTTACAAGCTCAAAAAGCTTTTCTTCAGGAGTAAGCTTTATGTATTCACTGTTAAGCCACAGAAGTTTTTCAGCATTGAAAACAGCATTTGCCTTACCAACTTGTTCAAGATTGAAATATTTTATTAACTCTTCCCTTGTAAATATCTCTTTGTCTCCGTAAGACCACCCAAGACGGGCAAGAAAGTTAACTAAAGCATCGGAAAGATATCCCTCGTCCCTGTAAGAAAGAACAGATGTTGCACCATGACGCTTGCTTAAACGAGCTCTGTCAGTGCCAAGTATCATGGGAATATGAGCAAACTCGGGTGGATTCATGCCAAGAGCATGATAAATGTGAATCTGCTTTGGAGTATTATTTAGATGGTCTTCACCTCTTATTACATGGGTAATACCCATTTCAAAGTCATCAACAACCACGCAGAAATTATAGGTTGGTGTGCCATCGCTTCTTAGAATTACAAGGTCTTCAATTTCGCTGTTTTTAAAAGTAACTTTACCTTTTACAAGGTCATCAACAACTGTTTCACCCTCAAGGGGCATTTTAAATCTTATGGCAAAGGGCTTATTGAGAGTTTCTTTTATCTCTCTACAACGTCTGTCATATCTTGGAGGTTTCCCTTCTTTCATTGCCTGTTGCCTTCTTTCCTCAAGTTCTTCCGGAGTGCAATAGCAACGATAGGCTTTACCTTCTTCAAGAAGCTTGTAAGCATAGGCTTTGTAGACCTCCATTCTATCAGTTTGTCTGAAAGGACCTTCATCCCAGTCAAGCCCAAGCCATTTCATTGCCTCAATTATAGATTCAATGTATTCTTCCGTAGAACGAGACCTGTCAGTATCTTCAATCCTTAGAATAAACTTTCCATTGTGATGCCTTGCAAAGAGCCAGTTAAAAAGCGCTGTTCTTGCTCCTCCAATATGTAAATGTCCTGTAGGACTTGGTGCAAATCTAACCCTTACCACTTTCCCTCCTTTGTTGTAGTTAAAAGACTGTTCAAAAACTTGTAATTTATTGAAAATTAATAAACTACAAGTCCTGATATTTTTCGTTTATGTCCATCTGTCATTCCAATACTTTTTGTCATTCCGAACGAAGTGAGGAATCTCCTCCATTTTTTCCTACCTAACCAAAGAAAGATTCCTCTGAGTCATTTACACCCCTCAGAATGACACCTATAAATTGAACAGCCTCTGTACCTAATAAAAATAGTATAACATAGCAGACTCTTTAATTAGCTTTGACACAACTTCTATACTGTGCTATATTACTTAAAATGTCAACAAAATTAACATCTGAAAGACTAACAATAGGAGTATTTCTCTTAAAAAAAGGTAAAATTTCTGAAAAACAGCTTATTGATGCACAAGCAGTTCAAAAAATTGAAGGGATAAAAATTGGAGCCGCCCTTATAAAATTGGGCTACATAACAGAGGATGAATTGGTAGAGTCTATGAGCGAACTTTATGGCTATCCTGTATTTAAAATTGACTCTTATAAAATTGACCCCTTGGTAGTTAAACTTCTTCCAGAGGATGTAATAAGAAAATACAAAGTATTGCCATTCTTAAGAGAAGGAAATATAATCAGGGTTTTAATTACAGACCCAGCAAATGAAATAGCTTTAGAACAACTTAAGTTTTTTTTAAGCGGTTTTAAAATTCTTTTTTACATAGGAAAGGACTCAGATTTCAAAAATTTAATAAATAAATTTTTTGGAGAAGAAGGAGCCGAAATTTATAGCAAAGAAACTGTTCATGAACTTGTTGAAAGCGCTGTTCAGGAACCGTCTATAACACAACCCGAAGAAGAACAAGCTATTCTTGAAGTAGATGCTCCTTTAATAAGGCTCGTCAATCAGATAATTGTGAATGCAATTTCAAAAAGGGCAAGTGATATTCATATAGAACCTTTTGAAGACAATATATATATCAGATATAGAATAGATGGAGTGTTGCATGATATTTTAACTTTGCCACCAAAACTTAAGAGTGCTCTTATCACGAGAATTAAGATCATGGCAAACATGGATATCTCAGAGAGAAGACTTCCTCAGGATGGAAGAATAAAGATGAAAATAGGCAAAAAAGAGGTTGATTTTAGAGTTTCAACACTTCCATCAATATTTGGTGAGAAAATTGTTTTAAGAATTCTTGAAAAAGGCTCGCTCCAGCTTGACCTTACAAAGCTTGGTTTTGAAGAAGAATCTCTGAATTTTTTTATTGAAGCTCTCAGTAAACCTTATGGAATGATACTTGTTACAGGACCAACTGGCTCTGGTAAAACAACCACACTGTATTCTTCTCTCATGAAACTTAGAAAACCTGAGGTAAACATTGTTACTGTTGAAGACCCTGTTGAGTATACCCTTCCAAGAATTACACAGGTTCAGGTCCAGGAAGACATTGGACGAACCTTTGCTCAGGTATTGAGGTCATTTTTAAGACAGGATCCAGATATAATTCTTGTCGGAGAGATAAGAGATTTTGAAACAGCAGAAATAGCAATAAAGGCAGCTCTCACAGGACATCTTGTCCTGAGCACGCTTCATACAAATGATGCACCAAGTACTATTACAAGACTGGTAAATATGGGAATAGAACCTTTTTTAATTGCCTCATCGGTCATATTAATTGTTGCCCAAAGGCTTGTAAGAAAATTGTGTGAAAGCTGTAAAAAAGAGCAAAAAATATCAAAAGAAACCTTTCTTAAACTCGGTTTTCCTGAAGAATCGTTTGATAGTTTAAAAATTTATGAAGCCCAGGGATGTGCTGAATGCAATCAAACAGGATATCGTGGAAGAGTGGCTCTTTATGAAGTTATGCCTATAAAGGATGAGATTAGAGAACTTATTTTAACAGGTGCATCTACAAATGAAATAAAAAAAGAAGCAATAAAACTTGGAATGCTTACACTGAGACATTCTGGAATTAGAAAAATAATGGCAGGAATAACAAGTATAGAAGAAGTTTTAAGGGTTACGGTGGAAGACTGATGAACAAGCTTGAAATTTTGCTTAAAGCCGCAGGTAAGATATCAAGGGAGAAAAATTTAAATAATCTAATAAGTATCCTTTCAAATCTTGCAAAGGATATAATTGAAGTTGACCGTTGTAGCCTTTTTCTTATAGATGAACAAAAAAAGGAGCTATATACAATATTTGCACATGGTGTAAAGGAAATTAGAATTCCTATAACTTCAGGGATAGCAGGATATGTTGTTAAAACCGGGAAAACCTATGTCACATCAGATGCTTATAAAAGTAAATTTTTCAATCCCGAAGTTGATAAAATTTCGGGTTACACAACAAGAAACATTCTTGCGGTACCAATTTTTGATTCCAGAGGAAGAATAATTGGAGTGTATCAGGCAATAAACAAATTGGATGATTTTAACAGTGTGGACATTAAATTAATGAAGCTTATTGCAGAATTTGCTGCAGCAGCAATTGAAACCCAGATGCTTTATGAAAAAATCAAATCTGTGCATAAAAAAGCACTTATAAAACTTTCAAAAGCTGCAGAATACAAGGATCCAGAAAGTCCTAATCACTTTTTAAGAGTCGGACTTATTTCAAGTCTGCTTGCAGAAAAACTCGGATTAGATGAAGAAAAATGTGAACTGCTTATGTTAGCTTCAACAATGCATGACATTGGCAAGATTGGAATTCCAGACAGTATTCTTCAAAAATCAGGCAGACTTGAGCCTGATGAATGGGAAGTTATGAAAAAACATCCAATAATTGGATATGAACTTCTTTTTGATGAAGAAAGTGAACTTCTTCAAATGGCTGCAATAATAGCTCTTGAACATCATGAAAGATGGGATGGTAAAGGATATCCTTTTGGAAAAAGAGAGACAGAAATATCTCTCTGGGCAAGAATAGTAAGTGTTGTTGATAACTTTGATACACTTACAACAGATAAAGGGAATAGAGAGTCATGGAGCATTGATGCCGCTATAAATTATATGGAAATTATGAAAGAAAAAGCTTTTGATCCTCAAATTGTTGACACTTTTCTTAGTAATATTGAAAAAATTATTGAAATAAAAGAAAAATATAAAGACTAATGGAAAAAGAAATTCTGTTAGAACATCTTAAAGAACTCCTTGAATTCTCTAAAATAATTAATTCCTCCCTTGAAATTGAAGAAATAAGAAAAAAAGCAGCATTGGCAGCAGTAAAACTTGTCAATTGTGAGGCAGGAAGTCTTCTTCTTTTTGATGAAGAATTAGAAGAGCTTTATTTTGATGTTGCTCTTGGAGAAAAAGCTGAAAAAGTGAAAATGATAAAACTCAAAAAGGGTCAGGGTATTGCTGGATGGGTTGCAAAACACAAAGAGGCAGTCATAATAAATGATGTCCAGAAGGACCCCCGATTCTACAAAGGTGCAGATGAAAAATCAGGATTTAAAACAAAAACAATGATTTGTTTACCTGTAATGATTAAAGATAAAGTTCTTGGTGTAATTCAGGCTATAAATAAAAAAAACTCACTTTTTAATGAATATGATCTTGAGCTACTCAGGGCACTTGCAAGTCAGGTTGCTGTAGCAATAGAAAATGCAAGACTTTATGAAGAGCTTAAAGAGACTTTTTATTCAATTGTTTTTGCACTTGCAGATACAATTGAAAAAAGAGATCCTTATACAGGAGGTCATACTAAAAGAGTCATGGATTATAGTGTTGCAATAGGGATTGAGATGGAACTCAGCAAAAAAGAAATTGAAAAATTAAGACTCGCAGCTATCCTTCATGATATAGGCAAAATTGGGATAAGAGATGAAATTTTGCTAAAAAAAGAAGAACTTTCTGATGAGGAGTTTAAGATTATACAAAATCACACAATTTATGGTGCAGAAATTCTTAATTATGTTAAACAACTTAAAGATATTATTCCCGGTGTGAAACATCATCATGAAGAATTTAGTGGTTCAGGGTATCCTGACCAGCTAAAAGGCTATGAAATCCCTCTAATTGCAAGAATTATCGCAGTAGCTGATACCTTTGATGCAATGACCACCGACAGACCTTACAGAAAAGCTCTTTCAGTTAATGAAGCGATGAAGGAATTACAGAATAAAGCAGGGACACAGTTTGATCCTCATGTTATTGATGCATTCCAGAAAGCATTCACTAAAATGAAAAAGCTATGAAAATAAGAGTTCTTGGAGCTTCAGGCTCTGATATCCCTGGTCATCATCTTTCTTCTTTTCTTTTAAACAATAAAATACTTTTTGATGCAGGGGGTGTTACAAGTTCTCTAAGTTTTACTGCTCAACAGAAAATAGAGCACATATTCATAACCCATGCTCATTTAGACCATATAAGGGACATTCCTTTTCTTGCTGATAATATAATTTTAAGTGGTAAATCTAAAAGGATAAATATCTATTCAATAAAGGAAGTTATTGATGATATAAAAAAACATTTACTTAATTACAGGCTATGGCCTGATTTTACAGTTATTCCAGATGTTAAAAACTCTATTTTAGATTTGAAAATCATTCATGAAGAAAAATCTATCTTATTAGATGGATATAAAATAACTGCTTATAGAATGAATCACACTGTTCCAGCAGTTGGCTTTCTTGTTGAGAAGGAAGGAAGGAGTTTTTTTTATACAGGAGATACGGGACCTGCAATCAATACATGGAAAAAGTTTTTAAATAAAAAATTGAATGCCTTAATTATAGAAGTTTCTCTACCTGATAAAATGAAAGACCTTGCTACTAAAACTGGGCATTTAACGCCAAGACTTCTTTTCGAGGACCTGAAGCTATTCAATCAGAAACCTGAAAAAATTTTTATAACTCATATAAAGCCTCTTTACAAAAAAGCTATTGAAAGAGAATTGAAAAAATATTCGGATTACAAAATAGAGATTCTTCAGGGTAGAGAATCAATAAAAATTTGATGGATATTAACAAGCTGATACAACTACTCAGAGCACAAAAAAATAAAGAAACTATAGTCAGTGTTTTTATTGTGATTATTTTCTTGGTGCTTTTTTATATAAAACCCTATCCATTTGAACTTGTTGATATGAAAATATATGATTTATTTTTTCATCTTCGCGGTCAGGAAACTCCTCCAAAAAGTGTAGTTATTGCCGCAATAGATGAGGCTTCTCTTGAAAAATTTGGGAGATGGCCCTGGAGCAGAGATAAAATAGCCAAAGTTATTGATAAACTCTCAGAGCTTGAAGCTGCAGTTATTACCTTTGATATCATACTAAGTGAACATGAACAGAATGATAGAGTTTTGGCAGATAGCATATCAAAAGCAGGAAATGTCATTTTGCCTGTTGTTTTCTTTTTTAATGAAAATGCCCCAGAAGAGTTAACAATAATTTCTTCAGCCTTTCCTGTTTTAAATACTCAAAACCTTAAAAGGTATCATCCTATTTCTTCCAAAAATGTTCTTGTCTGTCAAAAAATTCTTGCTGAAAATGCAGCAGGATTTGGACATATTAATATGTTTCCTGATCCTGATGGAACAATAAGATGGGAAGTTTTATTCATTGAGTATTATGGATATATGATTCCCTCACTTTCACTTAAAACAGTCTCTATGTATCTTGGCATCCCTCCTGAAAAACAGGCAATTGATGCTAACAGAGGAGTCTATCTTGGCAAAAGATATATACCTACTGACCCATGGGGGAGATTTTTAATTCCCTATTATGGAGGAAATGAAACATTTAAACATATTTCAATTGTTGATATCCTTGAAGATAAAGTTAAAAAAGAAGATATTGAGAATAAAATTGTAATAGTTGGTGCAACTGCTGTTGGAATTTATGATTTAAGGGTTACTCCACTAAGCTCCGTGCTTCCCGGTGTTGAAAAACATGCTAATGTTGTCGCAGCAATCATTGATGGGAAAACTCTTTTGCCAGCCTCTTCATTTTTAGTTTCGCTATTAATCTTTTTATCAGGAATAATAAGCATTCTGTTTTACAAAAAATTAAAAGCAGGTTACTCCATGATTGTTTTGATGTCTCTGCTTGTAATAGTTTTTTCAATCTCATTTGTTTTCTTTAAAAACGGAATATGGCTTTCTATTGTTTATATTTCAGGAAATTTAGTCACTCAATTTCTAACAACAATCACAATAAAGTATGCTTACTCTGAAAAGGAGGCAAGACAAATAAAAAAAATATTTTCAAGTTATGTTACTGAAAAGATTGTGAATGAACTTATTAAAAATCCTTCAATGGCTAAACTTGGAGGAGCACGAAGAGAAGTAACAGTATTATTCTCTGACATTAGAGACTTTACAACACTGTCTGAAAAACTCCCTCCGGAAAAAGTTGTTGAAATTCTTAATGAGTATTTCAGTACGATGGCAGAAATTATTTTTAAATGGGAGGGAACTCTTGATAAATTTATGGGTGATGCAATAATGGTTTTCTGGGGTGCTCCTCTTCCGCAGAATGATCATCCAGAGAAAGCATTAAAATGCGCTATTGAAATGATTAGCAAACTTAGATATCTACACAGTAAATGGAAGGCAGAAAATAAACCTTTATTAAAAATAGGAATTGGTATAAGCACAGGGGAGGTTCTTGTTGGCAATATTGGAGCAGAAGGGAAAAAAATGGATTATACAGTAATTGGTGACCATGTAAACTTAGCATGTCGTCTTGAGAAATTAAATAAACAGTTTGATTCCGAAATATTGATTTCTGAGTTTACCTATGAAAGAATGAAAGAAACAATTGACTCCGAATATCTGGATTCAATATATGTTGAAGAACTGGGGACTATTTTAGTAAAAGGCAAGGAAACTCCAGTTAAAATTTTTAAAGTTTCTCTCAGATAGTTCATAATGCAATGATTTTCCTTAATTTCTTGACAAATTCTTAAATATTATAGTAGTTTAAAAAATACGGGCGGATAGCTCAGATGGGAGAGCGCAGCCCTTACAAGGCTGAGGCCACAGGTTCGAAACCTGTTCCGCCCATGTGACCGTGGGGTGGTAGTTCAGCACGGTTAGAACGCTTGCCTGTCACGCAAGAGGCCGCGGGTTCAAGTCCCGTCCACCCCGTAAATATTTTCAAGGGTTTTCAGAGTATCTCCATCTACTGTGATAAACCACTGTGATAAAACTTTTTATCAAGTAGTTTTACTGCTTTTTTATGGTGAGAATATCTTAGAATCATTGCTAAGGTTATGTGCCCCAATAGTTCTTGAACTGTCTTTAAATCTGCTCCCTATACTAAACCTCATAGAAAGTGGACACAGTCAATTAGTAGAGGTTAAACTTTTTGCATAAGCAGAAGAGAGGCATGAATGAAAATAAGGAACAGCTAAGACATGTTGCATAAGGCTGCACAAATTGGAATGCTAAAAAGCATCCTCAAAAATGAGGTGCAGTGCAATCATTATTTTTCTATCCAATTTATCAATACATAGACGATAAAGAATCCCACAACAATAAAGAAAACAAAAGTAAAAATTGCCGTTTCAAGGGCTATCTTTCTTGGCTCTTTTTTTGTTGTGTAGTGGTGCATATACTCGTTATAGGTAATAAGATACACCATAACAGCGGCAATGATAGAAAAAGGAAGAAGAAGAATAAAATAAATTGTATTAGTTAAGACTTGGTCTGGCATTTCCGTTCTTCATATCTCTGTTTTTGGATTATACCCTATTATCTTTTCCTTTGCAAATAGAAGGTAACTATGTATAAATTATAAGGAAGATGGGTATCCAACGCATCATAGAATACTCCGCCAATTAAATAAAATAGATAAATGGAAGAAAAGTTTTCTCCCTTGTTGCTCAGCATCAGAATGACATGCTTTTTATTGTTTCAAGCACTCGCAAGGAATGCGAGGAATCTCTCCTGTTGTTCAAAAAGGAAAAAACGAGAAGGCTTTTCTCCTAAATCGCAGGGAGTACTCTGACTCGGAATTATAGAAAATAGATTTTTCTGAACAAGAAGGGTATTTTTACCTTGATGAATAAAAAAAGTTTTTATATACTTTGAATATGAAGACACGATTGATTATAATTATGTTTATTTTTATCTTCATCTCAGTCTCCTTTGAGGCTTACGCAGTTAACTTCAAAGGAGAGGCTATTAAAAAACTCTGTGCAGCAGAGCCAGTTAAGGAAGGAAAGAGATATATCTGCCCTTACTGTGCTGAAGTTACAGAGTTTGCTGGAGAGAGTTGGGAAAAGTTTGTGATAACAGATGTAATTGAGGAAATTTTCATTACTGGAAAGAAAGTAAAGTATGTGTAATACTTTGGCTGTAAACTTCGAGCATAGGTTATGGTGGGTATGTGATAATCGTGACAGAGATTGTAAAATATTGTAAAATTTTATTGAGAAAATGCTGATATATTATCAATTTAAAGAAAGGAGAAAAACCATGACAAAACAACTCTCAGTATTAACACTCACATTGACGGTTTTTATTTTTCTATGGGTTGCCGTGTTTGATGCACATGCTCAAGGGAATCAACAACAGTCTCAGGCATTCCAGATGAAGGATTTTTCAAAATCTCCCTCTCAGAAACCTTCTACAAGCGTAAGTGATATGATTAAGTGTATATATGACAAATGCCCTGCAAATCTCAAAAAGAATACTACTTCCAGTCAAAATCCGAATTTACCTCAACAAAAAACTAATCCACAAGCTCAAACTACTCCAGAAAACAAATCCGTTACAATTCAAAACACTCCCACCAAACCAGATGTTATCAAAACAAAAACAGACCCAAAGAAGATGAATTCTATATTTGTTTCAAAACCTCGCTCTGAGGAAGAAAAGGCAAATAGTCAAAATCAACCTAAAATGGTATCTCCAGAAGAAATGAGAGACATTCTCACAGGGAAAAAACCTGTACCTCAGAGCAGCAATCAACAGCAGCCTCAGCAACAAAAACAGACAGAAAAAATCGCTCCTAATCTGGTGATTCAGGATATGGGAGGAAATCCAGCACAGCAAAACCAGAATAGACAGATGACACAGACACAAAATCAGAATCAGAATAAAACCATTCAGCAAAATTGTGTTAAAGACCCTAAAAAACCCTTTGCTTCATGTGATCTGGGCGGAAAAAAATAATGAACATGGAGGAGATTCTTCGCAAACCCTTCGCCTATAGCTCAGGATGACATTTCCCTTTTCTTTCATTATGAGGCTTTAGCCGAAGAGTCTCCTTATTTTTTACAAAATCAAACAGCCAAATACTTTAACTTCAGGGGGAGGAAAAATGCTTATTGATGAAATAAAAAAATTATTACAGAATTATGATGGCAGTTTGGAAGAAAAGAAGGATACATATAAATTTGAGACAGTTATAGCAGAAAGAAAATCTTTTCTTTCAAGGAAAAAACTCATGTATATAATCAAATTCAAAATTGATGATATCTATAGAAAGTTTATTTTTTCCGAGATGCTTAAAGAAACAGGGTTTGGGCTTTCCTCTTCCGCAGGTGATGATGAGATGAGCTCAGGGTTTACTTTCAAGAAATACAAAACCAAACAGGGCTTTGGCACACCAATAGAGGAGACCATTGAGGAACAGTCAAATCTTTTTGGGCAGAAATACAATTACAAGTTTGATTTTAAGGTAATTAGGGAAAAGATAAAGCAGATATCGCAACAGAATGGCTATGAATTTGAATACAAAATATGGTTTTAAATTGACGAAGAAGGAGAAAAAATGCGAACGTATTTTTATTTTCTTTCAATCTTTTTAATTTTAATTCCTCAATTACTTACTGCTCAGTCGCAAACTCCTTATTTTGAAAAGTCTCTTGATGAGTACAATCCTCCTCTTGTTTCTGATATGGTGCCAAGAGAACTTCTTAATTTTAAACCTGTATCCTTTAAATTTTATGGAGGGACTATCACAGAATTAAAGGCTACAACTAAAGGGGGGCTATCAAGAAAGAGCGATGAACAAGAGTATGGCAAAAAACTTCACTTTGAATGGCAAATAAAAGGAAAATTAGTAACGCTTGATTATTATATAGTTTCGTGGGAGAATGCTCAGAAATATTTTGGTGGGAAAAAAGTTCATCCCAATACCTATACATATTTAAAAATTATTGACAAAAAAATAAGAAATGTTTGCTCAGGTGGTAACTGTCCTCATTTGTTTGTAGAATCTAATCTGCCAGACGAACACAATAAATGTGATTTTTATGCAAATCCAGATAAAATATCTCCCATTCCTTTTAAGTCAAACTATTACATATATAAACAATGTGCTATGGCTGGTGGACAAAAGTTTTACAATATTTATGTAGGTCTTTGGAGTTATGCTAATGTTTTTATAGAAGTTACTGCATATGATATTGATACACTAAAAAAACTTGGTGAATCAGCAGTTGCTAAATTGATGGGTAAAAGTGTTCCTGTTGAACAACCCGTAGAAAAACCAAAAGAAGTCCAAAAAGAACAACTAAAACAGGAATCACCAGAAGTAAGAGTAATCGCAATGCCTTCTGCTGCAGGTGATGACCTGTGGAGCATTGCCTATCTACCTGCAACTAACAAACTTCCTGCAAAAATAATAGCAGAGACAAAGCCAAATACACCTGTAACATTTCACATAGTTAAGAGTCCTAAAGACGCTTATTTAGTTATAGGCGATAAAAAAGGGGTTACTATAGAGACTAAATCAGACAGTAAAGGCATTGCAGAGGCACTTTTTTATTACAATGGTGGTAAAGTTACACAACCGAAGAAGTATGAAATAAAAGTAAGCACAGGGGAGGAAAGAGACATTGCAACAGTCAATGTTGGTTTAGGTCTTGCCTTTGATAAAATTAAAGCAGTGCAGGGTGCATACGGAGACAGACACCCCTTTACACTTTCTTTGGTAAGCAAGTATTTTCCTAAGTTAAATCTTGGGCTTTACTTTAGCAGTGCCTCACGTAAAGTATGGAATGGTCAGACTGTTGGAGTAAGGCTTAAACCTCAATGGGTAAATAAAACGCCTGATTTACCAGCAGATATGGTCTTTAATGGAATAACAAAAATAACACCTGTAATGGCATCTTCAGGTGGAAACAATGTTCTTACAGTGTTGTCTTACAGTTCAGGTGAGGAGACAGTTTACAACATAACCAAATATGCCTATCCTGCAGTAAAAATGATGAGTGATGGCATTCACAATTACAGAATAGTGGGAGAGTTAGTTTTAACAGATGAAGAAGGCAGAGATTTAGGAGGAATTGATGAAAGTTTAGTCCAATCAGATGCCCTTGCAGTTGTCTCAAAGGATACGCCTGAGCATTTTATGGTGAGCCTTGTTTGTGCCTTAGAGGCACAAAATGCTGATCAGTTTGTAATGCTTGATTATATAAAGAGATTTCCTGTTTATGGAAAGTATGCCGATGAATTTTTAAATGTAACTGGAATACTTTGTAAATTAGGGAAAGAAGACTACGAAGGACTGTTTTATGATTTAAACAACTATCTTGGTGGTAAGTGGTTAGACCATCTCACAAGTAAAGAAGTTTTCCCAAAACTTACACCAAGACAGCAAAAGGCAGCGAAATGGGCAAAGGCAGCCTTTGATGCAACCCAGAAAATAAAAACAAAGAGAGAATATGATGAATGGGAAGTTAAAGATCCTGCAAGAAGGTCAGCACAATCATTAAATCCAGACCATGATGCTAAAAAACTTGAGTACAATCGTGAATTAATTGCACCTGCTCTGATAGATTTCAAAGAAGCAGAAGAAGCATTACAGAAAATGGAAGAAAAACAGCCGAAAAATAAACCCATAGAGGCGAATTTTAACAACGAAAATTTGAAAAAAATAGATGAGCAGAAAACTCAGGGTCAGGGTTCTGAAAACACAGAGGGAAACGTCTTTGAAAAGGCAGTAAATGAACTTAAAGACACTTTCAAGAAAATTTTTAAATAAAACAAAATGGTTCGCAATTGATAGTTGTTGTTCCGAAGGAGGCTTATAATATCAAGGAATCTTAATTGCAAGGGTCACCCCGAGGGCTTTCCTTGATGAAACTGACTTGCAAGAGTCCCCTAACAGAGGAGGAGATTCTTCGTCTAAATCGCAGTCAAAGAAGTCCCTAACATGTCTCAGATAAGAAATTATAATGAGTTTACAAATACTGTAAAATTGCTC
Organism: Thermodesulfovibrio yellowstonii DSM 11347; assembly: GCF_000020985.1. NCBI lineage: Bacteria > Pseudomonadati > Nitrospirota > Thermodesulfovibrionia > Thermodesulfovibrionales > Thermodesulfovibrionaceae > Thermodesulfovibrio > Thermodesulfovibrio yellowstonii. The sequence continues at coordinate 1,929,300 of NC_011296.1, forward strand.
ACCCCCTTTATATCCCACATGGTTCAGATGAAACAGGATTTAATCTTTTCAAAAATCTGTCTAACCCACTGCTTTATATCCCACATGGTTCAGATGAAACAAGTGTATCCTCATCTTTTCACAATCTGCCTTTATCACTTTATATCCCACATGGTTCAGATGAAACTTCCATCTTCTGTTTGAACCTCTTCCATCTGATAACTTTTATATCCCACATGGTTCAGATGAAACTAAGAACGGTGCTGACTTCACTTACTTCATCTGTCACCTTTATATCCCACATGGTTCAGATGAAACAGAATACAGAGTAATCAATTGCAGATTTCTCCAGACTTTATATCCCACATGGTTCAGATGAAACTTCAGATTCATCAAAGAAAATTTTTGGTGTCATTGCCTTTATATCCCACATGGTTCAGATGAAACATTGAGAAGAAAAGCAGAAAGAGAATTATTTTTAGACTTTATATCCCACATGGTTCAGATGAAACTGGATATTTTTCGCTGGCGTAGGTAATGGCAAGTGCACTTTATATCCCACATGGTTCAGATGAAACGAAAAATACTTTTGGAATTAGCAACTAAATATAACTCTTTATATCCCACATGGTTCAGATGAAACTGAGCGGATATAACTTCATTGAGCTTGCGTGGGGAAGCTTTATATCCCACATGGTTCAGATGAAACTGCTTCTTGCTTAGCTTTCCTTTCTAATTCTAAATCGTCTTTATATCCCACATGGTTCAGATGAAACTATTCTACCCCAAAGATATTCCATTGCGAGGTCTTGCTTTATATCCCACATGGTTCAGATGAAACAAAATATATTTTATAAGTTTATTCCTACCTCCAGTAAACTTTATATCCCACATGGTTCAGATGAAACTTAACCGTGCAATAAACATACTTGTGAACTATACAGTCTTTATATCCCACATGGTTCAGATGAAACCATACCTTTCGTGAGGTGGTAGATGCTAAGGATTATTGCTTTATATCCCACATGGTTCAGATGAAACTCGCAATCCCTCCTGCTATGGTAGTCCCTCCTCTGACTTTATATCCCACATGGTTCAGATGAAACTTTTTTAGCTCTTGTTTGCTCTGTTTTCTTGCTAAGCTTTATATCCCACATGGTTCAGATGAAACACAATATAAATAAGGCAGTTTCTCTTCAGGAAAAAACTTTATATCCCACATGGTTCAGATGAAACACGCATTAATGTTGCTGAACTTGCAAGGGTAATTGGACTTTATATCCCACATGGTTCAGATGAAACTTGAGGATGTCCGTTGGCATGACCTGCGGCGAACATTCTTTATATCCCACATGGTTCAGATGAAACGGGGATTGTGGATTACAGATATGACAGATTCAATCCTTTATATCCCACATGGTTCAGATGAAACAGGGACTAAATCCTCTGGCGGGGTTGTTAAGAAAAACTTTATATCCCACATGGTTCAGATGAAACACAATTAACAAAGAGTACCCCGCCGAACCGAAAACGTCTTTATATCCCACATGGTTCAGATGAAACAGGAAGAAATAGTAAAGATACTGCAGCATACTCCCGGTCTTTATATCCCACATGGTTCAGATGAAACGGTTCTAAAAACAGACAGAAAATTATAGGGCTTATACTTTATATCCCACATGGTTCAGATGAAACTTTTTATAATTTATCAGAACATTACTGCAGGGTATACTTTATATCCCACATGGTTCAGATGAAACATTGAAGGAGTAATAAAAAGATTCTCTGCATCAGGCCTTTATATCCCACATGGTTCAGATGAAACTTTACATAAGTGAATCAAGGGTAATTATTAAAACTGTCTTTATATCCCACATGGTTCAGATGAAACTAGAAAGAAATCAGAAAAAGAAGCTCTATACATACTTTCTTTATATCCCACATGGTTCAGATGAAACGATGAAGAAAAAATTAGACATAGGACAGCTTGACCTGCTTTATATCCCACATGGTTCAGATGAAACGAGGGGAATGTGTTTAAGGGAGCAATTGAAAATACCTGCCTTTATATCCCACATGGTTCAGATGAAACCTTGAGGCTGCCTGTCAGAGGCTTGGCTTGTCTATGCAAGCTTTATATCCCACATGGTTCAGATGAAACTTTAATAAATAATGCTAATATTTCATTAAAAGCAAACTTTATATCCCACATGGTTCAGATGAAACGATGTTAAGAGTAAAAACTCCTATAATTAATCCTGCCTTTATATCCCACATGGTTCAGATGAAACTTCTCTTTGAAGTTCCTATAGAGAGAATTAAATTAACTTTATATCCCACATGGTTCAGATGAAACGCATTATATAGAGAAATTCAGTACCACCGCCTTTGGCTTTATATCCCACATGGTTCAGATGAAACGGAGTTGATGGATTTATATAATTATCAGGACTCGACTTTATATCCCACATGGTTCAGATGAAACAGCATGTATTTGCAAGAAGTGAACAAGAGCTTGAACCTTTATATCCCACATGGTTCAGATGAAACGAATTTGAAGTTGAAATTTCTAATGATGATTTCTTTACTTTATATCCCACATGGTTCAGATGAAACGGCAACCACTGCTGTAAAAGACAAAAAAGTAATCTCTGCTTTATATCCCACATGGTTCAGATGAAACTACTGCTTCTATTGTTATGTAAGCAATTTCTCCAACCTTTATATCCCACATGGTTCAGATGAAACGGCAACCACTGCTGTAAAAGACAAAAAAGTAATCTCTGCTTTATATCCCACATGGTTCAGATGAAACTACTGCTTCTATTGTTATGTAAGCAATTTCTCCAACCTTTATATCCCACATGGTTCAGATGAAACATACTTGTTTTACAGAACACTAAAAAACACAACCGAACTTTATATCCCACATGGTTCAGATGAAACAACATGTCAGTTTTCTCATTGGCTTGAGTATCTTCTACTTTATATCCCACATGGTTCAGATGAAACAGATGTGCTGATGAGCGAGAAAGAGTTTTCAGAGAAGACTTTATATCCCACATGGTTCAGATGAAACGAAGCTAAGAAGGTTGAAGAAAAACCTGCTCAGAAGACTTTATATCCCACATGGTTCAGATGAAACTGTAAAGTAAACTACGTAACGTAGTTTACTTAAAACCTTTATATCCCACATGGTTCAGATGAAACGTTGTTGCCTTGCCTTCGTGCTTTTCAATTTGCACTTCTTTATATCCCACATGGTTCAGATGAAACCAACTGTAACTGTTAAAGATGGTGAAACCACTGCTATTGTCTTTATATCCCACATGGTTCAGATGAAACTCTTTTTTAGAATGAATTCTATAATTCATCATTATATTCTTTATATCCCACATGGTTCAGATGAAACTTAACATCTCCCTTGTCAATCGCAGATACAGGCAACTTTATATCCCACATGGTTCAGATGAAACATGGAAATTTATATGTAATTTTGAAAGTAGTTGCTCTTTATATCCCACATGGTTCAGATGAAACCGTTGATTGCATGTTCTTAAGCACTATCTGCATTGCTTTATATCCCACATGGTTCAGATGAAACATCTATCCCTTTTTCCGCACAGATGCGGGTTCTTGCTTTATATCCCACATGGTTCAGATGAAACATGCCATAAGGGCTGTGGCAATAGTAGATGCACCAATCTTTATATCCCACATGGTTCAGATGAAACTTATACTTATTTTTGGGTTCTTGAAAAACAATCAAGCTTTATATCCCACATGGTTCAGATGAAACATATTTGCCAGAAAAGTTAAAGCAATACCTTATCTCACTTTATATCCCACATGGTTCAGATGAAACTATTACTCTCAACCCAATCACGAATTTGTTCTGTTGTCTTTATATCCCACATGGTTCAGATGAAACTGCTTGAAGAACTGAAAGAACCGGAACCATACTGCACTTTATATCCCACATGGTTCAGATGAAACTGAACCCGTAATTATTCAAGATGCCGCAATATTCTTTCTTTATATCCCACATGGTTCAGATGAAACTGCTTGTTGACCATAACAGAAACTTTTTAGCTCCACACTTTATATCCCACATGGTTCAGATGAAACGAGGGTGAGGACATTTGTATTATTTGATAGAATAAGTCTTTATATCCCACATGGTTCAGATGAAACTTTTTGCATCTATATATGCTGTTTATATAATTTTTAAACTTTATATCCCACATGGTTCAGATGAAACATTCTCATACTCAAAAAGAAAAGCCCTTTCTGGCTCACCATCTCTTTATATCCCACATGGTTCAGATGAAACAATTTTATACTTTGCAAATTCTGTTTTTTATGTTTGCTTTATATCCCACATGGTTCAGATGAAACGAATTCATGAAAAAATGCCAGAAAGCTAAATCTTTGATCTTTATATCCCACATGGTTCAGATGAAACGAGTCCATACTGTGTTGGGCAGTATAAAGAGCTCCGCTTTATATCCCACATGGTTCAGATGAAACGCCATTTTTTTGTTTAGATTTCAACTTCAAAGTCTTCCTTTATATCCCACATGGTTCAGATGAAACTAATATTGACAAACTTGAAAATGCAAGATGTATGATGCCTTTATATCCCACATGGTTCAGATGAAACTATGATGCTGGACCTGATAAAACATTTAGAAAGCACTTTATATCCCACATGGTTCAGATGAAACGTTCAACAAACTCTTTGTGTTTGATTTTATTGACAACTTTATATCCCACATGGTTCAGATGAAACGAGACCAGATACAAGAGCATTAGGAATAGCATTAAGACTTTATATCCCACATGGTTCAGATGAAACGAAAACCACGTTTTGACAATAGAAGGTCTTACAAAACTTTATATCCCACATGGTTCAGATGAAACAAATCATCATAACCTTCTGAAGCACTTCTGGAACTGTCTTTATATCCCACATGGTTCAGATGAAACAAGTTTCTTAACTTAGTATAAAAATTATCACAAATAAATTCCTTTATATCCCACATGGTTCAGATGAAACCCGTTGGTAGTGGAGACAGGCTTTGTTGGAAGTTTGACTTTATATCCCACATGGTTCAGATGAAACATCACATATGCAAAAAGATACGCATTGTCTTTAGCTCTCTTTATATCCCACATGGTTCAGATGAAACGATGCAAAAGGATGTTACAGAAAATATGTTAAAAAACTTTATATCCCACATGGTTCAGATGAAACCAACGGGACAGAATGTTACTGTTGATGAAGTTGAGATCTTTATATCCCACATGGTTCAGATGAAACATTTCAAGTTCTAAATCCTTAAAATACCTTGTATCTATCTTTATATCCCACATGGTTCAGATGAAACACAATAAAAGATCCAAGTTGCTGTTGCGTTAAAACACTTTATATCCCACATGGTTCAGATGAAACATAGTCTTTGCCAAAAAGTGTGGCTTTACCAATATCTTTATATCCCACATGGTTCAGATGAAACGTTATAAAGCATATTGTTATGTCTCTGAACTTCTTTCTTTATATCCCACATGGTTCAGATGAAACTCACATATGCAAAAAGATACGCATTGTCTTTAGCTCTCTTTATATCCCACATGGTTCAGATGAAACAGTGAACTTTGTTAGACAAATCTAACTTAGTGAGTGACTTTATATCCCACATGGTTCAGATGAAACGTAGACCCATCGCCACATATGTCTCCAATTCAACAATACTTTATATCCCACATGGTTCAGATGAAACTGAAATTCCTAAAGACAAAATCATCTATAACAAAGACTTTATATCCCACATGGTTCAGATGAAACGTATGTATCGGCTTTATTGCAATCAATATCTTACACTTTATATCCCACATGGTTCAGATGAAACGTTGCAAGAGCTTTTATCCCAACCAGAGCTAATCTCTTTATATCCCACATGGTTCAGATGAAACTGAATGCTTGAGATATTTAGTTTATAACCGAACAAGACTTTATATCCCACATGGTTCAGATGAAACTGTTGCGTTCAAAATCTCTACTTCTTTCTCTAAGCGTCTTTATATCCCACATGGTTCAGATGAAACCCTGAGTTAGTTGAGGCGGGGAGAGGGGTCCTTCCTACTTTATATCCCACATGGTTCAGATGAAACTTAAACGAATGGAATGAGACAATGATAAAGCGATACCTTTATATCCCACATGGTTCAGATGAAACTGTGTATGCCAGAAGAAATTGTTTCGGCATTTTCTTCTTTATATCCCACATGGTTCAGATGAAACTATCAGCAGTTCGTCAAGTTTAATGTTTTTAACAGACTTTATATCCCACATGGTTCAGATGAAACAATATCAAATTTATTACTCAACCAGCAAGGACAATAATAACCTTTATATCCCACATGGTTCAGATGAAACACTGTACTGACACAACAGCGGAAATAACAAACTACAACTTTATATCCCACATGGTTCAGATGAAACCTCTTCTATGTTTTTGTCTTTGACATTAACCCCTTCCTTTATATCCCACATGGTTCAGATGAAACTTTGTTTTTTGATAAGTTACTATTTTCGTTGTTATCTTTATATCCCACATGGTTCAGATGAAACTGCATCTGCAGGAATGCTTACAAGAGATATTTCAAGCTTTATATCCCACATGGTTCAGATGAAACTAACTTTCCCTGAAAGTGCTGACATTTGAACCCATACCTTTATATCCCACATGGTTCAGATGAAACTTATACTGCTCTACTGCATCGTAGGCAAGTCTAAATACTTTATATCCCACATGGTTCAGATGAAACTCCCATCCTGCCCTGGCAAATTCTCTATAACATAAACCTTTATATCCCACATGGTTCAGATGAAACTCCTGCAAAAATCAATCTTCTTAAAATTACTGCTTTCTTTATATCCCACATGGTTCAGATGAAACCTTGTTTTTACATCGTGAACCTTCCCCTTGAAACACTTTATATCCCACATGGTTCAGATGAAACTGGTGCAGGTGGCTCTGGTGGAGCTGCGGGCTCTGCCTTTATATCCCACATGGTTCAGATGAAACTCGTCCGCCCACTCGCTTACCGTCTGCTTTGGTCTCTTTATATCCCACATGGTTCAGATGAAACAACTTCATCCCATGCAAGCCCTCCAGGATGGAATCTCTTTATATCCCACATGGTTCAGATGAAACTAAAAGCTATTCTGACATCTTTGGCAGTTTTTTCTGAACTTTATATCCCACATGGTTCAGATGAAACAACTTCAACTGGGCACATATTCCAGATGCAGACTTACTTTATATCCCACATGGTTCAGATGAAACAAAATTTCCAAACTGCCAAAAACCTTTATTTTTTCACTTTATATCCCACATGGTTCAGATGAAACAGACAGGCTTTGTTGGAAGTTTGACGGGGAGAGTATTCTTTATATCCCACATGGTTCAGATGAAACGACCTTGATAGAAAAATCACTATTACCACAAGACCTCCTTTATATCCCACATGGTTCAGATGAAACTTTGCTCCCTTTTTCGCACAAATTGGGCAACTGGTAGGTACTTTATATCCCACATGGTTCAGATGAAACTTGGCACACATATCAGATATTCACCATCTTTGATTGTCTTTATATCCCACATGGTTCAGATGAAACAAGCTGGATGCTTGACTTCACAGTCACTGAACCATCCTTTATATCCCACATGGTTCAGATGAAACCTGGTGGATTATCACGCTTCTGGTTGGCAATTTAGTCCTTTATATCCCACATGGTTCAGATGAAACATGAAATCCTCAGTAGGAACAAAGATGCCCCCACACCTTTATATCCCACATGGTTCAGATGAAACGATGCTGGACCTGCAAACATTGTTGAGGCTATTGGCTTTATATCCCACATGGTTCAGATGAAACCCAGCTTGTCAATGAACAATGAATTGCTCCCAAAATTCTTTATATTTCTAAATTTTACAAAAAAATTATCGCATCTGAGAACCCCCTCAAAAAACAAGTTATTTGCATCAGACCTTTAATCAATTTTTAAAAAATGTCCAAAATCACTTTTCAAATTATTGATAATATTATCTCTCGCCTAACCTCCGACTTAAAACAGGTTTGATGCAGACTTAATAATAGAAAGAGATTCCTCACTTCGTTCGGAATGACAGAAAAAATGACGGAATGACAAAAGATAACGGAATGACAAAAAGATGACAGACAAATAATAAGAATGACAAAGAGAAAATCGGAATAATATAGGTAATTCCAATTCGGAATACCATATGTAAATTCCACTCATAAATAAAAAAATGGTTCGGCATAAGCAATGTGCTCATTCTAAATGTGAGAATTAATAAAAATAAATAGAGATTTCCGCTTAGTTCAAAATGTTTACTCACAATTTATCTATAAAATATTACCCGTTATTTCTTTTTCGATGCCTAATACGGTTTTTCTGTAATTTAGCCTGTTTTCAAGGCTGTAGAAGTATACTGAATCTACTTCTTTGTCTATGACCTTTTCCAGTTCAAGCTTACATTTTAAAAGCTTTCCCTCTGTTATCTCTCCCTCAAATACAGAGTTCTGCACCCACATGAAATACTTCTTAAGTATTTTGCGAACCTTGTTTACTCTCTCTTCAGCAATGTCATATGTGACGATTAAATAAGGCATTTTAATTTATTCCTAAATTAAAATCTAAGATTCTTCGCTTCGCTCAGAATGACAGCAAAACCTTCAGAATGAAAATTTTCAGAATAATAAAAAATTTTACTGTAGCCTAAAATAGCAAGAACATTATCTAACTCACCACCAAGCCTTAAAAGGAGCATACACTTCATCTCCAATGAAATGTTTTATGAGTTTGTAACATTCAATTCTGATTATCGTCCTGTAGGAGACATTTCTTTTAAGCTTCCTATGTTTTATTGTTGTGCTTAATTTCTGGTCAAACTCTCTGATAAATTTTTTTCTACCACTTTCGTTTAAATAACAATAGTTAACATCTTCTTCAAAGTCATCCAGCTTTATCATGTTGTTGTTTATAAGTTTGAAAATGATTGCATCAGCTAAAAGAGGCTTAAAAATCTCGGCAATGTCAAGACTTAGAGAGTATCTTCTTTCGCTTGGTTCATGCAGGTAGCTCACTGTCGGATTAAGCTGGGTGTGATATATTTCATTAAGCACAGTGGTGTAAATCATGCTGTTTGCAAAAGAAATAAGAGCATTAATTGGATTCCTTGGAGGTCTTTTTTCTCTTTTTCCCATTGAGAAATCTGATTTTAAAAAGGTATTAAATGCCTCGTAATAAAAATCCCTTGCTCTTCCTTCACATCCCATAAGCTCGCTTATCTTTGTTGTCTCAACTGCATTACTCAATTCTTTCTTGATTTTCTCCTGAAATTCATCAGTGTTTTTGTATTCTCTGAGATTCCTGACCATATGAAATATCGCACCCTCTACAAAGGAATAGGCAAGATAAAATCTTCGCTCAGGGTCAAGAAAATGCTCAACCTGTTTTACCACAATATGTCCTGAGACATTTCTTTCTCTTGGCATAAGGCTACCTGAGTAAAATCCGTAGTAGTTGTAAAAGTGAACAGTCTTTCCTTGTTGGCATATGAAATTAAGTAGCTTGGTATTTAGGTCAACTTCACCAAAAATATGTATTGTATCAACATCCTCAATAGGAATGGCTTTCCTGTCTCCTTGTTCATTTTCTATGTATATTGTATTTTCCTTCCGCCTGATTCTTCCATTTGAGAATATGTAATAGTTTCTCATCGTTCAACTCCAGCAAAACTCAAAATAAGCACACTTTGTGCAATAAGGTTTTTTCTTTAATTCAGGTGGTTTTTCCATGCTCACAATTTCCCTTACTCTAACTAAAGCCTCCTCAACCTCCCTCTCCGCTTCAGGTGTAAGAGTAATTTCCTCTCTTTTACGCATTTTTGGATAGTTTATGATACCCTTTTTTTCAATTCCAATCTGCTTTAGATAGTAAAGATAATACAAAAGTTGAATTCTATCTGCATGGGCAAGGCGATTACTGTATTTCACTTCTCTTATCTGGTCATCGCCTACGATATCAATGTTTATCAGGTTATCAATGAGTAATTCCCGTTTTTCTTCTGCAGGATAGGAATACTCTGAAAGAAGCTTTCCCATAAGGACTTTATCAGATTTTGACTCCATTTGAATTCCTCTGTCAAAAAACCAGAGCTTCCGCTCGCAGACATAGAGGTAGTTGACCTTTATCCCGTTTGTCCTGAGAGTCTGAAAGTCAAATTCCTGTCTTAATGTTTCCATTTTAAATTAAAAAAGTATACTAACTGGTAAAGCAAAAAACTTCTCTCCAAAAGGAAGAATCCTTTCTCCCATGTATAAAACATATCCCGCTTTAAGATTACGGACGGCTTTATCTAAAGAAGCAATATATTTAAAGTCATCCCGCGTTACAGTTTTTGAAAATTTTACCTCAATGGCAATAATGCTTCTGCCCTGCTCAATAACAAAATCAATTTCCTGCCTGTCATGGGTTCTGTAAAAGAAAAGCTCAGCAGGTTTATCTGAATACTTTGTGGCCTTAAGAATTTCAGAAAATACAAATGTCTCAAAAATTAAGCCTTTGTAGGGAGACTGCATGAGGTCTTCTTTTGTTGATACTCCAAGCAAATGAGATAATATGCCACTGTCTGTGAAAAATAGTTTCCCTGTCTTGATTATTCGTTTGCTTATGTTTCTGCTGTAAGGTGCTAAAATGTAAATTTGATAGACCATTTTCAATAAATTAAGATAGTTCTCAAGGGTTTTAATTTCTAATTGAGCATCACGAGCAATATCTGATTTATTAAGCAAATTGGCAGACCTTGGCGCAAGCAAATTAAACATTTTTATAAACTTATCAAGATTTCTCAACTCTCCCAAGTCTCTAACATCTCTTTCAATGTATGTCCGTATATATGAACTAAACCATAAATATCTTCCAGTTACTGTGTCTATCTTTTGAATCTCGGGATATCCACCCTTGATGACCTGTTCAATAATTAAATCAGTCTCTATTAATGGTAAAGTGAAATCTTTAAAATTGGCATTAAAGAGTATTTCAATCACATTTTCCGTCTTTTTAGAAATCTCCTTACAACTTAAAGGAAAAAGCTCAATAATTGCCATTCTTCCTGCAAGCGTGTCCGATATGTCTTTAAATGCCAATATATTAGCAGAACCTGTTAACAGGTAACTCCCATTAATTCTGTTTTTATCTATGTCAAGCTTTATTGAATTTAAAAGTCTTGGCAATTTTTGTATTTCGTCAATGACAACAGGTTTTTTTAGATTACTGACGAAAAGCGGAGGGTCTGCTAAAGCGGATTCATACACGGTTGTATCATCAAGGGTTACATAGTTTTTAAACATAGACAGTGCAAGAGTTGATTTGCCAACCTGCCTTGCACCTGTAAGAAAAACAGCAGGAAAATACCTCATTGCAGTGGATAGCTTTGATGAAATAATCCTATGAAAAAGCATTCATACTCCCTAATATTTTGGTAATATATTACCAAAAATTACAGATTTTTGCAAAACTGATTCAATTCTAATATTTAGTCTATAAGTACTCCTTCTCCAGCTGTATCCTTTAATTGTAAACCTTTCTCATAAGAGTAGGTAACTTCGTTCATTATCATTATATTGTTTCTTTTGCAATATTCAGAATCAGGCACAGGGGTTAAATTTTTGAAATTTCCAAATATCTGAAGAGGAATTATAAAATCTTTTATCTTAGCTTTAGCCTTAATACGTTGCATTTTTTCTGTATCTTTATTGTCTATAAGTTCTATCAAATTCCTTATTTCCTTCTCATTTTCTTCATAAACAAGACGAGGAATAACGCAATAATTGAAAGCTATGTTTCTAAAAAAGGCTTCAGCTTCGGTCTTTGATTGAGCCTTAAAACCTAATTCAAGCAATTCTTTATTTCGCTTGTATTTTTCATAATATTTTGTCTTCTCAATATCTTTAAAAATTGTGAATATCGCATCTTGCTTATCTCTCTCATCCATGATTTTATTCTTGTAATTATTAAAAATTAGAGAATAAGTTCTGTCAAGAAGTTCTTTATCATAAATCCTATTGTCTTCAGCTTTAAAAATGTGAATATTGGGCTTATTATCTGTATATTCTCTTTTTCTCCAGCATCTTCCAAATCTCTGTAAAAGACTATCTATGGGGGAGCATTCTGTAAACAATGCATCAAAATCTAAATCAAGGCTCGCTTCTACCACCTGAGTAGCTATCCAGATTACAGGTGGATGTTTAGGGTTATTGACAGCCATTATTCCGTGGTCTCTGCTTTCTTTATTTTTTCTATCTTTCAGTATGTATCTTGAGTGTAGCAGTGATGGATTAAAATTTTTTAGCATATCATACATTTGCTGTGCTTTTTTTACAGTGTTACAGACAATCAGTATTTTTTTGCCTGATTTGAAGTTTTTATCAATCATCTTCAATGACCGTTCGCTGTCAATTGGTTCATCATAAACGGTAATAAAATGTCGCTTATTTGGCAACAATACAGGCTCAGGAAATTCCACATTCTGCAACTCCTTTAATTCTTCTTTAATAAAAGGTGGGAGTGTTGCTGTCATAATAAGAAATTTACTACCAAGCCTATGAACTTCCTTTAGAAAAACCATTATTGCCGCAATAGAGTCTGGAGAAAAGCTCTGTATCTCATCAAGCACAATCTTTGAATAGGAAGCAGTAAGATATGTCATTTCAAATCCATTATATTTGAAAACTGATGTTACAAGTTGGTCAGCAGTTGCTACAGTCAGGGGAGTAGAAAGTTTTCTTGCAGTTTCAATTCTTTCAACATATCTTTCCTCTGTATCATCATCCTCAATTATATTACTAATTTCACCATGTAATAGAGATACATTCTCACCGAATATATCTTTAAATCTTCTATACATTTCATTAACCGCAGTTCTAATGCCCAAAAGATAAAATGCCTTTTGTCCATTTATCCAGTTCATTGAATATTCGGTTTTTCCCGTACCTGTGGAAGCTACAAGAACTACGCTCTTATCTGATAGTCTTTTTGCCTCATTTTGAAAAGGTTTAAGATGCCATCCTTTTTTAGATAACCAATTATTGAAATCTTTTTCATAATTGCCTGAATAGTGACTTTCAGGCTCAATATTAGCAGAAGCAGTATAATCACATTTATGCAGTATGCCTTTAAGAAAAACAAGCAGTTCAAAATAATTCTTAAAATTTTTTTGTGAATCAATTTTCTGTTTTATATCTTTAAATATGTCATAGTCAAAATTTAAAGAATGGTTTATCCCTAATAATCCTTTATTTTTTTCAAGATCATGACAAATAGTTTTCTCTAAGGCTTTCTTATCAAAAGGCTTTGTCCTTGTATGATGAAATGCGATGCAGTATTGAACAAGGTCAGCAAAATGGATGGTATCAGTACTCAAAGTATGAAAATATCTTTTGTCTTCTCTTGAGAGGAAGGCTAAGGATAACCATTCATGAGGTATTTCATCAATATCTTTTAGTTCTGGTATTATTACTTTTTTAGATAATCCAAGCTTATTCTGAAATTTATGATTTAACTTGCCAAGGTCATGATAATAAATAATTTTTTTGATTACTTCATCATATTTTTTGATTTTTTCTGGATCAAGAAATGGTTTTATTCTCTCATAATTTTCAAATATTTTTTTGTTGTGTTCTTCAATAGTTTCAGGAGGATTTGATTTAGCAAATACAGGCATTTTTATATTGACAAAAAACTTACTATATACCTATCACTGTCAACATTAATTTCTGAATATTGAATTTTATTGCCCTTTGCAATGTAGATTGCGTTAACATACCTAAAAATTCTTTTATCTGTGAATGAATTTACAGGCTCATAATAAAAAGGCAATCTATAACATGTCCCCTCCAATTGCTCTTTTTTACAAAGCTCAGGTGCAAGATATATATTGTATGGAAGCCTGTATTCATCACTGAATGATAAAATGTCAACAAGACTTGTATCTTCAAAATCCACTCTTGCAATATCTTCATTTCTGCCGAGAATAACAGTTTTCTGCTTTAATGCCTCAAGAAGTTTGTCATTCAACCCTTCATCATCAAAGGATATATGAAGAATAAGTTCCATATCAACTATTTCGTCAACAAACATTATGCCTTGGTTTAATACCCTTTGCCCGCCAGCATAAATCCGTGGGCGAGGGTCTATAAATTCCCTTTTTTTATCATCTCTGACTCTATCAAATTTGTATACCTTCTGCATATTTGTTACTACAGAGGCATAGTTACCCTGTATGGATATTTTTAGATTGTGGTATTTGTTTAGGTTTAAAAGACTATGAGCCATACCTTTTACCATTGAAGGAGTTGGAAGTGGATAAGTCTGCACATAGCCATAGCTCAACTCCTTTCTGTAATTAACCATATTCTGATAGAGTTTGATTCTAACAGCTTTCATTTCAAGCCATTATAAAAATTATCAATTTTTTCATTAAGTTTAGTGAAAAAATCTTCTATTGGAAACTTATCTTTAATGTCTATGTCATCTATATTTGAAAATTCTCCATCAATATAACCTAACATACTCTGTTGTCCAACAGTATTTTCAAAGGTTTTAATAGCAAGAGTGCTGTTTATTAATTTTTCATTAAGCATAATCTTATCTTTGGTAAAAGAAAGCTTTATTCTGTTGTAAAAGAATGGATTACCAACATCATATAATCCACCTATTACAAATAAAGGAGAAAGGTTTTCTCTTTTACCTCTTATGTCTCTGTTAAGTAGCTTAATAACATTCAACAGACATTTTACTCTATTTGATCTCTCTGTATTATCAAGAACAATTTCATATATAGGATCAACACCTATCTCCTCAAGATTGCAGGTTAAAGTGTAACAATAATATGAACGATGAATTTCAGCCTGAAAAATGTCATTACCTACATTGTTTGGAATTCTATCTGCAAGTCCTTTATTGGTTGCAAATTCAAGTTCATTATAGAATGGTTCAAGGCTTACAGCATCGGTGAGTCTCACTACAGCTTTTCTAATCTTGTTAGAAGTTGTAGTTTTCATATAACCAAAGAAATCTATCTCGGGAAAATCTTTGATAGTAGCATGTTCGGCAAATTGGATAACACCAGCTTGCCTATCAACATCAGTAAGTCTATAACCGCAAAGCTCATTAAGCATTCTCACAACGTCATATCTCAGCGCCTGCCTGCTTATGTAAGAATAGTTTTTCCCCTCAGTAGTAACTTTTTTTAGTGTAAGAATATTCCCAACACCCTCGCCATAGTTTAAATTTGATGCTTTAAAGATTACTGCCAGATGTAAATATTTTTGGGCTATCATAATTACTCCTCCTCTATATCATTTGTTCCAGTATTATTCTCTATGCCACTTTTACTAATTAAACCACTAACAAATGAGTAACCAAACTGCAAGAAATAATCATCATCAAGCATTTCATCCTTACCAAAACGATTTGGTTGATTATGAGACATTACTATCCTCAGATACTTGTCAAGAAATTTTTCTCTGTCACCTATTTTTAAGTCATTCAAAAAACCATAAACTAATCCGTTAATCTGATTTTCTTTACCCTTTTTTATAAGTTCATTGCGAAGGCTAAGTCCACTAAGGTAGCCTTTGTTAATTATTTTTTGACTTTTCTCCATGCTTTCACCTCTTACCCATTGGATATATTTAATTACAAAATTCATAACTTTATTCAAGTTATATTTAGTTGAGTAATTATCAGTGTCTAAATAGTATGCAAAATATCTGTAGAGAGTTGAGTAATCAATCTGATAACTAATGGCAAGTTTCAAAAGTTCCTCTTCAATACTACAGTAATTTTTATTTAGGACATAATAACCTTTCGGAACACTTTCATTTTTAAACTGCAAATCAAGAAACATAGCTATATCAGGGCTAATATTGTAGTTGTAAATATTGTATCCTTTAGTCCCTTGACCTGCAAGAATGGGATTGTCAGCAATTTCAATAAAATTAATATTTTCTGAGATACGATTTATCTGTTTCTTTGTTATATAATCCACTATTTGCTTTATCATTACATAGAGAAGATTGCTGTTTTCTTCAATGTTGTCAATTAAAAGATTAAATGTTTTAACTATTTCATAAAGTGTTTTTAAATTTGTGTTCTCATTGGGGAAATAAAAATAATTCAGATATTCTCCTTCGGCTATTTTTAAAACATAAGCAAAGGAGGCAAAAGCGCAACTGTAAATAATAGCACATAAAGGACATATTTGAAGTTTTGAAACCTTAAATCCCCATATCCAGTTTGAGTTATCTTTGTTGAATCCAATGATATTAGATACAGCATTGTTAAATTCGTATTCTGCCTTTTTTTCTTGACAGGATGGACATAGTTCATTATTCTTTAATTTCTTTGAGTATTTCATAGCTTTTATCCTGCTTACATATTCTGAAACATTTTCATGAGAACATACACCTTTCAATTTCTGATTGATAAAAATTTGTATTGACTCCTTGCCTTCAGGGGTTTTGTTTAGAATCTCAAAAATTTGATTTTTAGAGAGATTTTTTAACTTAGACTGAGCTTTTTCAAGATTGTCTATAAAATCTTCAGCGGACTTATACTCCCAAACCGGTATATTCAATAATTTCAAAAAATCCTTATATGGGGGTTTTTCAATCTCTTCAAGTTTTTTTCTTATCTGTTCAGGTTTGATTTTTGTCTTTTTTTCAGTTAAATCTTTTTGAGCTTTTTGTAAACGCTGAAGATAAGCATTAACATTAAAAAATTTCAAAAAAGCATATTTGCTAAATTTCTCCTCAAAACCTTCAAAAATTTCATCACTAAATTCAATATAATTCTCACCAATTGTTAGATATGGAATACTATCTAATTCCTTCCCATCTGTGATTATATTAAGAAATCCTACTATCCCAGCATTGAAATACCAATCTCTCATGTAGATTTTATGTTTAACTGTTGATGGATAGAGTTTTATACTATCATTCACCATGCCTACACCTAATAAATTAATCTGTTAATAATTCTTTTAATGTTATTAACATAGACACTTCTATATAAATTCTCTTTAGCTTTCTTGTATAGTATATTCTCCAAAATTTTAATGACAGCCTTATAGGGCATCGTTTGTCCGTTTTTTTCTAACACCTTAACACACCTCTACCATGCCAAAGCCCTGTCCTGTCCTTAAGCCAATCCCTATCTGATAAAGCAATCTTAAATCCTCAGGGTCTCCGCTCAGTCTGAAAGAGCCTTCAAAACAGGTTAGCGTCATGTAGGGTTTACCAGTCTTTTCTCTAAAGCCTTTCAATGTATGTTTAACCACCTGTTTTTTAAGACTCAAAGGCTCAAATTCAAGTGCTCTCTTCAGTCCGTATCCTCTTATGTCCTTGAAAATTCTATCATGTATTGCATTAAACTCAATATTAAAGTCCTCCACATTATCAGAGGGCAAAATTGGTTTTCCATCTTTGGTTTCAATCAAAGCTGGACAGAGTGTTTTAAAAGTAACGCTATCATTTTCAATTTTTTTCTCATTAAGCATAAATATCCTTTTTAGCATGAATGTTAGCTCATCACTAAATTGAAAGGATTTATTCTCAAGAAGTCCATTATAAAGATTAACCATAAACTCATAATCAGAAGAACTAACTATGAGAGATACATAGCCTGTGTCTAAAAAATAAAAAACCGTATCTTCTATCTCAAAATCTTTGTCTATGATTATTTTTTCTTTTTTAGTCTGTCTTGATGCAGGTATGGTTACACAGAAGCAAAATGGCTTTACCACTTTAGTTATTTCTTGGCTTTTATCTGGATAAAGTTTTTCTTTATAAGCACTATCAGATTTTTCCAGAGAATCTTTTATCAGAGACATAAATCTGTTTCTATAAAGTATGGGAAGTTTGGGGGCATAAAAAATAACTTTAATTCTCATCTCAAAACCTCACACTCATTATATCAAAAAATTTTATCTGATACAATCATACGCCTTTCATCAAAAATAATCTATCTGAAACAGGATTGTTTCTTAAATTGCTCATTTTTAATCTTTAATGATATAATTTTTTCACAATTTCAAAGGAGTAACGATGAGAGTAATAATTGTTGGTGCTGGTGAGGTCGGATATCAAATTGCAAAGTTTCTTACCTATGAAGGGGTTGATGTTGTAATTATTGATAGAGATGGGAGCAAGCTTAGAAGAATTTCAGAAGAGCTTGATATTGCTACAATAGAGGCAGAAGGAAGCGACCCTTCCGCTTTTAAAGAAGCAGGTGCAGATAACGCCGACCTTTTACTTGCAGTAACAAACAGTGATGAAACGAATATGATTGCCTGCCTTCTTGGCAAGGCAATGTTCAATATAAAGCGAAAAATTGCAAGGATACGAAATCCCGACTACTTTTTTAATAAAGAACTGCTTGGTAAAGCCAATCTTGATATTGACCCTGCTATTAATCCTGAACTTGAAGCTGCAGAAGCGGTATCAAGGCTTATTGAAAGCCCTTTTGCGAGTGAAATAATAGAATTTGAAAAGGGAAAGATAAAGGTTATAGGGTTTAAAATTCCTCAAGATAGTCCAATTACAGGAAAAAAATTAAAATCTATCAAAACATTTTTAAAAAAGGATTTTATCATAGGAATAATAGAAAGGGATGAAAATGTTATAGTGCCTTCTGGAGAAGATATTTTAAATGAAGGGAATATAGTTTACATACCTGTAAGAAAAGAAGAAGTTGAGGAGGTTGCTCAAAGTCTTGGAGTACCTGCGAAACCTGCAAAAAAGATTATGATTCTTGGTGGAGGAAGAATTGGATACTATATAGCAAGCAAAATGGAAAACAGGGCAGATATTAAAATAATAGAAAAGGACCCTGAAAGATGTAAATTTTTAAGCAAACATCTTGGTAAATCATTGGTTCTTCATGGAGATGGAGCAGATAAGCAGCTTCTGTTAGAAGAAAATATAAGCAATATGGATACATATATTGCATGTTCTAACAATGATGAACTAAATATCATGGCATCTTTACTTGCAAAAAAACTCGGAGCAAAAAAAGTTATAGCTCTTGTAAATAGAACAGACTACGTGCCTCTTGCACACAACCTGGGAATTCAATCTGTTTTAAGTCCAAGATTAATTACAGCAGGCATTATTCTCAGATATGTAAGAAAGGGAGAAGTATTATCTCTTACAGCTATTGCCGAAAATAAGGCTGAAATAATAGAAGTGGTTGTTAATAAAACTTCATCTCTAATAGGAAAAACATTGAAAGAAGGAATTTTTCCAAAAAATTCTATACTTGGAGCAATCATCAGAGATGACCGTATCATAATCCCTTCAGGTGAAGATTTTATAAAAGAAAAAGATAAATTAATTATCTTTGCCCTTAAAGATTCAATAAAGGAAGTTGAAAAACTTCTCACATGAACTATAAAACTGTAATAAACATTATTGGCATAATTCTTATTATTCTTTCAATTTTTATGATTATTCCCATACTGGTCTCAATTATTAATCATTCTTCGGACATACCAGCATTAGGGTTATCGTGTTTTTTAACGTTCTTCTGTGGTACTGTTATGCTCGCTTTAACTAAACAATACAGACATGAAGAATTGATGTATAGAGAAGCTTTTATGACAGTAACGCTTACATGGATAGCTGTTGCCTTTTTTGGTTGTCTTCCTTATATTTTTACAGGCTCTGTGAGTTCCTTTACAGACGCCTTTTTTGAGGCAATGTCTGGCTTTACAACAACAGGCGCAAGCATTTTTGCTGATGTGGAAAGCCTGCCTGCAGGACTTCTTTTCTGGAGAAGCATGACCCAGTGGATAGGTGGAATGGGAATTATAGTTTTTGTCCTTGCTGTTTTGCCTCTTATGGGTATTGGAGGGATGCAACTTTTTAAGGCTGAAGTTCCTGAGATAAGTGTTGATAAACTGAGGCCAAGAATTATTGATACAGCTAAATCATTGTGGTTTATCTATATTGGAATTACAGCTATTATAATCATTCTTTATTTTATTGCTGGAATGGATATTTATGATGCAGTTTGTCATGCTTTTACAACAATTTCAACTGGTGGATTTTCAACAAAAAATGCAAGCATTGCTCATTTCAAAAGTCCGATGCTTGAATATATATCAAGTTTTGGAATGTTTCTTGGAGGAATAA
Organism: Thermodesulfovibrio yellowstonii DSM 11347; assembly: GCF_000020985.1. Lineage (NCBI taxonomy): Bacteria > Pseudomonadati > Nitrospirota > Thermodesulfovibrionia > Thermodesulfovibrionales > Thermodesulfovibrionaceae > Thermodesulfovibrio > Thermodesulfovibrio yellowstonii. The sequence continues at coordinate 1,949,568 of NC_011296.1, forward strand.
ACTTTGCTTTGTATTTTTATCTTCTGAAAGGTCGTGTAAGAAGATTTCTTAAGAATGCGGAGTTCAGATTTTATTTTTGTATCATTTCTATTACTGTCGTTTTATTGACTGTTGACTTATTGTTTTATTATCATTCTTTTTCTGAAGCGTTTAGGTACGCACTTTTTCAGGTTATCTCAATAATGACAACTACAGGTTATGCTACAGCTGATTATTTAAAATGGAGTTCTTTTTCGCAGTTGGTTCTATTGATAATTATGTTTTTTGGAGGAATGATAGGTTCTACAGGAGGTGGAATTAAACAGGTTAGGGTTTATTTAATGATTAAGCAAATATACAGAGAATTTTATCAGCTTATTCATCCCCGTGCAGTGTTAGCTTTAAAGTTAGATGATAAATTTCTCACAAAAGAAATTCTTGGAAGTATATGGGGATTTGTTTTCCTTGCAATATTTGTCTGTGCTCTGGCAAGTATTGGCATGACTGCAACAGGACTGGATATGGTAACTTCAGTTTCCACTGTAGTCTCATCAATGAACAATGTAGGTCCTGCACTTGGCGAAGCAGGACCCGCTGGCAACTACTTTTCAATTCCTCCCTTAGGTAAATGGATACTCATTTTATGTATGCTTGCTGGCAGACTTGAGTATTATACAGTGCTAATACTTCTTACTCCTGCTTTCTGGAAAAGATAGCCTTAACCTTACTTTTTCTAACAGGGATATATTCAACTGACTGCCTCACAGGCTGTGGATAGAGATTCATAAGTAGCATTATTTCTTTGGGCATCTCAGTTGAAACAGGCAGTCCCAGTTCTTTTGCTTCCTCCGCACTTATTGGGTAATCATGAGTCCATTTTCCTGAGACAAGCTTTTCAGCGATTTCCTCAGCTTTTTCAGAGGATTGGTTGTGCGATAGAATTTCTATTATTGTTTGTTTCATTTGTCTTATGGCTTTTTCAGCCTGATCTGCTAAGATTAAAGTATTATCATCAATATCACTTAAAGGTTTTTTCTGAAGCACGCTCAACACTGAAACAGCTGGTTGTTGCCCTATCTGTGGATCAAGTGGTCCCAATACAGCATGTTCACACATTACAATTTCATCTGCTGAAAGGGCTATCAGTGTCCCTCCTGACATTGCATAATGGGGAACAAACACTGTAACTTTAGCTTTCTGCCTTGAAAGGGCTCTTGCAATCTGTGTTGCTGCAATGGCAAGTCCTCCAGGGGTATGAACAACAAGATCAATTGGAGTATCATCATCAGTTAAATGGATTGCCCTTAGTACTTCTTCTGAGTCATGAATATCAATGTATCTCATAATTGGAAAACCAAGAAAGCTCATTGTTTCCTGCCTATGAACAAGAAGTATCACTCGGCTTCCGCGTTGTTTTTCAATTTCTCCAATAAGTTTCATCCTTGCATTCTCAAGCAGTCTCTGTCTGATTATAGGTTGTATAGCAATAATCATAAGAAAAATCCAGAAAAATATCATCGGATCAAAATGCATCTTAGCCTCCTACTATTTTTATTAAGCTTTATCACCTCTTCCCCAAATTATCTCTATTGCAGAGTATTTAATAGCTTTTTTAATAATTTCTTCAAAATTAATTAAACTTCTTCCCTTTACAGCAATGGCATACTGGAAATTACCAAGGAGACGGGAATTAAGATAAAGAGGCTTCAAGGTTTCAGCAACTATTCCCCTTGTTGTATTTGCATCAATGTTTATAATTTTTTCATCAGGCAACTTTAACTGAAAACTCAGTGGCACAACTCCCTCAAAAACAGTTCCTGGCAACAGAGGTTCTGTGAAAATGTGAACTTCACTGAAGCCAACCTTCTTGAGGGCATAATGAAGTGTCCAAGGCTTCCAGCGGGTTACATGATGGGGTGGGTAGTCATTATACCACCATTTGTATTTTCTGTAACCCTTTGCTGTATTTTCAAACTTATAAAATGGTGGGCAACTTAAAATTAAAATGCCTCTGTCTGCAAGCAATGAATATATATCCTCTAAAAACTCTGATGGCGCATGGACATGTTCAAGAACTTCAAAAGCTGTTATTACATCATAAGACAATTTGTATTCTTCAGGAAGTTCATCAAAAGACATAGCCTTGACAACATTTAGTTTGAATTTATCTGTTGCTATATTCACAGCTTTCTCAGAGGCTTCCATTCCATAAACTTCAAATCCAATTTTTTTTGCAATCAGCATAAAAAAGCCTGTAGAACAGCCTATATCAAGAAGTTTGCCCTTTGAAACTTGAGAAAGAATAGGAAGCAAAACATTAAATCTGGGAACCCTACTCCATTTTTCTACTTCAATTTTCTCATCTTCAATATTTTGATAGGATTCATAAGCTAAACCAGAGCCAAAATTAAGGAGATCGCCATACTTTTTTTCATAGGTTTTCTCATAGTCCATAACTTTCATAGGATGTGTAAACTGCAACCCACAGGATGGACATTCAAAGACTCTTGAACTATTTATTAGCTCAAATAGAGGAATCTCTCCTTCAAAATCACAAACTATGCACTTATTTGGTTTTTCATAATCTTTTTCAGTCAGTAACTTAGCATCATTAAGAGCAAAATAAATTATCTTAGGTGGAATGCTTTCTATACAAGGGCTATAAAACTGTCTTTTTACCTGTGCTTCAATGCATGGCTCTGTTGTTGCATGTTTCATACAGGGTGCAACACAGGTCTGCCCAATATAGTTTGGCGATACAGGTATTACAGTTGGATAGTTTGATGTTCTTAATTCTGCATCAACCGGACCTGTAATCAAAACTGTTGGCTTTTCAAGCCCTGCAGCTATATGCAAAGTTGCTGTATCTGCTGTGATTACAGCATCGGAAAGAGCTACAGAGGCAATCAGATATCTTATATCTTTCATGAAAACTGAAAGATTTGCAGCTCTTATTCCATAAGCATCAAGGGCTGTCTCAACAGTTATATCTTCTTCGGGCATTGAACATATGACAGGGACATATTCATTCCATATGAGGTCTTCAATTTCTTTAAGCAGTCTCGGTGGAAGAGTTCTATGAACAGAAGAGGCAAGATAATGGAAAAGAAGCACCTTTTTACCGCCTGAAGCTTCCCTGATTTTATCAAATGCTTCTTTCATTTCAGCTAAAACAGCTTGATTAATTAATACATCCGGGGTTTCCTTATCAGTCTTATATATATAAAGTTTCCAAAGATAGTAATCAACCAAAGATAGATTATCAAACTGAGGAGCATTAACCATTTCAATAACCTTAACAATATAGTCAGCCTTTGCAACTTCTTTAAATAGTATAGGCATTGGAAAAAGATTATCAATATAGGGCAATCCCTCCAAAACTGGCTTTGCCTTTCCTGAGATGGTTACATTAAGCGTCATTTCTGGATATCTTTTTTTTACCTCCCTTAGGGCAGGCGTCATACAGAGAGCATCACCTATTGCAGCCTGGGCTATGACAAGAAGGGTTTTCCCATTTAGATTTTCACCTCTATAAAAAGGAGGTAGCACACTGTGAGCTTGTTCAAAGGCTGATTTTATTGGTTCTGGAAGAAGATTGAAAACATCATCGGCAAAGAGAAACTTGTCTCCAGGCTTAATTTTAAAATCATAACCATTAAAGTTTAGCTCAATTTTGCCTTTTGCTTTCCATACTTTCATAAATCACCATAAATTGAATTCTCCACAAAGGTTTTGAATTTCTCAACTTTTTCAAAGTAATTCTCAATATCTATAGATTCTTCCATGATTAGTCCATATCGGAATTCTACGGCAAAAGGGGTTAAATCTATAAGATCGTCAATAAAATCAGGAACTTTTATATTGTTTTCCTCGCAAAGCTCTATTAATTTTTCAATATCATGTATTTTGGGAAAATTGACATTTTTTTTAGCCAAGAGAGCTTTTAAAAACTTCTCTGTTGCCTGTTGAAGATGAAAAAATAAAAGTTGCCTGCTGATTTCTTGATCAGATAAGTTCTTCTCCACCAATTTGAGATCATCACAGGCAATCTTGAAAAAATTCTCAAATTCACTGATTTTTTTCATATACTAATTTACCCCTTTGATTTGCCTCAGCTATAACACTGTTTTTCCAGCTTTTAGAATAAAAATCAAACTCCTCCAGAGATAGAACAATTATATCAAAAGGATATTTTAATCCCTTAAGACTTTTTCTAATCTTTCTATATTCATCAATTTTTGACCCTCTAACTGAAGTTACCACGATTATATCAATATCACTATCTAAACGAGGAGTTCCGTAGGCATATGAACCAAAAAAAATAATCTTGTCTGGTGAGGTTACAGAGATGATTCTTTTAATAATCTCTTGAATTGGAAGACTTTCTATTGTCTGATTTTCATTTTTCATACTCTATTATATCAAACCTTACTTCTTAATTGGCTCTTTGAAACTGTAACGGTCATCTTCAAGAAGAATCTGTACACCAATTTTTTTATTTTTGTTTATCACAAAGGGTGATTTAAGATTTGCAGCAACCCCATCATTGTATTTAAGTAGAGATACGTATATTTCAAGCTCCTCTTCGCTTTTTGCATCAAGAACAGAGACAATTTCATCACTAAGTTCAAAGCCATAATCAGGAAAATATTTAAAGGGCTGTATAATAAGCATAGCAACATCTGTATCATCAATGGCTATTAGCCATTTCACAGGCTCAATAAGGTCTTTTATAATAAATCTATCAAAGGGCACGCCAGGTATGCCAAGGGGAAAGTAGATTATCTCATTTTCGTCAATGTTAAGTTCGCCAAAACGCTCTGATTTAAGAATTATCATCTTTTTGCTCCTTGTTTTGAGATGCTCCGACCTTATTCATTGAATTTTCAGCCTTAAGAAGCAATTCATCAAGTTTCAATTCCTTTGCTGTATTTAATGCCTCAATATTACTCTCTTTAAGCTTCTCATAAAGTTCCTCTCTGAAGATAGCCATACCCTTTGGTGCTTCTATACCAATTTTTACTTGTGAGCCATCAACATTGACTATTTTGATAACTATGTTGTCTCCTATTCTGATTGACTGACCAATCTTCCTTGTTAGAACTAACAATTAATGCATCCCCTTTCGGATTTCTCCATATAATTTATATGACTGCGCAAAAAATTGCAACTGTTAGACTAACAGGTAATTAGGATAGCAGAGAGAAAAGTGTTATTCTGTCCCTCTTTCTGTCTTCCGATCACCTGTCCTCTATCATTCTGAGGAGCGTTAGCGATGAAGAATCTCCTCCCTTTCTAAAAGGAAGAGACCCCTCGGCTTCGTCTCAGGGTGACAAAGCGGAGATTCCTCGCATCCATTGAGGGTACTCGGGATGGCAAAAGAAAAAGATGACCCTTTCGGGGCAGATTCTTCGGGGTCATTGAAACCCCCTCTGAATGACAATAAAAAGAGAGACCCCTCGCTAAAGCTCGGGGTGACAAAGAAAATGTCATTCCGAACGGAGCAAAGCGGAGTGAGGAATCTCCTCATCTTTGATTAATAAATAAAATTGCTATCTGAGGAAATCAAAAAGATTGTTTCTAAAAAAGTCTGTAAGAGTAACTCTCATCGCTTGAAGTACTGTCATTCTCTGATTGAGTTCTGAAATAACCTGAAGAGCATCGGCATCTTGGTCATTGGAAAGATTTTGATTTGTATTTGTTTTGACTTCCAGATTATAATCAGTAATACTTTCTATTTTATTGAGCCTTGCTCCAATAATTGATTGCTGTTTATATAGTTTATCTGCAATCTTATCAAAGTAGTCTACTGCTTTCTGAATCCTTCCCTGATCATTATTTTCAAGGGCAACTTTAAGAAAATAAAGAGCTCTGAGGTAGTAGTTTTCATTAAGATAGTTATTGTTGAAACTGTAATAGTTAGGGTCTGTGGGATCTGTAATGTAGTTGTATCCGTTAATGTTTCCCTCAAGGCTCATATTTGATGAGCCAGAATCAGGATTATAGGATAAAAGATTAAGCCCTGTATTAGCAGCGTCTGTGGTGCTCACCTGAATTCTTATTTTATCAGACTTTCCGTTAGGCACACTATTTATAACAAGCCTGTAATCAGGAGAACCAGAGGTTCCTACATTCACAACCCATGCCTTTACATAATCACCTGCTTGAGAGTTTATAGCGTCTCTTACATCATTAAGAGACGCCCCTGAAGAAATTGTAACTGATACTGATTCATTATCACCAAGTTGAATCGTAAGAGTTCCTCCATTAGTTGTGAATCCTGCTGTTGGATCAGTTATTGCTCCTCCTGAAGGCTGAGGCATAAGCAAAGCAGAAAGAGGGTCAGCATCATGTAATTGTGTTCCTGAGGTTGTAACTGTCTGATTATAGGGGGTAAAAACCTTTATATTTCCATAAGGATCAGTTGGATCAACTTGATAAGTAAAAAACTCTGTTGCTGGCAAATTCACTGCCACGTCAAGGAAAAAGCTTATATCAAGATACTGAAGATTTGTATCAGATTGATAAAGACCTGTTGTTGAATTAACAGGGGGAGTATCAGCTTTATAACCTCCAAATATATACCTGCCTGATACTTTTGTATTTATTGTTTCAATACTGCGTTGAATTAGAGTATCTACTTCCTGTGCCAGGGCAAGTCTATCTGTAGCAGAAAGTGTATCAGTTGAGCCATTAACTGCATACTGTTTTGCCTTTATTGCCATGTTTTTCAGATCATTTATTGCTGTCTCAAGCGAAGAATTATAAATTTTAGCAGTATCAATTACTCTTGAATATTCGTCAAGAGCAGAAAGTTCTGTTTTGTATTTAACAATTCTTGAAATAGCAACAGGGTCATCACTGGGAGAAAGAACTCTTTTGCCTGTAGTAAGCTGTTTTTGAGCTTTATACATTGCTTCTATCTGCGTATTCATATCATTTATAAATGTCTTATAAAAGAAACCTGTTGTAACCTTCATCTTTTACCCCCTTTCACTTAGAGAGGACTAAAACCCTCTCTTTAGCTCACCATATCAAAAAGTGTTGCAAGTATTTCATCAGCAACTTTTATTACTCTTGCCGAAGCTTCATACATTTTTTGATACTTTATGAGATTAACTGCCTCTTCATCAAGGCTTACACCAGATACATCCTGTCTTCTTTTTTCAATTTCCTCAACAAGAGACTGTTGAAAACTTTTCTGTGTTTGTGCACTTGAGGAATAAACTCCAACTTCAGAAACAATTGCCCTGTAAAAATCTATTGGAGTTGAATTACCAATGATTTCACTGTCTAAAAGAGAATATATTGCCCTTGCATTCTCATTATCCATTTCTCCACTGGTCGTGGTAGGATTAGCTGCTGCGGCTGCAATCTTTTGAGTATCTGTTATTTCAACATTAAATAATAAACCTGAATGTTGCTTTATTTGAAAGGTAAAATCAAGAGTATTATCTGGATTTTTTATTGTCACTTCTATGTCATTAAAACTTAATTTATAGTAAGTATCTGTTCCTTTTGTCCATGAAGTTACTGTAGGAGTTATAGATGAAGAAGTTGTATTATCTGTAACAGTCCACGCCGGAGGTACAGCACTCCCATCAAACTCAACTTGATACTCATCATAGGTATTTGTATTTACATTATTTATTTTAAAAGATATGTCTGAATATGGAGATGTTGGAGAAGAAGGAGATGACACAGTTAAATCATAAAGCTGACTGAAAAAATTATTTCCCGTTGTTCCATCAAGCCCGTAACCCTGTCTGTGCTGAGCATTTATTGCCTCGGTGAGGTCAAAAACAAGCATATTAAGCTTCTCCATATATTCAGGGATTGTCTCATCTCTCAAGTCTATCTCTGCTTTGAGTTTTCCTCCCTGAATTAATCGTGTAACATCTATGCTTCCTGAAACAGTTTCAAGGCTAAACTGCATGTTTTGTTTACTGTCAAGGGCTGTACTCAAATGGTAAACCTTGCCTCCATCAACAAGAGGCATTCCACCAAGCAGAATAGAGTATCTACCTGAATTGTCTTCAAAGTAAGTGATTTGAACAATGTCATTGAGCTGCTTTACAAGATTGTCTCTCTGGTCTTTGGCATCAAGCGAACCAGGGCTTGCAGCAATCTTTTCATTCAGTTCATTGATTTGATCAAGATAGTTGTTTACCTGATTAACAAGACTTTGTGTATCTTTATAAATTTCCTGTCTTTCATCAATGAGAGATTTATAGGAAAGATTTAATCTTTTAGTAAGATAATTTGCCTTATCAAGAAGAAGTGTTCTCTCTGCTGTTCCAGAAGGATTTTGGCTTAATTCCTGCCAGGCATTAAAAAAATCATTTATTGAATTACTAAAAGCAGTTTCAGAGGCATCATTAAAGATATTCTCCAATCTGAGCATTCCATTGTATACTACATCCCAGTAAGCAAGATTAGAACTCTCTGTTTTAAGCTGAAGGTCTATGAAGGAGTCATACATTCGGCGGATATCTTCAAGCTTTACTCCTCTTCCAGTAACTCCTGAGAGACTCAAAATACCTGAGCTCATATTTTGAAAAATTACATCCTGCCTTGTATATCCTTCTGTAGCTGCATTTGATATATTATGTGATACAACCTCAAGGGCTTTCTGATAAGTAAGCACTCCTGTTTTTCCAATATCAAAGAGAGCAGTAAGGCTCATCTATGCCTCCTTTGAAAGGCTTTGTTTTGCATTTATACCGAAAGTTTCAAGAAATTTTATTGCTGTTCCAATGTGCATAATAGAACGGTCAATAAGTTGCTCATTTATTCTTTGAATCTCAGAAATTGCATTAAGTAAAGTTTTCATGCTATAGTAAAGCTCCTTTAACTGTATCAATTCAGGGGAGTCATTGTTCATATTCAAAATTTCAGAAAGTGTAGTATTTTCTAAACCGTTTTTTGCAAGAAGTTTTGCTCTTTCTTCTTCCCACAAAGAAAGTTTAATAAGAGTCTGTTCCTTTTCCCTTAAAATTTTTTCAAGCTCTACAGAATTAAGTCCAACAATAGCGTCTCTTTCTTCAGATACTATTTTGAATAGGATTTCAAGGAGAGCCTTCTCTTCATTGAGAATTTTTGTAAGCTCTTTATGCAAGCTTATCAATTAAAGCCTCCTTAATTATTTTCCCAGCAATTTCATTTCCTTTAACTTCGTATGTACCTGAATTTATAGCATTTTTCAATTCTTCTACTTTATCTGCCCTTATATCTGGGATATTGCTTACTTCTACCATAAGTCTTGCGATATTTTTAGCTGCCTCAGATACTGTAACCTGATCTTTTGTAAGCACTTCTTCGCTTCTTTCAGAAGCTTTGCTATGAGATTTCTCTGGAGCTATCTGCGTATTTGGTGCTACACCATCTATTTTTATCGGTCCTCCTATCATTTAAAACACCTCCTTTGTATTTTTACTTATGAAATCGGCGATTTTTCTAAACTATTTAACATAGCTACAGGGTTTACAGGTTTGCCATCTTTTCGCACCTCAAAATGCAAATGCGGGCCTGTTGTTCGTCCTGTAGAACCGGATAGAGCTATAACTGTATCTGCTGTAACAGTATCGCCAACTTTTACAAGATTTTTTGAATTATGAGCATAAATTGTTTGTATTCCATTTTCATGCTCAACTATAACACAATTTCCATATCCATTACTGTAACCAGAATAAACAACCTTTCCAGATAAAGCAGGTTTAATTTCTGTTCCTTCAGGAACTGCTATATCTATTCCATTATGGTGTCTGAGTTTTCCATCTATTGGGTCAGTTCTTAAACCAAAAGGTGAAGTTATTTTGCCTGATGCAGGTAAAGAGATTTTATTGGGCAGATTAAATTTTCTCTGTTCTTCCTGATTGTCTAAAGAAGGCTTCAGTTCAATTTTTTGATTTTTTGAAATGCTATTTAAAAAATTAGCATTTTCAGTTAAAAATCTTCCAATTCCTATATCTCTTTCAGACATCATTTCTGCTATTTGAGGGAGAATAGCTGTCATGTAAGTGGATGTTGTTTTGCCTTCAGAAAAAGATGTATTCGCAAACATAACTTTTAATAATTCAGTAAGGAAAATCGTCTCTATCTTTTTTGAAAGCTCCTTTGTATCTGTAGAAGTATTAAGTGTCTGTGTGTTAACTTTGTTTATCACTGTTGCCTCACATTATCACCAGATCAGCTTTTAAAGCGCCTGATGTTTTAAGTGCCTGAAGTATAGAGATTAAATCCTTCGGAGTTACTCCCAATGTATTTAATGCTCTGACAAGTTCTCCAACTGTTGAACCCTGTACTTCAACAAGAGATGCCTGTTTTTCCTCTACTTTAAGCTCAGTTCTGGGAACAGTCTCTGTTACAGATCCTCTTGGAGACAGAGGAGGTGGTTGAATCACTTCAGGGGTTTCTTTTATTGTAATTGTCAAACCACCATGAGCAAGTGCTGCAGGTGATATTTTTACATGAGAGCCTATAACAACCGTGCCTGTTCTTTCATTTATAACTACACGGGCAGGTAAATCAGTAGAAACTTCAATTTTTTCAACTTCAGCCATAAAATCAAGCACATTTCCTCTATAAGTTGATGGGATATTAATTGAAATTGTTGTTGGGTCCAAAGCTTTTGCAATTCCTGCTTTATAAATCTCGTTTATTTTTTCAGCTATATTTTTGGCGGTAGTTATATCTGGAAACTGTAGAAGAAGCTGAAGCTCACTCTTTGCATTCAGATTAACAGGAACTGCTTTTTCTACAATAGCTCCTTCAGGAATAGAGCCGACATTTTGATGATTTTTTATAGCCTGAGCTGCTCTTCCAGCAGCTATAAACCCTCCAATTGAAATAGGTCCCTGCGCTAAAGCATATACTTCTCCATCAGGTCCTGTAAGAGGTGTAAGCAGCAAAGTTCCTCCCTGAAGAGATTTGGCATCACCTATTGATGAAACCTGTACATCTATTTTTGTCCCCGGTTTCACATTGGTTGGCAGTTTAGCAGTAACCATAACTGCTGCAACATTCTTAACTTTGCCCTTCAAATCTTTCACATTCACTGTAATTCCCATTCTGCTCAACATATTTGCAATTGGCTGATAAAGATATGTTCCATCCTTATCGCCTGTTCCGTTTAATCCAACAACAAGACCATAACCTACAAGTTGGTTTTCTCTAATTCCTGACCAGCTGGCAATATCCTTTATTCTCTCTGCATGAGAGGTAGTTGCAAAAGATAGTATCAAGAAAAATATAAAGAGGAGATTCTTCGCTACGCTCAGAATGACATTGTATTTAGTCAGAATAACATGATAATCGCTCAAAATGACTTTATAATTGCTCAGAATAACTTTATAATTACCCAGAATGATTTTATTGTTTCTCATATCCAACCTCCTCTAAAAGGGCCATATTTTGTCAAGAAATCTCACAAGCCAACCCTGAGACTGTTTATCTCCAAGTGTGCCTTCTCCCACAAGATATATCTGCGCATCTGCAACATACTGACTCAATATAGTATTGCTCTGACTTATATCATCAGGTCTTATTATGCCTCTGAGAACAAGTATTTCCTTTTCATTATTAACAATTACCTCTTTTCTGGATTCAATAACAAGATTTCCATTTGGTAAAACTTCAACCACCTTGGCTGTGATTGTTCCAGTAATTTTGCCTGTTCTTGCAGTATCACCATCTCCTTTAAAATCACTTGTTGCCGAACCTTTAACTGATGGAGAAAAAACATTTCCTGCTTTATAAAAACCATTTATCAGTGGAAGATTGTGAATATTAAAATCTGTATTCATGCCAAAAAATGTATCAAGACCATAGTTTGTTGATGAATCCCTTGATGCAGTGGTTGATGCAGTTTTCTGAGCTGAAGTTGATTCGTTTATTAAAATTGTTACAAGGTCATTTACTCTGCGGGCTTTTTTATCTTCATAAAGAGAAGCCTTGTTCCTCCATAAAGAACCCTCACTTGCTACCTGAGTTTGAGGAGGCTCAGGATAGTATTTTGGTGGCATTCCTGCATTTTTAATGTCTCTTACTTCCTGAAGTTCTGAACAGGATGCAAGAAAAAATATACAAAGGCTTATTAAAATTAATTTTCTCATAATGATACCCTCACTTTGTCTTTACCTACTAATTTACCAACAATTTCCTTGCCAGTTTGAAAACATTGTACACGAGCATTTCCTCCAACTACTGCGTCAGATTTCAAAACACCTTCTGTCATTATCATGACCTGACCTGTATTTATTATTACATCTACTTTACTTCCTTTTTTTACAGGCATGCCAGAATAAAGATAATCTTCTTTAATGATTAAACCTCTGGTAAGACTCCTTTTTACAACTTTTCCTATTAGTAAATTTTTATCTGTAATTGCTCCTACAGGAAGTCTACTTAAAGGTTGTTTTATTTCCATTATTTTTTCTTCAGTAATTACTTCTCCTCTTTTTAGAGGTATTTGAGTAATATAAACTCTTGTTAAAACTTCGTAGTTTGCAATTGCTCTGTATTGTCTGTTTCCACATTTAAAAGTGAATTCTGCTGCATTTGGTCTTTTAATTTCCCTGATTTTTAGATTCTCGGGATTACAATTTTCATGGGGTTCGTATCCTATAAATTTTATCTGCCCAACCTGCACTTCTGTAGCAATAGGTGATTTCTTTATCTCATTTGAAAGAAGATTTGCTAAAAAAGCCGTATCAAAAGCAAAACTTGAGGAAATAAAAAGAAATGTTAAACAAAAGACAATCAGAAGCACAAAATTATTAAAAATTTTTGCCTTTATCTGTTTCATATAATTCTCCTATGACTTCTAATTACCTCTTAAGTGCTGCTACTGTTTGCAACATTTCATCAGATGTTTGCACCGCCTTAGAGTTAATATCAAAAGCTCTTTGAGCAATTATCATATTAGCAAGCTCTTCAACAATGTTTACATTGGACATTTCCAAAAAACCCTGTACAATTTTTCCTCTTCCCTCAGTTCCAGGAGTTCCTGTTGTTGGAGTGCCCGATGCATCTGTTTCAAGAAAAAGATTTCTTCCGATTGCCTGTAACCCACCTGGATTTATAAATCTTGCAAGTTCAACTGTTCCGATCTGAACAGGTGCAACTGTTCCTGGTTGAAGCACTGTAACAGTTCCATCAGCACCAAATGTTATTTTCGTTGCATCAGCAGGAACTGTAATTCCGGGTTCTATCGGATATCCGTCATTTGTTACAATCCTTCCATCTTTATCAATTCTAAAGTTTCCTGCTCTTGTATAAGCAATTGTCCCATCAGGAAGAGTTACCTGGAAAAATCCATCTCCATCAATCGCCAAATCCAGATCATTCCCTGTATTTATAAGATCACCTGGAGTAAAAAACTTTGCAACAGCAACAGGTCTTACACCAAGTCCAACCTGAATTCCTGAAGGATACTGAGTTCCATCATCAGAGGGAGCTCCCGGATTAATAACATTCTGATAAAGCAAATCCTGAAACTCTGCTCTTCCTTTTTTGAATCCTGTGGTATTAACATTTGCAAGATTATGTGAAATAACATCTAAATTTAGCTGCTGAGCATACATGCCAGTTGATGCTGTAAAAAGTGATCTTAACATGCGTTGCCTCCTTTATATTCTTGCAATTTCGCTTACAGCTCTTTGTGCAAGCTCAGAAAAATTGGTTGTTACCCTCTGGGTGAAATCAAAATTTCTTATAGCCTGAATCATTTGAACCATTTCACTCATTGGATTTACATTTGAATTTTCTATCCAGCCCTGTAAAATCTGCCCATTTGCTTGCCCTGCTTCTACTCCTTCATAAAGAGACTGTCCAACATGTCTGAGATTATTCAGTTTTACAAGTTTAATTCGTCCAATAGGATTTCCATCAACTAATATAGTTCCATCTTTACCGTACTCTATTTTTGTTCCATCTATTATTATTGGATTATTATTTTCATCAAGAACTCTTAACCCTGTCTGCGTCACAAGATAATTATCTTTGTCTCTTGTAAATGAACCTTCTCTGGTATATAAAATTTTATTCCCCTGTCTTACTACAAAAAATCCTTCTCCCTGAATACCAAGGTCAAATGGATTATGAGTTTGTTTTAAAGCACCCTGAGATGTGTCAATGTATTGAGTGCCGAAATAGGTTTGAGCTCTTGCATCCTGATATATAACATTTGACTGAGAAGGTTTTCCTGAAAGAAGAGGATAAAGCCTGCTTGCAAAGCTCTGCTTTTTATAACCCGTTGTATTAATATTGGCAAGATTGTTGGAAATGGCAGAAAGTTCATTCTCTCTCATGCTCATTCCAGTCATTGTTATGTAAATTCCTTTATACATCCTTACCTCCTCCTAAAAACAAATATTAATGCAATGGTTATGCCAATACAAAATTGTTGAGATTTCTTGTTTTTCTTTAAAGCAAATCTTGCTGTAGTAGGAAATTTTTTCCTGAATGGAATTTTATGCTTCTATATCTATTTTGTGTTCTGAGGACTCTTTTTCTGAAGATAAGGTTTCTTTTTCAGATTTTTCTTCGGTTTTTTTAAATTTTTTTCTAACTTTGTACTTTGCAAAAACAGAACCTTCTTTTACAGGTCTAATCCCTCTGTAAGGACCTAATGGGTCTATTCTTTCTTCTGCAGCCATTTAACTCAATAAAAATTCTTTCTGTTTTTCAAATTTTATTTTAAATAGTCCTACAAGCTCATTTAGTGCATCTTCTGTCATACCAAGAGATTCATAGTCTATTTTAGTTATAAAAGACTCTTTTAAACCTATTCCAAGATTGAGACATATCTGGTCTGCAACTCTTACAATATTACATATGTCAGCAAATGCCTGGTCTTCATAGTCTGGATATGGATATGTATGATGATATGTTATTACCATTTCCAATTTTTCAGGAAGTTTCCATTTCTTCGCAATAAGATTACCTATGATTGTATGATTAAATCCCAGTGTTTCATCCTCAAGCTCTATTAGTAGTCGTCCTTCTTTGTATATTCTTTCGTATATTTGAATATACAGTTCTGGCATGGCATTGTTTATAACTGTTTTACCAACATCATGAATTAACCCGCAGACTAAAGCCTCATCTGTGGTTGCCATATGAGTTACCATAGCCAGTAAACTTGAACAAAGAGCTACTCCGAGACTGTGTTCCCAGAGTCTCTGCTCAAATATTCCAAAACGTCTGTGTAAATCTCTTAATGAAGTTGCAATAACCAGTGATTTAAGAGTTTCAAAACCTATAAGGAGTAATGCCTGAGGGATATCTTCAATTTTTCTATCACGACCATAATAAGGAGAGTTTGCTATTCTTAAAAGTCTTGTTGCAAATCCTTGATCACGGGAGATTATTTCCTCAAGGGCTTTTAAAGATGCATAATTATCTTGAATAAGGTTCATAACTTTCATGGCAATAGGAGGCAATGAAGGGATATCAACAGTTCTAAAAACTATTCTTTCTATTATTTCTTCCTGCAAAAATGTCTCCTATACAGCGTTTATTATTTCTCCTGCCATTTCTTCAAGAGGAATAACTTTATCAGCTATTCCTGCTTCAACAACAGCACGAGGCATACCATATACTACACAAGTTTCTTCATTTTGAGCAAATATTCTTCCACCTGTTTCCTTTATTTTTTTACATCCTTTTGCTCCATCATTACCCATTCCCGTGAGTATTACTCCGAGACTCCTGCCTGGATAACATTCTGCTACAGATGCCATCAAAACATCAACACTTGGACGATATATAAACTCTTCTTTATCCTCTGAAACAGAAATAAAAGTCTCAATCCCTCTTCTTTTAAGTCTCATATGTCCTCTCCCAGGAGCTACGTATACAATACCAGGTTTTACAGTTTCACCCTCTTCAGCCTCTTTTACTGAAAGTTGACTCAACTGGTCAAGCCTTTCAGCAAAAGGTTTTGTAAAATTAGGTGGCATATGCTGGGCAATTACAATAGGAACTGGAAAGTCTTTTGGCAGTTTTGGAATAATTTCCTGAAGAGCCTTAGGTCCTCCTGTAGACGTGCCTATAGAAATAATTCCTACTTTTCTTTCTGTTGTTACCCTTGTCTTTGGTATTTCAACCTTAGGAACTTCTATTTTTGTTTCAGCAGTTTTAACTGGAGGCTTTCTTTTTACAATTCCTCTTCTGCCAATTGTTTTAATTTTATCAATTAGCATTCCTTTAATCTTGATAATATTCACTGAAAGCTCAGCAAGATTTTTAGGTATAAAATCAACTGCACCAAGTTCAAGTGCTTCAAGAGTTACCTTCGCACCTTCAGTTGTAAGAGAACTTACCATGATTACAGGAACAGGACATTTATTCATTATCTCTTTTAATGCGGTTATGCCATCCATTCTTGGCATTTCAACATCCATTGTTACAATATCTGGTCTAAATTCCTGAACCATCTGGACAGCCTCAACTCCGTCCCTTGCTGTACCGATTACTTTTATTTCAGGGTCTTCCTGAAGCATTGAAGTAATAGCTTTTCTCATAAAGGCTGAATCATCTACAACTAAAACTTTAATCATATATGCCCCTTAAAAACCAAATTCTTTAAGTAAGTCATCAACATCTTCCTGTGATACTTTTTCAACTTCTTTTTTCGCCATTTCTTTCTCCTCAATCTTCAATCCAAAAGTAGTTATAAGACGAACAAGTTCTACTTCAAGGTCACCTACAAGAGTAATCACCTTTTTAAGAACCTGTCCTGTTAAATCCTGAAATGATTGAGTTGTGAGTATCTCTGTCAAGTCATCTTCAAGAGAGTTTTTAAAATTCCTGAGAAATTCTATACTTTCAGAAGGTCCTTGTATCTGTCTTATATGGTTTGCTACATCATCCATTTTTAAAATATATTTTTCAACAATTTCCATTGTTTTATTAGCTGCTTCTTCTGTTTTATCAATGACCATCTGTAACTGATCAACTGCTCTTGGCATTCTTTCAGTAGCTATTTCCTTTAATTTTGGATCAAGTGCTTCTCTGAAACTTTTTAAAGAGTCATGTAGTTTCCTCGCTACTTTTCCCACTTCTTTAAATAAATCACTCTGACTTTTCTGAATTATGTTATTCATTACTTTATTTGCCTGCTCATAATCTCCCTGCGCAACCATATTCATAAAATTGGTTATTTCTTCAAGAAGAATATATCTTGGATCATCTTTAGAAACACCTTTTTCTTCATAAAACTTTACAGGGTCAATGACCTCTCTGACAGTCATTTCTCCACCTATTCCACTCAGTTTTTTAACGACCTCAACTTTATCACCTTCATCATGAAACTCTACTATTTCTTCTTCAAAAAGGCTCTGGTCTTCAGAAGGAATTAGCTTTTTTGTATCCAGTAAAACAAGTAATCTATCATCTAATCGGGCAACTCCTTCTACCTGGGTCTGCCCATGCTGCATAAACTCTTCAGCAGGCTCAACATTTGTTTCATCTATATTTACCACACCCGTAATGTCATCAACTAATGCACCAAATGTTATCTTGCCTGATGAAACAACTATTACTTTGCTACCATTGTTTTCTTCAGGAATACCGAGAATTCTTTTTAAATTCACAATGGGAATTACTCTACCGCGGAGATTTGTGACTCCTTCAACATAATAGGGCACACCTGGCATCTTTGTAATTTGAGGTAGTTTAATGATTTCCTGCACCTTAAGAATGGGAACAGTATATTCATTTTTTTCAAGAATAAAACCAATGTACTGTTTCATTTTCACACTCCTAAGAATTTATTTTACAGTTAAAACTTTTCTTGAAAGAACTGCAAGGTCAAGAATTAAAACAACCTTTCCATCGCCTGTAATTGTAGCTCCCATTATACCGCATTCTTCAGAGTCTATGCCGTTTATAGTCTTTATAACAATTTCTTCCTGACCGATTACAGAATCTACAGATATACAAAATCTCCTATCTCCTACACTGGCAACAAGAATATACTTTCTGTCATTGTCAACTCCACCAGATGTTGAAAGAATTTCATTAAGCAAGAAAAGTGGTAAAACTCTGTCTCTTATTGTAAGAACCCTTTGTCCTGTTACTTCTTTAATTTCATCAATACCTATCCTTAATGTTTCTTCAATCATTGACTGAGGTATGGCATAAATCTCCTCTCCTACCTGAACCATCATAGCCTGAATTATTGCTAATGTGAGAGGTAAGCTTATTCTAAAAGTAGTACCTTTATCTTTTTCTGTAAAAATTTCTACATATCCATTGAGTTTCGCAACATTGGACTTAACAACATCCATTCCAACTCCTCTGCCACTCAATTCTGTTGACACATCCTTTGTGGAAAATCCTGGTAAAAAAATTAAGTTTATTATTGCTTCTTCAGACATCTTTTCAGCTTCTTCAAGAGTAATAAGCCCTTTTGTAATTGCTTTTGCCTTAACAGCTTCATAATCTATACCTTTCCCATCATCAGATATATCTATCACAATTTGAGTTCCTTTCTGATATGCATTTATGACAATTTTACCTTTTGATGGCTTTCCCTTAGAAATTCTTTCTTCTGGAGACTCTATTCCATGATCTATTGAATTTCTTATTATGTGAACAAGAGGGTCTCCAATATGTTCAATAACTGATTTATCAACCTCTGTATCCTCACCAATAATCTCAAGATCAACTTCTTTGCCAAGTGTTCTTGCAAGGTCTCTCACCATTCTGGGAAACTTTACAAAAACTTTCTGAAGAGGTTGCATTCTCATTTTCATTACAGCAAGCTGCAAATCTGAAGTAACTCTATCAAGAAATGCAGTGGTTTCCACAAGCCCTTCTACATGTTCATCTCCTGCATATTTTGCTTCAAGTTTGTTTGAGAGATTAAGCAACCTATTACGAGCAAGAACTATCTCTCCTGCAAGATCCATTACTTTATCTATTCTTTCAACATCAACCCTCAATGTGGCAACTTCTTTTTCTTTTGGAGCTTGTGTCACAACTTCTTCAGGCTTTGAAGAAGGTTTAGACTCAATTTCCTCAGTTTCAGCTTTTTCAATTTTTTGTTCTATCTCTTCAGTTTTTTCAGGTTCTTGAAGAGAAGCTTTTTCAAGAGCTTTATCAAGTAAATCCAAAATTGGTTGAATATTTTCAGTTATTTCTTCTTTTGCTTTAATGTGTGAAATTAGAATTCTTAGTGTATCTACAGCTTTCAAAATAGCATCAGTTATTTCAGCAGAGATTGGAATCTCTCCCTCTCTTACCTTTTTTAAAATTGTCTCTGCTCTGTGAGCAACATCTACAACATTTTGAAATCCAAGAAATCCAGCTGCTCCTTTGAGGGTATGCATTCCTCTAAATATCTCATTGATAATTTCAGCATCCTGTTTTTGTTCAAGTTCAACAAAAAGAGGATCAAGCTGTTCAAGAATTTCTTCTGCTTCAACAATAAATTCGTTTATTATTTCATCCATCTCATCAGCCATTACTGTCCTCCTTTAAGAGATGGTCTTTTCTGAGCAATTTTTTCAAGTTTTTCCTTCAAAACCTCTCCTGTAAAAGGCTTTACTATATAGTTGTCAACTCCTGCTTTTATTGCTTCAATAACTTTTTCCTTTTCAGCCTCAGCTGTTACCATTAAAAAGGGTATATCTTTTAAAGCTGGGTCATTCCTTATATTCTTTAAAAGTTCTATACCCTCCATAACAGGCATGTTCCAGTCTGAAACTACAAGACCGTATTCTGTATTACGTAACTTTCTTAAAGCATCCTCTCCGTTTTCTGCTTCATCAATATTTTCAAAGCCAAGTTGTTTAAGAAGATTTTTTACAATTCTACGCATTGTTGGAAAATCGTCAACTACCAGAACTTTTATTTTATAATTAAACATATTATCCTCCTATTTATTAAAAATTTTTTTAACTATTTTTTTCATACTTTCGCTAATCTGTTCAGCATTTGTAGGTTTTACAAGATAGTCATCAACTCCTGCTTCAAAGGCTCTTCTTTTCTCATCTTCATCAGCCTCTGTTGTTATCATAACAATAGGAATGTTGGCTATATCAGGGTTTGCCCTTACCTGTTTTATAAACTCTATTCCGTCCATATAGGGCATATTCATATCTGTAAGAATCAAATTTATTCGTTCAAGCCCAAGTTTTTGAAGCGCCTCTATACCATTTTCAGCTGTTACAACCTCATATCCTTTGCTTTTAAGTATCAGAGATATCATCTTTCTTGTTGTTTTATCATCATCCACTATAAGAACTTTCATAATATCCTCCTCACTAAACTTTTTGATATACAACAACTTTATTTATAACTATAGGACGAAATGCTCTTGTAATATTATGAAGACTTTCAGAAGTTCCTACAAAAAGATAACCCTTTGGTCTTAATACATCATAAATAAGCGAAACAGCTTTTTTCTTTGCTTTGTCATCAAAATAAATTAAAACATTCCTGCAAAACACAACATCCAGTCCTTTAAGCTGTTTGACTTCTCTTTCATCTATCAAATTTATGCTCAGAAATTTTACCATTGATTTTATGGCATCAGAAAGAACATACATTCCTCCGCTGTCTTTAAAATATTTTGCCATATACTGAGGTGGAATATTTCTTACAGAATAAGAGCCGTAAATGGCTCTTCTTGCTGACATAAGAACACCTTCACTTATATCAGAAGCGTATATTTCCTTTCTAAATGAGACTAATTCTGGTAAATCATATAAAATCATCGCAATTGTGTAGGGCTCTTCTCCTGTTGAACAGGCAGCAGACCATATCTTTATATCTTTTCTACCCATCTGAGTATTTTCTTTTATAATTTGCGGGATAAGATTTTGAGCAAATACTTCAAACTGCTGGGGTTCTCTGAAAAAAAATGTTTCATTTGTTGTAATAGCATCAAAAAGTCTTGCTATATCATGTTTATTTGCACTGTATCTTAGAAAATAAAGATAGTCTTCAAAATTACGTAGATTTTTTTCCCTTAAAATTCTGCTAAGTCTATTTTCAAGAAAATATTTTTTATTATCAGGCACATAGATACCTGTTTTTTCATATATAAAATCCCTCAACTGTTTAAAAACTTCTTCATTTATTGCTGCGGAAGAGGAAGCAGACATTATGGTCATATTTTCTGTAAAACCTCCTCTATTTTTTCTCTGACTTCTTTATCAGGATGCTGTTTTTTAGATGCCAGAATATCATAAACCTGAGGCATAGAAATCTCTGATAAAGCTTCTACAGCAGCAATTACAACAGGAGGGAAGGGATCGTCTAAGAGAGGAGTAAGTTTTTCAAGAAGAACCTCTGGATCACATGCTTTAGAAATTGATTTTATAGTGTAGTATCTTATCCATGCGTCTTCATCTTTAAGGCATTTAAATAGTTCATCAGAACAGAAATTAGCTTCTCCCAATGCCAGAATAGCTACTTTTTTCAATTCTTTATCGTCAGACTTAATAAATTCAAGAATTTTAGATATAGCTTGCTCTGTTGCAAGTCTTCCAAGTGCATATAAAGCTGTTTTTCGCACTTCTTTGTCTTCGCACTGAACAAGCATATTTAAAATATCAAATGAATATATCACTCCTGCTAAAGCTTGCTTTACTTCTCTTTTATAAGATTTTAGGTTCTCTAAAAACTTTTCCTGGTTAATTGATATAAGAGCTGATACAATAACTTCAATAATATCTGAATATATTTCTCTGTCAAGTAAATTTAAAAGAGGCTCATAAGCCTCAGAAGCTCTTATCATTCCTAAAGCTTCTATCGCAGCTTTTCTCACATTTGCATCCTGATCCTCTATAGATTTTTTTATAAGAGGCTGTATAACTTCTGTGCTACCAATCTCACCAAGTGCCTTTGCAGAGGCAATTCTTATATCCCTCTTTAGATCTTCAAGAAGTTTTATAAGAATTGGAACCGCTTTTTTACTTCTTAATTTACCGAGCACTTTTATAACAAAAGCTTTAGCCCGATATTTAAGTTTATTCTTTTCAATCATTGAAAGGAGTTCATCTTCTGAGTTTATAGAAAGCAATGTTTCTTCTAAAGCCTGTATTTTTTCATCATAATCAAAACAGCTTGGATCAAGACCTCCAGCTTCTTCTACAATAAACGGAACCGCCTCTATGAGATTGGTTAATTTTATACCTTTCAAAGCTATTAGCTTTTCATCCCACTCTTGTTCTTTAAAAATAGAGAGAATCTCTTCTTTCAAATCCTGTCCGTCTGGAATTATGCCTATTCTTATAAGTGCTTTAACGATTTGTTGCTTTTCATCCTTCGTCGCAACAGGAAAATATTTCAAAAGAGGTTCTGCAACTTTTTCAGTTCCTATTTTACCCAGTGTTTCTATTGCTTCTGCTTTAATTAAAATTGATTCTGTGTTTAAAAGAAGTTCACCTATTTTATCTGCAGCTTCTTCTGCCTTTAGTTGGGCAAGTGCCTGTAAAACATAAAAAACCACCCATTCCTCATCTTTCAAACTTTCTATAAGCGCAGGAATTGCCTGTCTATATCCGAGTTCTCCTAAGGCATGAGCAGTAGCAGCTCTGACATTGCCATTTGGGTCTTTAAGTAAAGGGATTAGTTTTGAAGCATCAAAGCCTTTTTTAATATTTGCTATTAAATCAAGTGAAAACTTTCTGATATCAGGGTCTTTATCCTTAAGAAGTTTGTAGAGAAGTTCAGGAGCTTTATGTCCCACTTCTTTAATTATCAAAATTGCTATATTTCTCAAATAAACATCTTCCTCTCTTAAAAGAGGAACAACCATGTATGTAACAACTTCACCTGGATTTATTAGAAAAAAATTATCTTTGCTACCAATAGATATAAGAGCCTGTGCTGCTGCCTCTTGAACAGCGGTATTTTCATCTCTTAGTGCCTTTATCAATGGATAAATCGCTCTTTCATCAGTCAAAGCAAGTTCTTCTGCTGCTTGTCTGCGAACTGAGGAGTCAGGATTATGAAGAAGTTTAAGCACTAATTGCTTTATATTTTTCATTTCTGAACCTCCAGAAGCAATTGATAATATTATACAAAATTTTTTAATTAATCAACTTCTTTTGCAAGAAAATTTTTGAGCTTTAGCAAAGTCTTACCATGAATCTGACTTACTCTGGATAAAGAAATACCTAAAACCTGAGCAATTTCCTTCATGTTTAACTCTTCATAATAATAAAGGGATATGATAAGCTTTTCAGTTTCGGAAAGATTTTCTATTGCAGAAGTTAGTTTTTCCTTTAATTCACGAAATTTTATATCTTCAAAAATATTTTTTTCATCTGAAATAACTTCAAGAAGATTTAGTTTATCTCCATTTTCTCCAACTACAAAACTATCTAAACTTACTATATCAGAAGCTGTTATACTCTGATAAACTTCTTGTAACTCCTCCTGAGTAATATTTAAATAATTAGCCAATTCTTCATCTGTTGGGTCTTTGCCAGACTGTTTTAAATTTTTGTAAGTTTTTTTTACATTTTCTACTTTTTTACGGAATTCTTTTGAAAAAACATCCACTGAACGAATTTCATCCAGTATAGCACCTCTTATCCTGTAGTCTATAAAAGCAACAAGTGGGACATTTAATGAAGGATTATATTTATTTAATGCTTCAAGTAATCCCTTTATTCCAGCAGAAATTAAATCTTCTAACTCTAAAACAGATTGAACAATATGATGGTATCTTAAAGCATAATGCTTTATTTTTGGCAAAAACTGTTTAATGAGGCTCTCTTTATCATCTTCAGAATAAAGCATAAAATTATTTACTTAGTGATTTTTTTAGAAAAAACTGCATTCCTCCTTTTAATAAATCCACATCTCTCTTAAGAAACTGTTTTGCAAGTTCAATAAGCTTTTTTGAAAAATCAGATGTTGGATAAAGAGTTATATAAGGTTTCTGAGCAATAACAGCTTCTTTTATTTTTTCATCGTATGGAAGAGCTCCCAGCCAATCAAGAGTTATCCCAAGAAATCTTTCAGCAACCATTGAAAGTTTCCTGAAGGTCTCCTTTGCTTCCTTATGATTTTTAGTATTGTTCACAACTATACGAAAATTTGTCTCTCCATGTTCTTTATAAAGCACCTTAATCAGTGCATAGGCATCTGCAATTGAAGTTGGTTCAGGAGTAACAATTACAATATTGTCATGGGCAGCAGAACAGAAAAAAGTTACATTATCTGAAATTCCTGCTCCTGTATCAATAAGAAATATATCGTAATCATTATCAATACTTTCAAGCTCTTCAATAATTTTCATTTTATGGACAGATGTAAGTTGAGTTAATTCTCTTATTCCAGAACTCGCTGGAATAATATCAATTCCTTCAGAAGTCTTGACAATAATATCTTTTATTGATTTCTCACCAGAAAGTAAATGTTTTATGTTATATTTCGGTGCTATTCCAAACATTATATCAATGTTACTTAAACCAACATCAGCATCCATTAGAAGCACTCTTTTTTGCATGCTTCTCAATATAAGTGCAATATTTGTTACAAAGTTGGTTTTCCCAACACCTCCCTTCCCGCTTGAAACAGCTACAATTCTCGGGACATTAGTTTGAGCATTAGTTTGCACATACTCCTCCTACAATGAGATTCGTTATCGTATCAGGTGGCAATACTTTAACTTGAGGCTCTCCATATGCCCCAGAAGTAATAAAGCTTACAGGTTTCCCTGATAAAACTGACAGATTATATAAATTCCCATAAGTTTGCGCTAAATCAATCTTACTAAAACCTATGCAATCAACTGAAGCAGTATCCATTGTTTTTAATATCTTGAAGCTTGATTGCATTGACATTGATGCATCCATAATAAGACATTTTTTTATAGGCATATCCTTCAACAGATTTTTAAGTTCTCCTGCAAGACTTATATTTACATCTCCGGGAGTATCAATAAGTAAATTTTTTTTATCAATTTCTTTATGCATTATTTTATAAAGTTCTTTTGGTTCATTTATAAATTTTGCCTCACATTTTAGCTTTAATGCTACTTCTTTTATATAAGCCACAGATGAAATTCTCTGGTCAAGAGAAATAAGCATTATCTTCTTGTTATTGTCTTTTAAACTTTGTCCTATTTTAAAAATTGTAGTTGTTTTTCCAACTCCAGGAAGTCCATAAAAAATGTATCCCTTTTCTTCATCAAAATTATTCCTACAGGTTTTTAATTCATTTTCAATAGCCATTCTTAATTCATTCATATCATTAGCTTTTTCCAGAAGCATTAATGCAAGATATGGTTCAACATTGTTTTTTATCAGAAAATTATAAAGTCCTCTTTTAGAAATATCATCAAGCGAAGGAAATAGTTTTGTAATGCTCTCTCTCAAAAGACTTACCTCAGCTTTAAGCTTTTCTATTTCTTTAAATACTCCGTGGTCAAATTTCCATGAATCTTCAGTCTGCAGTCTGTGCCCCAATGTCTCCTGAGCAGTAAAAGTTTCTTCTTCATCTATGGCAGCAGTAATTTCTATAAAAGAATTATTTGAAAGAGGCTCTTTTTTAGAGGAAGTTGATAAAATCACAGCATTTGGTCCCATCTCTTTTTTAACTGTTTCTAAAACTTCTTTAAAAGTTCTACCCTGAAACTTTTTTATTTTCATCATTTTCCTCCTAATTAAGTTTTACTGTGCCAAACATAAGTATTTTTACTCCAGGAGCTATTTCCTGTGGCGAAAGAACAGGTAAAGATGGTGCAATTCTTTCAATTGCTCTCTTTATAAATCTTCTTATTGACTGCGAACATATCAACACAGGCTGATAACCCTTTACAGTTGCCTCATCAGCCATCTTCTTTACATTTTCAATGGTTTTTTCCATTAACAAAGGATCTGTAGCAAAATTTATACCCTGTGGTGTTGTCTGGAGAGATTCAATAAATGTCCTCTCAAGAGATGGCTCAAAAAGAATTGCAGAAATAGAACCGTCAGGATTTTGGACACTTTTTGTTATTCTTCTTGACAGTGCCTGTCTAACATGCTCTGTTAAAATGTCAGGGTCTTTAGTTACATTAGCATACTCCGAAAGGGTTTCAAGTATTGTCTGTAAATCTTTTATTGATACCCTTTCCCTTAATAGATTCTGAAGCACTTTCTGCACCTGAGAGAGTGTTAAAAGATTTGGAATCAAATCATCAACAACTCTTGGATGAGTTTTAGCAAGATTATCAAGTAATCTTTGAGTTTCTTGTTTTCCGAGTAATTCATAACCATAATTTTTAAGAACTTCTCTCAAATGGGTAACTATAACTGATGAAGCATCAACAACAGTAAATCCAAGCATCTGTGCTTTTGAAACATCTTTTTCTTCAATCCACAATGCATCTACTCCAAAAGCAGGGTCTTTTGTAGGAATTCCATCAATATCCTGTCCAGGGCGGGCACCTATTGCAAGAAATCTTCCAAGAATTATTTCAGAAGTTGCTATCTCAACTCCCTTTATAAGAATGCTGTATTGAGAAGGTTTGAGCATTAAATTATCTTTTATATGTATTGATGGAACAATGTAACCCATTTCCATTGCAATCTGTTTTCTAAGAGAACGAATCCTTTCTACAAGAGAACTTTCTCCCTCAACAAGTGGAATAAGATTATAGCCAATCTCAAGAGAGATAGGATCAACCCTGAGAAGGCTTTCAAGTTGAGCTTCCATTGAAACAGGTTTTTCCTCTACAGGAGGCGGAGGAAGTGCTTCTTTTTCCTTTTTCTCTTTACTTATCATTAAATAAGCAATTGCACCCGATACCACGGCTATAATTATAAAAGGAAGATGAGGTAAGCCCGGAATCAACCCAAGCAAAAGAAGTACTCCAGATGCTGTTGCCAATGTTTTAGGATTTTTAAAAAGCTGCTGAAGTATATCCTGCCCAAGATTTGATTCCGTTGCTGCTCTGCTAACAACTATTCCTGCTGCAGTTGATGTAATAAGAGCAGGAACCTGCGCAGCCAATCCATCACCAATTGTAAGTATTACATATGTCTGAACAGCATCTCCAATTGGCATACCTTTTTGAAGCACTCCAATGAGTATTCCTCCAATAATGTTTATAATCATAATTATTATGGCAGCAATTGCATCACCTCTAATGAATTTACTTGCTCCATCCATTGCTCCATAAAAGTCTGCTTCTCTGCTTATTTCTTCCCTTCGGCGTCTTGCTTCCTTTTCATCAATAAGTCCTGCATTTAAATCTGCATCAATGCTCATCTGTTTACCAGGCATGGCGTCAAGAGTAAAACGGGCAGACACTTCTGCAATTCTTCCAGCTCCTTTGGTTATTACAATAAAGTTAATAATTACAAGAATTAAAAAAACTATCAAACCAACTACAAAATTTCCACTTACAACAAACTCTCCAAATGCTTTTATAACCTTACCTGCTGCTTCTGTGCCAAGCTCACCTCTTGTTAAAATCAGACGAGTTGATGCAATGTTAAGAGAAAGTCTCATAAGTGTAGCAATTAATAAAACAGAAGGAAACACTGAAAAATCAAGGGGTTTTCTCACATAGGAAGCTACCAAAATAATCAAAATTGAGAGGGTTATGCTCATTGTAAGGGATAAATCAAGCATAAATGGAGGAATGGGAACAATCATGAATATCAATATAAGAATTATTCCAACTGCAACAAGCACATCACTTCTTATGTAATTCATAATATTCATGCGATCTGTCTTCCTTTAATTTTATAAACAGTAGCTAAAATAGTAGCTACTGCTTTATAGAGTGCTTCAGGAATTTCCTCTCCAAGAGGAATTCTATACAAAGCCCTTGCAAGGGGCTTGTTTTCATATATGGGTACGCCCGAAGCTCTTGCTATCTCTTTTATCCTTTCCGCAAGAAGATTTGCTCCCTTTGCCACAACCGCAGGTGCATTCATATTTTTTGAGTCATACTTTATGCAAACAGCAAGATGCAAAGGGTTTGTAATAACAACATCAGCCTTTGGAACTTCCTGCATCATTCTTTTACGTGCCATCTCTCTCTGTAAGCTTCTTATTCTTGCTCTTACCATTGGTGAACCTTCTGTTTCTTTGAATTCTTCTTTTATTTCCTGTTTTGTCATTCTTAAATTTCTCTCATACTGCCATCTTTGATATGCAAAATCTATACCTGCAAAAACAGTAAGCATTATAAGACAAGCAAGTATGAGTTGATAAATTTTTTGAAATGAAATACCTGCAATAGCCTTTACATCCATATCAATCAAAAGTGGCAGAATATTGACATCTTTTTTCAGAACAAAATATATAACTATACCAAGAGCAACCAATTTTAAAATACCCTTTATGGTCTCAAACAAAGCATTCAGGGAAAAAAGTTTTTTTATGCCTTTTAATGGACTTATCTTTGATACATCAGGAACTAATGTTGCTCCTGTAAAAAGAAAACCTGTTTGAATAAAATGAACAAGCAAAACACCAAAAAGAAGTACTCCTCCAATTGGAAGAAATTGAATAAAATACCATTTTATTTCATCTTTTATTATTGTAATTATAGCACTTGCAACAAACTCTGGATTTTTAACTCTTGTAAATGCCTCTTTCATATGTTGCATTATTGAGATTAAAAATGTGCCAGAAAAAACAAAATAAAGGAAAATCATCCACGTTCCTATGATACCAGTAAGTTCTCTACTTCGGGGGACTTCACCCTTTTGCCGAGCTTTTTCTCGCCTTCGCGGGGTAGCCTGTTC
Organism: Thermodesulfovibrio yellowstonii DSM 11347; assembly: GCF_000020985.1. Classification (NCBI taxonomy): domain Bacteria; kingdom Pseudomonadati; phylum Nitrospirota; class Thermodesulfovibrionia; order Thermodesulfovibrionales; family Thermodesulfovibrionaceae; genus Thermodesulfovibrio; species Thermodesulfovibrio yellowstonii. The sequence goes on from NC_011296.1 coordinate 1,978,259, forward strand.
AGTTCGTTCTTGCAGTTCTTCTGGCATAGCTTACCTCAAAAGACCAAATAAAGCATCTTTAAGATTTATAAATGCCTTTGAAAGAACCATTGTGAAAATAGGAATGCTCAACCACATAACTGCAATACCCGTAGCAAGCAAAAGCGGGAATCCGACAAAAAAAACATTTGCCTGAGGCATAATCCTTGATAAAAATCCAAGTCCTATATTCATAAGAACCTGAACAAGTAAAACAGGAGCAGCGAGTTTTAAAGCAAGAGGGAACATAATATAGGAAAAGGCTATTATATTTCCTGAAAAAGAAAATTTTATAGGAAATTCAAAAGTCTTAACTATCATTTCAACAAAACTCAGATGTAAATCTAAAGAGAAAAAAAGAGCAATTGTGAACATCTCATAGAAAATACTAAGAGGTCCCATAAGTTCACCAAACTGAGGATTAAAAACATTTGCAATAGTAAAACCAATCTGCATACTCATCCATTGAGAAGCTATCTCAACTGCAGCAATAATAACCCTTACCATGATACCTATAGCCATTCCAAAAACAACAGCATTAAACAGAGAAATAAGCAAATTTTCCTCTTTTACATGTATAAAAGGAATAATAGCAAGAGATATAGAAAGAGCAAAAAAGAATCTAAACATTATTGGAACAGTCCTACTGCCAATGTATGGAAGAAAGAAAAGTATTATAGAAACCCTTATGAAAACAGGAATAAAACTATAAAAATTCGTTGTAAGAAGTTCTAAGTAGTTCATTTAACATACATGGGAAGGTTTTCAAAAATTCCCCTTGTAAATTTCGTCATTATATTGACCATCCAGGGAATTGTAAGAAGCAATGTTAAAAAAACAGCAATAACCTTTGGAACAAAGCTTATTGTCATCTCCTGTAACTGGGTTATTGCCTGAAATAGTCCTATAATAAGACCAACAAGAAGGCTTACAAGTAACACAGGACCTCCAACCAGAAGAATGGTTTCAAAGGTCTGTTTTGAAATATAGTTTAAAAATTCTACTGTCATTTAAATCCTCCTGCAAGTGAGCCTATAATCAATTGCCATCCATCAACTAAAACAAAAAGCAATAACTTAAAAGGCATTGATATCATAACTGGTGGAACCATAAACATTCCCATAGATAGCAATATGCTTGCCACAACAATATCAATAACCAAAAAAGGAAGGAAGATTAAAAATCCGATTTCAAAAGCCCTTTTAAGTTCACCAAGAGCAAAGGCAGGAACAACAATTTTCATCGGTAAATCCATAGGAGTTGCAGGTTTGACTTCTGTTTTTGAAAGTTTGAAAAACAGGGCAAGGTCTTTTTCTCTTGTCTGCTTCAGCATAAACTCTTTAAATGGAACTGATGCTTTACTTATCGCCTCTTCCATGTTTATCTCTTTTTTTGACAGTGGTAAGTAAGCTTCATTGTAAACTCTGTCAACTGTTGGAGACATAATAAAAAGGGTAAGAAACAATGCAAGCCCGATTATAACTTGATTCGGAGGAACTGAAGGAGTTCCAAGTGCCTGTCTTAACAGAGAAAGAACAATAACAATTCTTGTAAAAGATGTCATCATGATTAATACTGCTGGTAGAAAGCTTAACAGAGTTATAAATACAAGAATGTCAATGGCACTTGAAAAACCAAATAACCCTCCTTGAGCAGACTGAGGTGCAGCAAAACAAAGTGTTGGAGATAAAATTAAAAGACAGCTAAATAAACCTCCTTTGAATATCCTTTGCCAGAGAGTTCTTCTCTCCTCTGTCTGCTCTTCAAAGATTGCCTTAATCTTTGAAGAATCAAGTTTACTTATCAGATTAATTCCATGCTCCGATATCCCAACCAAAAGATATTCATCAAAGGCTTTTACCACACCTATACCTTTTTTATAACCTATTGGCTGATAGTAAATAATCTGAATAAATCCCTTTCCTGGATTTATCTTGTTTTTCATTAATCGCAAAACAATATATAGGGCTACAATAATAAAAATTAAGGATAATATGGCTTTAAAATATTCCATTGTATCCTCTCAACCAAGCTGTTTTACTCTTTCTTGAGGGCTTATAATATCTGTAATTCTTATGCCGAACTTTTCATTTACTACAACTACCTCACCTCTTCCAACAAGCTTGCCATTGACATAAACTTCCATTGGTTCGCCAGCGAGTTTATCAAGGGCAACAACAGAACCCTGAGTTAATTGAAGAAGTTCCTGAACAAGAATTCTTGTTCTTCCGATAACAACTACCAGTTCAAGAGGAATATCAAGAATAAAATCAATATCTCTTGTCTTTGGTTTTTCTTCAGTAACGGTAAATTCATCTATATGAGGTGACTGAACTTCCTCTTTTGCTTTCATTGCCTTTTCCATCTCAAGAGCTTTTGCCATATCAAGCTCTTCTTCAAGTTCTTCCTGAGATGATTGTTGCTGAACCTCCTTTTCCTCCATTTTATGCCTCCTTTATTATTTTTATTGCATAATTTCCCTTAAATGTTCCTAATTTGCCTTTAAATTTAGGAACACCTTCTACAAGCAAATCCACTTCTTCGTCTATTCTTCTTTGAAGAGTGACAATGTCACCTGATTTAAGGTCTAATAATGTTTTAAAGTCTATAGTTACTTTGCCTAAAATAGCTTCAACCTGCACAGGTGCATTTTTTATTTGTGCCTTAAGTCTTCCTATCCATTTCATATCCATTTCATCTCTGTCTGCAAGAAAGGCACTATAAAGTTTTTCTTTTATAGGTTCTACTGAAGAATAGGGAATGCAAACCATAATTTTACACTCTCTTGTTTCTATTTCAAGGGTAAACTCTGTTTCAATTACCACATCAACAGGGGTGACTATTGTAACAAATTGAGGATTCATCTCTGTTCTTATAAAATGAGGTTTTATCTGGAAAATAGGCTTCCATGCTTCCTCCATACTTTCAAGAAACATCATAACAACCTTGTGAATTATTCTTTGCTCGATAGGCGTAAACTCTCTTCCTTCTGGTTTGTAATAACCTTTTCCTGAGCCGCCAAAATAAAATTCAATTAGAGTAAAAATCATAGGCGCATCAAAAACAACGAGACTAAAACCTCTGAGAGGTTCAAGTTTTATAATATTTAGACTTGAAGGAAAAGGAACAGAGCGGAGAAAATCATAGAATTTTGTAATATTTACATTTACATTTATCACATCTACTATTTTTCTTATGTCTGAGGCAAGACTTACTCTGAAACTTCTTGCAAGACGCTCATTTATAATATCCAAAGAGGGCATCTTGCCGCGAACAATCTTTTCCTGAGAAGTAAAATCATAGGGTCTAACTCCAGAAGGAGCTTCTGCTGTTTCTGTCTCAACCTCTCCTCCTGAAATGCCCTTTAGCAGAGCATCAATCTCATCTTGGGATAAAATCTCGTCGTCTGGCATGGCTACTGCATTACAAAATCTGTAAGATAAACATTTATAACTGTACCTTCACCAAGAATCTGATTCGCTCTTTGTTTTATCTCGTCTTTAAGAAGCAATTTACCCTCAGGAGTAATCAATTCGTCAGATGTTTTATTTGTTAAAAGAGTTATTATAGCATCCCTTATCTGTGGCGTTTTGTTTTTTGCCTGTTCAGCCAACTTTGCATCAGAAAGTTCAATCTGCACAGAAACTTTAAGATATTTAGTTCCACTTTGATCCATCAAATTTACAACAAACGGTTCAAGAGCAAAATTTATACCCTGAACTTCTTTTGAATCCTTCGTAGCAGAGCCTTTGCCATGTTCTGCACCTTTACCAGTTAGAAAAAAATAAGCTCCTCCTGCTCCAACTATTAAAACTATCGCAGCAATAATAATCAGCAATGGAAATTTAGTTTTTTTCTTAGGTTTTTCAGGTTGTTCCTTAGGCTGTAGTTCTTCCTCTTCTAACTTTGTAGCTTTTTCTTTTGCCATACTCCTTCCTCCTTTTATTCTTTTTAGGTCTATTTTTCAATTACCTCCAATTGTCATTCCGAGGCTGCGGAAGCAGCCGAGGAATCTCCTCCTTTTTTCTATTGCATCAAAGAGAGATTCCTCGCACCCATTAAGGGCGATTGGAATGACTGTTAGTAATTGAATACCCTCTTCTTTTCTAAATTAAAATATTTAGCATAGTTTATGCCAGATTTTGTAAATTATATAAAAGTCAATAGATAAAAGCTTTATAGAAGTTAAATTCTGTGCCAATTTTTTGACGATTTGAATTTTCTTTTTGACAGCATTATCTTAAAAACCATTTTTTTATTTCATCAAGAGAGATAAACTTTCTTACAGGTCTTCCATGAGGACAGTGTTCAGGATCAGAAGTTCTTTCAAGTTCCTGAAGTAAAGCCTTAATTTCAAAATGGTTAATTTTCTCATTTGCCCTTAAAGAGCTATGACATGCTATTGTTGCTGCAATTTTTCTTTTTATCTCAATAAAATCTGGTGTAGATGTTCCTTCTTTAAGTGTTAATGCGATATTTTCAATCATTCCTGCTATATCTATATATTTAATAATCTCAGGTAATGCTCTTATTACTATTGAATTTTCTCCAAAATCTTCAGCTTCAATGCCGAGTTCATTGAGTATGTGTAGATTTTCTTTTATTAAAACATAATCCTGCGGATTTAAGTTTATAACATGGGGAAAAGTAAGTTTTACAATTTGTTCACTCATTTTATTTAAAATCTTCTCAAAATTTACCCTCTCATGCGCTGCATGGAAGTCAAGAAAGACAATTCCATCCACCCTTTGAATCACAACAATTGCGTCACCAATACTGAAAAAGTGAAAAATTTCTTCTTTGTTAAAAATTGACTCTGTATAAAATGCAGAAATTTGAGATATTGAAGACAAATCTGCATTTACCTTCCACTGATTGGTCTCTTCTGCAATCATTGATGATTTAACTTGATATTCACTCATTCTAAAAATAAGCTGATGAATTATTTGGGGTTCACGAAATCTTACTTCTTTTTTTGCAGGATGAACATTAAAATCTACATCCTCTGGTGGAAGATTTATAAAAATAAAAAACTGAGGATGATTTTCATTGATATGAAAAGCTTTATATATAGTATTAACAATTGAAAAATCTTTTACAGGCCTGCGGTTTACAAAGATTAATTGTCTACCCTTGGATTTTCTCAGAAGTTCTTCTCCGCCAAGAAATAACTCAATTTTATAGTTATCTTTTGAAATTGTTTTAAACTTAAGCTTCTCTGTAAATTCTAAACCAAAAACCTGTGATATTCTATCATATAAAGTTTTTACCTGAGGTATATTTAAAACTTCTTCTCTATCAATAAATAAAGAAAAGGAAATTTCTGGATAGGCAAGACAGTAATTCTGGACTGTTTCAATAATATGTGCTTTTTCAGTATAAGAAGATTTAAGAAACTTTCTTCTGACAGGTGTATTAAAAAAGAGATCTCTAATCTCTACTGTTGTTCCCTTAGTAACTACAGGCTTCTGCGATACTAAATTACCTCCCGTAAGATAAACCTCTGTACCTGTGTCTTCATCTTTATACTGGGTAATAATTTTGAGCTTGCTTACATTTGCTATTGAGTAAAGAGCTTCACCTCTGAATCCGAGAGAAGAGATTCTTTGAAGGTCCTTTTCATCTTTTATTTTACTCGTTGCATGTCTCTGAAAAGCCAATATAACATCATCCGATGGAATTCCTTCTCCATCATCTATTACTTTTATTTCAGCAATTCCAAATTCCTTTATATAAACAGATATAGAGTTCGCACCTGCGTCTATTGAGTTTTCAATCAGTTCTTTTACTACTGAGGCTGGTCTTTCTACAACCTCTCCTGCTGAAATTTTCCCGACAATAGTCTCAGGAAGTATTTTAATTCTATTCAATATACTCTACCACCACGGAGGATATCCATACTCAAACCACCAACCAGGAGAACCATACCAAAACCATATTGAAGGATGCCAGTAATAATTAGGATAGTATTTTGTTTTTTTCCACAGATACGTTGCCTGAGCCTCAATAACAGGAAAAATGTAAGGCATTGTATCAATCTTGCCCTCTTGCAGTCCTTTAAATCTCCCGGCAACTGTTAGTAGTCTTCCTTTTGAGTAAACAGCACAGTCAAGAAAATTTTTTGATTTTACAATAAATCTTCCCTCTGAAGCATCTGTCTCTTCTGGATAACCTTCTCTATCAAGAGGTAAATGAAGAATCTCAAAAACTGTTCCATCCTGAGTATTGATACAATTTGTAATTCTTCCACCCCATAAAAGAGATATATCCTTGTATTTGTCAGGATTATCTTTAACGACTTTGAAAGGCACATCTTTTAATGAAGGAATATCCTGTAAAGGTTTAGGCAAAGTTGCACAACTGAATACAAAAAACAATGAAATTACTAATATAAAAAATTTAACAGAAATAAAAAACTTCTGTAACATAGTTTATTATATCAATTGGATTACAAAGAATCAAAATTATGGAATTTACTTTGTTATTACCTCTTTAAATAGTCTGTAAGTTTTTTGGTATTCAGCATAAGCCTTTTTAAAAATTATAGGGAAGTTGTTCAAATCTTTAAGATTTATAATGAAATCTACGCCTTGAACAAATGCATAAAGCCTATCCATTGTTGCTATTGAATTACTTAGAGAAAATACAATAATCTCTCTTCTCCGATACATCGGAAAAGATAATATTTCCTTGATTATTTCACTGTATTCTTGCCCTATTATAATTAAAACTACGTCTTCAAGTCCGATCATCCCTAAAGCCTCTTCATTATTTGAAGGGCTAAGGCATTCAAAGCCTAATGACCTTAGATAATCAGATAAAGTTTGTTGGATTTCCTTATTGTTTTCGCATATAACAGCTTTTGGCATATTCCATCCTTTTATTTTTTATCATAATCTATATCAAGTTTTAATCCTTCAATATCTGTAGTCTTTTCTCCCCTTTGAGATTTGATTTTATCTATTTCCATAATAACCTTGGATCTTCTTGATGCAAATGCTATAGCTGTTTCTTCAGTTATTAAGCCTTCTTTATAGCATTTAAGAATTGACTGGTCAAAGGTATGCATTCCAGCAGCTTCTGAAGTCTCTATTATGTCATAAAAAGTTTTTTCAGCAGTTTCACCGTTTATAATTAATTCCCTCACTCTTAAAGTATTCCGCATTATTTCTGTTACAGCTACTCTTCCTTTGTCAATTCTTGGTAGAAGCCTCTGTCCTACAACCCATTTAAGTGTATCTGAAATCCTGAGCCTTATATAGGACTCATCATCAGGCGGAAACATTCCAACTATTCTTCCAATCGTCTGTCCTGCATCTGTGGTATGAAGTGTGCTCAGAACAAGATGTCCTGTTTCAGCTGCCATAATGGCTATTTCAAGCGTTTCCCTATCTCTTATTTCTCCAACAAGTATTACATGTGGAGCTTGTCTGAGTGCAGCACGAAGCCCGTCTGCAAAATTATGGAAGTCTACTCCAAGTTCCCTCTGATTAAATGTTGATTTTTTATGGGGGTGTACAAACTCAACAGGATCTTCAAGAGTTATTATATGAGATGCTCTTGTCTCATTAATGATATTTAAAATTGCCGCAAGCGTTGAAGATTTACCAGAACCTGTTGCTCCTGTAACTAAAACAAGTCCCATTCTTTCTTTTGCAATCTCTTTAATTATAGGAGGCAATCGCAGTTCTTCAACTGTAGGTATCTTCACAGGAAGCTTCCTCATAACAATTGAGTAACTTCCTCTCTGAGAAAAAATATTCACCCTAAATCTTGCTTTCTGTATAGCATAGCTTGTATCACAGTATCCATCTTTTATAAGATTTTCAATAAGTCTTTTTTGGTTATTCATCAGGATTAGAGCTATTCTTTCTGTATGAAAAGGAATAAGAGATTCAATCGGAACATTTTTCAATTGAACAGGTTTTAGTTCACCCCAATGAAGCACCTGAAAGGGTCTTCCAACTGTAAAAACAATATCTGATAATTCAGGACAGGTCTCACAAATTTTATCAAGAATATAATCAAATTCCTGTTTCCTCATGTAAGTCCTTCTTGAGGAACTTCTTTAAGAAATTTAACAAATTTCTGCTTGTCCGTTGCTCTTTCATAGGCATCCTCTGGTGCAATTTTGCCTTCCTGAAGAAGTTGCAATAAAGTATCATCCATTGTCTGCATGCCTATTTTTTTGCTTGTCTGCATAATTGAGAGTATTTGATGGGTTTTTCCCTCTCTTATAAGATTTGCAACAGCATAGGTGTTAATCAAAATCTCACATGCTGCAACTCTTCCCTTACCATCAGCCCTTTTTAAAAGTGTCTGAGCAACAACTGCTTGCAAAGACTCACTTAGAGATGTCCTTACCTGCGCCTGCTGTTCAGGTGGAAAAACATCAATAATTCTATCAACTGTTTTAATGGCTGATGAAGTATGAAGTGTACTGAATACAAGATGTCCTGTAGCAGCAGCTTCCAGAGCAAGCTGAATTGTCTCCATGTCTCTCATCTCACCAACCAAAACTATATCTGGGTCTTCTCTAAGAGCAGCTCTTAAGGCTTTCGCAAAGCTTTCTGTATGAGTTCCTACTTCTCTGTAAGAGATAACGCAGCCTTTATTCGGATGAACAAACTCTATGGGGTCTTCAATAGTTATTATTCTTTCTTTTCTGTTACTGTTTGCATAATCAATAATAGCAGCAAGGGTTGTTGATTTTCCTGAACCTGTAGGACCTGTAACAAGAACAATTCCCTTTTTAAGCATTGCGAACTTTTTTAATACAACTGGCAACCCAAGCTGATCAATTGTTTTTATTTCATTAGGAATGTGCCTGAATGCTGCGCCAATTCCTTCCTTATGCATAAAATAGTTAACACGAAAACGAGCAACACCAGGTATTTCATGAGCAAAATCAAGATCTCCTGTTTCCTCAAATATTTTGATTTTTTCCTCTGGTGTAATTTCATAAAGAAACTTCCTAAGTTCATCATTATCAAGAACTTTATACTGAACCCTGACAAGCTCTCCGTGAATTCTTAAAACTGGCTGACTTCCAGCAACAAGATGAAGATCACTTGCTTTGTTTTCAAGCATTAGTTTAAAAAAGGCATCTATCCGAGCCATGTAAAAATTATAGCATGATTTGAGGAAGAAGTGAACTCATGTTATACTAAAAAATTGTAAAATGACTATTGAGCTTATTATCTTTGACTTAGACGGTACACTTGTAGACTCCTGCAAGGATATAACTCAAGCATTGAACTATTGTTTTAAAAAAAGAGGAATTGAAGGCTTTTCACAAGAGGAAGTAAAAAAAATGGTTGGAGAAGGTGTTAATCGCCTTATAGAAAAAGCTTTACAACTAAGAAAACTTTCTCTGCCTGTTCAGGATTTAGTTGAATGTTTCATAAACTATTACAAAAAACACATAGCAGACTTTTCCATAGTATATCCTAATGTGAGAGAAACCCTTGAGAAATTGCAAGGAATTAAAAAAGCGGTGATTTCCAATAAGCTCACTGAATTAAGCATTAAAACACTTGAAACTCTTGGACTTTTAGAATACTTTGATTTTATAGCTGGAAGTGACCTTTTTGCTGAAAGAAAACCCTCACCAGTTCCAATTATTGAAACAATAAAAAGGTTTAATACCTCTCCAGATAAAACAATAATTGTTGGAGACAGCGAGCTTGACATTAAGGCAGGGACATTAGCAGGAGTTAAAACAGTAGCTGTTACATACGGATATAGAGAAAAAGCACTTCTAAAGAATGCTGATTTTATAATTGATAAATTTAGTGATTTAATAACCATTGCCAGGACATTGTAATATGAGCTATTTTATTGTTTTTGCAGGGAAAGGTGGCGCTGGGAAAAGCACCCTTGCTGCATTAACAGTAAAATATCTGCTTAATAGAAACTCAAATCCTGTGCTTGTTGTAGACGCAGACCCTAACTTTTGCCTTCCTGAACTTTTAGCAGTCAAAGTTACAGAAACACTTGCATCAGTAAGGGATAATGCCTTGAAGGATAAACCTGAAGGCATGAGCCTTGATGAATGGCTGGAAATTCAGATAAATAGAATTGTTGAAGAAGCTAAAGGATTTGACCTTATTGTTATGGGAAGGCCTGAAGGTAGTGGATGTTATTGTGCAATTAATAATGTTTTAAAGAGAATTCTTCAGGAAATTGCAGAACAATACAGGTATATAGTTGTTGATAATGAAGCTGGAATGGAACATATAAGCAGAGGTATTGTAAATAAAATTGACCTTTTATTTATTGTAAGCACTCCTGCTAAAAGTAGCATTCAAGCTGCTCTGAGGATAAATGAGCTTACCAAAGAGCTCGGTATAACTCCAAAGAAGAAAGTCCTTATTATAAATATGGCTTTTAAAGAATTTGAGAATTCTGAAAAACAGGAACTTTTAAAACATTTTAATAAAATTCATTATGTTTTTTTTGATAAAGATTTTATGAAATTCAGTGAAACTGGCAGAAGCGTATTCAGCCTTTCTGAAGAAGAAGCTGTATGGAAAAACTTTAAAAAGATTTTGGAGGATGAAATTGAGTGAAAAATTTGACAAGCTTGTTGAAATAATGGAAATTCTACGCTCTGAAAAAGGTTGCCCCTGGGACAGAGTCCAAAATCATGACACTCTTAAAAGATATCTTCTTGAAGAAACATATGAACTTATAGAAGCAATTGAAAATAAAGATCCAAAATCTATAAAAGAAGAACTGGGAGATTTAATTCTTCAGATAGTTTTTCATAGTCAGATAGCAAAGGAACAGGGTAATTTTGATATAAACGATGTAATAGATTCAATTATTCAGAAAATGATAGGAAGGCATCCTCATGTATTTGGAGAGGCAGAGTTTAAAACTCCTGAAGAAGTTTTAAATCAGTGGGATGAAAGAAAAAAAGAAGAAGGTAAGCTTGGTAGTTCAATACTGGAAGGGATTCCTTTGGCACTTCCTTCATTGCTTAAAGCATACAAAATTCAGTCAAGGGTGGCAAAAGTTGGCTTTGATTGGGATAATGTTGATGGAGTGATTGATAAGATTAAAGAAGAACTCAAGGAAGTCCAAGAAGCTATTAAAATAGGTGAAAAAATAAAGATAGAAGAAGAAATAGGTGATTTACTTTTTAGTCTGGTAAATCTTGCCCGTTTTCTTAGGATTGATCCAGAAACTGCTCTAAGAAAAACTAATAGGAAATTCGAAAAAAGATTTAAAAGACTTGAAAAACTTGCTCAACAAAAAGGCAAAAGCCTGAAAGATATGACACTTAGTGAAATGGATAGCCTCTGGGAAGAGATAAAAAATTCTGAATAATTTTACTTGATGCCGCCTCAAGGTTTAAACAGTTACCGATATTGTCATTTTGCCATTCCTGATGCAGTTCCTGTAAAATTCCCACTTCCATAAACACCTGATGCCGCACCTTGCATATTAATAGAGCTATTATATGAACCACCTGATAGCTGTATAGGATACGCTATATCATTAGCTATGGTTGCTGACCAGTTTCCACCTGACCAATATGTTGGAGTAAAATTAACAGAACCTGAAGCACCTGAGGTTGCATTAAGTGTTACAGATTGATTTAATGTTGGAGTTCCACTGTAAATTCCATTTATATCTGCCGTGGACCAGAGAAGTGGCTTTTGACCTGCTTGAGTTGAAAAGAAAATAACATTATTCATATTTACTGAGAGATTATTCCCTGAACCACTAAAACTTGCTCTGCCAACCTCAACTACTGGAATGTTCAGTTTTCTCAGTTTTTCCTGTTCTTCTGTAAAATTTGTTCCAGATGTATTGCATTTTCCACCAGGGCATGCCATACTTAAAAAATTCGCTGTTTCAAGAACTGTTCCTAATGTTACTGCCTGCCAGTATTTATTTGTTGGGTCAAATGTTCCTAATGTTTCACCCACAAATATTCCTGTTAAAAAAGGAGTTCCTGTTATATCTGCAAAATATCCATAGGTTTTACCATTAATTATATTCTGAACAGAATTTTCAGTCCCCCATAAATTTCCCTTTAACAGAGCACCAAAGGAACCTTGAAAACCTCCTTCAAAACTTCCAGTATATGTTATATCCCATAAACCTGTGGGGACAGTATTATATGTTCCGCCCATTCCAATCAATCCTGCTCCGAAGGTGTAATAATTCGTATTTGTATCCATGATTATGTAACCTTCCTGATTCTGTAATGTAATGCCATATGAATTTGTATCAATGCTCAGATTTGATACAACTGCTGGCGAAGGTGAAGAAGGAATTGAACCTGCTGCAAGGGTTACAGCTTTGACATTATTTTCGCCTTCAAGAAAAAATCTTTTTTCAAGACTCAAAACATTTGATGTTCCATCTGTTGAGAGATTCCCGATGAAAATTCCCTTATTCGTTGAATCATTATATATTCCTGCAACATACGTGCTGAAATTATAGGATGTATCTGTTTTCTGCCCAAATCTACCACCTATATAACCAGAATATCTTAATGATCCTGATGACCAGTTAGTTGGTGCATACCATAGATAAGATGAACCTGAATTGAAATCTATTTCATTACTTGAATCATTTATTTTGCCCATTGAATACAGGCTTCCCTGTTCCTTACTCCAGAAACTATCTCCGCCAAGATAAGAATTAATTCTTGCTCCTGTTACAGCAAAATTCTCTTTATAAATCTTGCTTGTATTTGCATCTGATACAATATTGCTTAAATGAGAAAGCTCAACAATAGGTTCATAACCTCCAATTACTATTCCAACCCATTTATTGCTGCCTAAATTGCCAAACATTTTACCTTCAATTATTCCATAATGAGTTGGAGTCATGAATCTGCCTTGAAAGGTTCCCTGAATTTTTCCTGATGAAACTGTTGCCTCTGAAACGCTTCCCAGCCAATAATCAGGCGTTGTATATGATGCATCCCTATTATCCCATGAATCTCCACTGAATTCAAGTTTAAGCCCTGTAGGTAGTGTTGCAGAGTGGGAACCACCAAGCTCTATCCCAAAAACTCCCCACGATTCTGGATTACTTCCTTTTTTAAGAGAAAGAGTAGCAGAACCAATAACACCATAAGATGTGTTACTTATATCCTGTTTAGATATTGTTGGAGTCCCGCTTCCACCTGTAAAATATCCCTGATAACTGCCCTGAATATAATCTGACCATGTAGACATGGTTGAATAACCAACTGTTTTCTTTTTGAATGTAAAGGCAGGCTCAATATCAATAAGATGTATTTCTTTGTATAAATTTTGATTTGTTCCATATGGTGAACCTTTAAGAATTCCTGCAGAGCCATCAGAACCTATGTATAATCCATAAATAGCATAATTTTGGGATGAATCCTCACCAATACCTCCTGCATAACCCTTTAGCTTTAAACTACTTCCAGAATTTTGCTGAAAATTACCCCATACCATAGATGTGTCCTGTGTAACATCAGGAATATAACCAATTCCATAATTTTCTGTTTTGTATGTTACTGTATCATTTATGCTTGATGGTAAAATCAGCTCTCCTGTTTTTCCAATAAGTATTGTAGACTGTCCGCCTCCTTGAACTTCATCTATTTTAGTGCCATCATAGTAATGATGATATCCCGTAAATTTAGCAGATAAACTAAGTTCCTTCACCTCTATCCAAGGTTCTGTAGTCACTGATTTTATCCCGCCAGATTCCATAGTAAGCGTGGAATCACCGCTTCCTGTAAAAAGATAAGTTGGTGTAAGCAGTCTGAAATAAGAAGAAGATGTCGGACCTTTTAATATCCAGTATCCTTCTGTAGCATTACCCCCTCCTGCTTTAAATGTAGAATTAAAAGAAACAGGGGATGAAGCTGTAAGCTTTGCTATACCTTTGTCAACTGTCAATGCTCCTGCGACATTTCCAGTCACTGAACTGTTTGCTGAGGTATCAGTTGCAATATTCCCCGAAAATGTGCTTGACTTTGGATAAACTATTGATGAAGACCACTCTTTGTTATTTCCGTAACTGTCTGTTGCTTTTATTTGAATCTCATAGGAACCATAAACATTGATTGAAAAATCAATGTTATTTTGAGCTGTTGTGTTTACATCCTTCCATTCATCCCAATCTGAAGTTTTAGTCCTATACCTAACAATAACTGGCTTGTTTGCCTCTACTTTATATGTTATTTTCCACTCCCCAGAAATTGGGGCTTCAATGCTGTAAAGCATAAAATTAACGCTCAAACTTTCTGTAATTTTTGTTGTTTCAGTAATTGGAGGAGTTGTCTCCTTTGTTGAAAGTCTTGGTTCAGAAGAAGTCTCTGGATAAAAATTAACAGCAGTAGGCTCTTCTGGATTTCTCAGAGGATATTCTGATACAAAAGGCTTTTCTATGTTTCCTTCTCTCTCAACTTTGCTTGGTGTTATATCTTTCTGTTCACTTTGTATTTCCTTAGAAGTCAAAGGTTTTGGCAGTTCTGGTGGAAGTTTCTCTCTTATAACTGTTGCCTGACCTGCTCCTACCTCAACAACTCTTTCAGGTATATGGAGATTATAACAGTAAACTTTTCCAGTTAAGACTGTTACTGTTGAATAGGTAGGATAGTGAGCAACCACATAATTTGTTCCTCTTACTCCTGCAACTGCTATTGGTGTTTTTATCTCAAATCTGTTAGCCTTTGGGAATGCCTTTATCTTCTCAACACTTTCCTTTGCTACAAAAGCTCCTGCCTTCCCTCTGGGAATATTAAGAGTGACTCTGAAACTATGAGCATCTGCAAAATATTCACTAATGTCAATTCTGCTACGAGGAGCAATCTTTACAACCGTTCCGTCCCTGAATGTGAGTTCTGCCCTTGAATCAGTTTTTGTTCTTATTATGTCATTTAAATAAACAGGCTCATTTATTTTTACCATAACAGCAGGAGGCTTACCCCCTCTTAAAATATCAACCTTCCCCTCTAATGCTGTGATTTTACCTACTTCCTGAGCTAAGGCATTGCTTAAGAATAAAAAACTGATAAAGGCTATTAAAATTAAAATTTTAAGCCTCAGCATCTTAAGCCTCCTTAAAAGCTAAAACTCAGCTCAACACTGTAAATGTTTCTCTTATAATCATAAATTGGAAAGTTTGAGTCAGCCCTTAAGTGATAGTAGCTGAGATTAGTCCTCAGGGTTTTTGAAATCTCAAAGATAACTCCTGCTGTTAATGAATATATTTGGTCTCTTCTTTTTTCAGCGGTTTCCGGGAAACCCTTAACCCCTCTTCCTGTGTATGTATTTATGTTTCTGTAGTTTTGCCATGTGTGGTCCCCTGCAATCTGGAGTATGAGTTTTTCAGTAAGGGGACATACAACTCCAGCAGATAATCTATGAGACAGGGAGTCCCAGTTGATTCCCTGAGTATCATCAATCATATATTCATATTTTGAATAAAAAACTCCTTTCTCCTTAAAGGGATAAAAATATCCTGCTGAAATACTGTATTGGTTACTATCCCTGTCTTCATTAGGATCAGCATCTGCTGTATACTTAAGCATCTCCCTTTTACCATATCCCGCTGAAAACTGGAAAATATGTCCAGCAGCAATCTGAAGGCTCACTGTAGGGGTGAGTGAAAAAAGTGACATATATTCCCTCTCATTAAGCCACATATGAAAGTAACTCAAGGGAAGTGTTATAAATCCCTTTCCAATATTTATACCGGGAGTAAATGTAATTGTGCTCATGGTTGTGTCAAACTTATAGGAAGAAAAATAGTTTTTTGTATAAATGCCAAAGTCTCCTATAATAAATAAGTTTCCTGATAGCAAGGGTTTCCAACTGAGCTTCATATTTGCCACCTGTGCAGAGTCTCTTTTTCCTGAAATCTCATCAACTGCTGAGACTCCAATCAGAGTTGTTGGTTTTGATACCACGTTGTCATCATACTGATATCCCAGAGACAAATAAATGCTCAACTCCTTGATGGCTGTTTTAAGGGCAGCAAGATAATCAGAGGCAAACTCTGCAATATCTGTTTGGGGCTCAATCTTTATCAATCCTTCAAGAGTTTTCATAGCCTCCTTAATCTTCCTTTCAGCAGAGTAGGTGAGTGCTATCTGAAGGTCTGATACCTGAGTCAGAGCAGAATCAATGGATTTTGCTCTTTCAAAGGCTTTTCTTGCCTCCTCAAACCTGCCCATCTTTGAAAAAACAAGACCCTTTAAAAATAGAATCTTTGAAGGCATTATAAACTGTTTTTCAGCTTCTGTGAGCCATTGCATTGCTTCCTTCAGTTCTCCAAGATGGTATAAAACTTCAGCTAATTCAAGATATGCATCATTTATTCTTGGTATGTCTGTCAAAGAGTTGTAAAAATATTTTTTTGCACTTCTGTAATCCCCTATTTGCTTGTATGTAAGCCCAAGATAAAAACTTGCAAGTGTTGAAGGCTGTGTTCTGTAAATTTTTTTAAATATCTCAAGAGCTTCTTCATAATTTTCCTGCCTGTATTGTTCAATCCCCTTTTGAAATAAATCTTCTGCATATAGTGAAACAGGAATAAATATCAAGAATAATATTAAGAGAGCATTTATGAGGGTTTGATTAACCATAAAAAATTGAAAAAAATTGTAAAAAATTGTTTTTTAAAAAATCAATATCTTTTAAGATGTTTATTTAATCTATATATGACGAGAATATTATGTTTTACTCATTTTTTTACGATTGAAACCCCTTCTGTCTTCTTTGTATTTCATGTGTTTTAGTATTATAATTATTCTTAAACTTATATGAAATCTTTTGTTAAACATATTATTTTTAAATTTGCTCTTAAATTTTTTATGGGGCTTGGAAGAATTCTCGGGAAAAAACAACTTATTACTGTTTCATCTTTTTTAGGAAGTTTATTATATTCTCTCTCCTGGAAAAGAAAGAATGTTGCCTTTGATAATTTAAAAATTGCTTTTGAACAACAATATAAAGAATCTGAACTGAAAAAAGTCTTAAAAAAGTTTATTCAAGAAATTATTCTCACTGCCCTTGAGATTGCCTTTATTGTAAAAAAGAAAGAAAAACTTGCTCAATGGGCTAAAGTTTCAGGCATTGAACATCTTGATGAAGCATTAAAAAAACGCAAAGGAATAATTGCATTGAGCGCGCATTTAGGTAATATTCCTGTCATGCTTGCATGGCTTGCTGAGAAAGGTTATCCTGTTGCTGTTCTTTTTAAAGAAGGGAAATATCTTCCCGAAGGATTTTTATACAATCTTATAAAATCTTATAAAATTTATCCAATTCCCTTTCGTTCTGATAGAGAAGTTCCTAAGGAAATAATAAGCGCTTTAAATAAAAATATGATTGTCTTTATACTTGCTGACCAAGCAAGACCTGGTATTTATGCAAAATTTTTCGGCAAGTATGTTCAGTGCCAGAAGGGTGCGTTTGTTATAGCACAGAGAAAAGGTTCTCCGCTTGTTCCGATTTTTATTGTAAGGGGAGAAAATGGGCATGAAATCAAAATTTATCCTGAGATAGAATTACAAAAACAAGTTGAAATCCTTATTGAAAAATATAACTGTCTTCTTGAAGAATTAATCAGAAAGTATCCTGAACAGTATTACTGGTTTCACAGAAGATTTAAGAGAATGAGGGTTCACTAAACTGCAAATGCCACAGTTCACTGTAAAGCCCTCCTTTTGCTAAAAGCTCTTCATGTGTTCCCTGTTCTATAATCCTACCTTTGTCCATAACAATAATTTTATCAGCCCGCTTTATTGTAGAAAGTCTGTGGGCAATAACTAAAGTTGTTCTACCTTTCCTCATCTGTTCAAGAGCTCTCTGAATTTTTTCTTCAGATTCAGTATCAAGGCTTGCTGTGGCTTCATCAAATATTAAAATCTTCGGCTCTCTTAAAATAGCTCTTGCAATTGTAATTCTCTGTTTCTGCCCACCTGAAAGCAAAATACCTTTTTCCCCAACCATTGATTCATAACCTTTTGGCAGCTTTATTATAAAATCGTGGGCATCTGCCATTATGGCAGCTCTCTCAACCTCTTCTTTGGTGGATGAGATATTACCAAACTTTATATTATTGATGACTGAATCATTAAATAAAATAATATCTTGTGTCACAAGAGCTATTTGAGAACGAAGGCTATGAAGTGAAAAATCTCTTATGCTCACTCCATCAATTAATATATCACCTTCTGTTGGATACCAGAATCCTGCAAGCAAATCTGCGATTGTGCTTTTTCCTGCTCCTGATGGACCAACTATAGCAACTGTTTCACCAGCCTGTATTTCAAAATTAATATCTTTGAGTGTATAATCTTTTGAAAGAGGATATCTGAATGAAACATTTTTAAAAACTATATGGCCATTTATTTCTCTTTTTTCGCCTTTTTCTGGCTCATGTTCAACAAATATAATCTCCCTAAGTCGCTCTATAACATTTCTTCCTCTTTGAAAGGAGGCATTAACACGACTAAGCCTTTTTAAAGGCGTATACATAAGAATTACTGCTGTTGCAAATGAAAAAAAGTCACCAGAAGAGATTTTATCATTAACAACAAGATACCCTCCATAAAAAAGAATAATAGCAACACCTATCCCTGCTATAGTTTCTGAAATAAGATTTGTAAATTCTTCTGTTCTTACTTCTCGCATAATATTTCTATAGTGTTCATGAAGTGCGTTCCTGTATCTTTGTTTCATGTCAGATTCCATGGTGAAAGCTTTTATTATCTTTATGCCCTGCAATGTTTCATGTAGAAGTGTTGTTATTTTAGCGATTCTAAGACGGGTTTTCATTCCAATATCTTTCATCCTTTTTCCAAATTCTGTCATAGAATAAAGCATCAATGGAATAACAACAAAAGAAAGCAATGCCAGATCCCATCTGCGATAAAAGGCAACACAGGCTAACACAATGACCGTAAGCCCTTCAACCAGAAAATCTTTGATAGTGTTTGAAACCGTGCTTTTAAGCAAGTCAGCATCATTGAGAACTTTAGAAATAAGATTTCCTGAACTGTCTCTGCAAAAAAATGACATTGGAAGCTTTAAAAGTTTTTCATAAAGCGCATCTCTGACAAACTTAACAATCTTAGAACCAACTGAATTCATAATATAATTATTAATAAAGGTAAAAACTCCTCTCAAACTAAAAAGAATAATAACCAGAAGAGGAATTAAATAAAGAAACTCTGCTGATTTTTTTATAAAAATCTGGTCCATTGCAGGTTTTACTGACCATGCAATAGCTCCATTGATTCCAGATATTGATAAACTGCAAAGTAAGGCAAAAAGAAGTCTTAGCCTGTGCTCTTTTATAAGTCTCCAGAAAACCGCAAAATCATCCAGCCATAATTTTTTAAACTTTATTTTGAAATATTTTTCTATTTCCATTGTTTTTCCCAAACTTTAGCGTACTTAAGAAATGAATAAAAACTGTAAAAAAATGCAAGAATAAAACCCCTTAAACCATCAAGAAATCCCAATTTTATAAAAAACATTTTAAAAAATGTAAATACAGGAGCAAAAAAAATCTTTAAAACTATCTTACATTTTGACGGATTCTTTTTTATTAACTCCAATGCTCCATAGGAAGAATAAATCTGCATTTTCTTAATAAAGTCTTCAAAAGTTTGATATGTATAATGTAAAATAGGTTCTTTTACGTAGCCCACTTTACCATTAACAATAACCTTCTCATGAACTTCTCTAATCTGCATTTTCCCTTTGTCTTTCCTAAATAGTCTTAGCGTATAATCTGGCCACCATCCGCTGTGTTTAATCCATTTCCCAAGAAAAAAATTTTTTCTTGGAATAAAATATCCATCAAAATCATCATTGCTTATTTTTTCAGTTATTTCCATTTTTAAAGCCTCTGTAACTCTTTCATCTGCATCAAGAATGAAAACCCATGGCAGTGTTGTCTTTTCAACAGCAAATTGTTTTTGGGTTGCAAAACCTTTCCATTCTAATTTATAAATTTTATCTGTATAGTTTTTGCAAATTTCAACTGTTCTGTCTTCACTAAAAGCATCTACCACAACAATCTCTTCAAAATCTTTTACAGATTCCAGAGCATCCTCAATATTTTTTTCTTCATTTTTTGTAATAATTGCAATAGAGATAGGGATTTTCAAAAAACTTAGCCTCCTATTGTGGACATAGGCCTTAAAGGCTTTGTATGTTCTGACATACCCTGAGGTTTTAAATGAATGGTTTTGATAATTGTTTCTCTTATCTCTTCTGTAGAGGCGCCGCTTCGTAAAATCTTTTTTATGTCCACTTCTTTGTCAGAAAAAAGACAAGGTCTTAGTTTACCATCAGCAGTTAATCTAAGCCTATTACATCTAACACATATATGTGTTGTCATAGGACTTATAAATCCAAGAAAACCCTTTGCTCCTGCAAGCATGAAGTACTCTGCAGGACCTGACTTCTTCATCTGTACTGGAATAAGTTTTCCGATTTTATTCTCTATTCTTTCCTTTATCTCATCTTTTGATATAAAAAGTTCCTTTTTCCACGCATTCTGACCAACAGGCATAAACTCTATAAATCTTATCTGATATTCTACTTTTTTACTCCATAGGGCAAATTTTTCTATTTCATCATCATTAATGCCTTTCATTACAACAACATTGACCTTAACAGGTTGTAAACCAGCATTTTTTGCCTCATCAATACCTTCAAAAACATCATCTATTAAACCCACTCTGGTTATGGCTCTAAATTTATTTTCATCAAGGGAGTCAAGGCTAACATTCACTCGTTTTAAGCCTGCATTATATAAATCTTTAGCAAACTTTTTAAGAAGAACTCCATTTGTTGTCATTCCAATGTCTCGTATACCTTCTATTCGTGCAAGTCTTTCAATAAAACTGACAATGCCCTTTCTTAGAAGAGGCTCACCACCTGTGATTCTTATTTTTGTTATCCCTAAATCTACGCCTATTTCAACAATTTTTAATATTTCCTCATAGCTCAATATTTCATGATGAGGTAATAAATTGGTTATGCCTTCTTCAGGCATACAATAAATACACCTAAGATTACATCTGTCAATAATGGAGATTCTTAAGTAATCTATATTTCTGTTAAAATTATCCTTCATTGTTTTGATTTAGTTTTTGTTTTAGATTTTGTCTTTGTTGATTTTTTCCCTGAATTCTGACTCTTAAGTATTTCTGCTATTTTTTGCTGAGCAATTTCTGCTTCCTTTGATTTAGGATATCTCTCAATAACTCTTTCAAATACAACTTTTGCTGTTTTTTTATCTTTCAACTCTAAAAATGCCATTCCTTCTTTAAGAAGTGCACCTGGTGCTTTATCGTGCTTTGGATATTTCTTGAGAAATTCTTCATAAGCAAGAATCGCATCTTCATATTTTTTTTCACTATAGTAAGTTTCTCCAATCCAAAAATATGAGTTGGGAAGAAGCTCAAAATCAGGATAATTCTTTGTAATCTCCTGAAATTTATCTCTTGCCGAGGCATATCTTTTTTCTTTTATGTCTACATGAGCGGAATCATATATTTCTTTGGGATTTTTTAATTGTCCTGGCGATATTTTCTTTTGTTCTGGTTCTTTCTGTGGAATAGGCTGTTGTGGCTGTGTTAGTTTAGCCTGTAATTCTGCGATTTTATCACTTAGCTCTTTAAATTTTTTGTCATTGCTGTAAGAGCTTTCTTCAAATCTTCCTTTCAGTATCTGTAATTCCTTTACATAATCCTGTGTCTGAGCAATAAGCGTGAGCTGTCCCTCCTTTAATGCTGTGGCTGTAGATAAGTCAGAAGACATCTTATCCATTCTCGTTTTAAGTTCAGAAACTTCTTGCTTTAGTTGACTATTTTCAATATGTAGTTTGGTAATATCTGCCCTTATTTGTTCATACTCACCTGTGGTAACACAACCAGACAAAAAAACAGCAGACACTATTGCAGTAAAAAATATCTTGCTTTTAATCTTTTTCATTTCCCCTCCTCTATAAAAACAAAGTGTGCCCTTCTATTTTTCTGCCAGCATGATTCATTTTGTTCTGTGCATAAAGGTTTTTCTTCGCCATAGCTTATTATATCAATCCTTGAGGATATGATTCCGAGAGTTATTAGATACTGCTTTGCAGAATCAGCTCTTTTTTGCCCAAGTGCAAAATTATACTCATTTGTTCCCCTTTCATCACAATGTCCTTCTATAATAACCCTGAGTTTAGGATATTTCTGCAGATAGGAAGCAACTTTTTTCAGTGTAGGCAAATCATCTTGTCTAACATCGTATTTATCATAATCAAAATGTATATCACCTATCTCTTCCTGAAGTTTTTTAATAAGTTCCGCCATTTGAGAAGTAGTAAAAGAAGTTTCTTCTTCTGATGGCTTTGTTTTTTCTATTTCATTTCCTTCTTCTTTTTTTACTATTCCTGTAGTTTCCTTTCCATCAGGCATATAAATTTTCCTTTCAGCACAGGCAATAATCAAAAAAAGACAAAAGATAGCTAATAAAATAATTTTAATTTTCATTTTATGCCTCCAGGGAGCATTTTTTTGGCAGGCTCTTTGATTTGTATCATATTTATATAATACAACAATTAATATTATTTGCTAACATAAAATTAAAATAAAATTTTAATATAGCCTTGAAATATCCGCAACAGATTTTAATAATTCTGATAAATGCTGCAATAATGCAAGCCTGTTTCTTTTAATTTTTTCATCTTTATCCATAACAAGCACATTATCAAAAAAGTTATTTATCGTAGGTGTAAGTTTGTGTAAATAGTTTAATGCTTCAAAAAATTGCTGAGAATTTAAATATTCATAAAGATTTTCTTTGTATTTTTCTATTTCATTAAAAAGTTTTTTTTCTTCTTCAGAGGAAAAAAGCTCAGGGTTCAATTCAAACTTTTCATAATTTTTAATAATATTTGAAACCCTTTTTACAGCAAGGAAAAATTCTTCAAAATCTTCCTTACTGCGGAACAACGATACTGCTTCAAGTCTTTTTTTAATCTCATAAACTGGTCTGATTAAAATGAAATCACTTATTGTTTTTATTAAATTAACATCATATCCTGTTGACTCAAGATAGCTTTCAAATCTCTGAACAATAAAAATTGAAATCTGCTCCTTTAATTTTTCATCAACAAATTCTTGTATCATACTTACAGTTTCTAATAAGCTCAAGGAATATTTTTTCTTTAAAAGTATAGATATAATTCCATTTGCTGCCCTTCTTAAGCCAAAAGGGTCTTCTGTTCCTGATGGAATTTCACCAAGATAAAAAAAAGTTGCTATATGATCAAGTTTATCAGCAAGGCTTATGATGCATCCTATATCATTAGATGGAATTTCATCAGTAAATCCTTTTGGAAGATAATGTTCTCTTATTGCCAAAAAAACTTCCTCTGGCATGCCTGCATTTTTAGCATAATATCCACCCATTATGCCTTGTAATTCAGGAAACTCTCCAACTACACCGCTTGCAAGATCAGCTTTACAATAATTTGCAGCAATCTTTACCAACTCTGTTTTTTCAGGAATTAATCTATCACTAAGTCTTTCAGCAATTCTTATAATCCTTAAACTTTTATCATAAAGACTTCCAAGCTTTTTATGATAAATTATCCCTTTAGTTGCCTCAAGAAGATTTACTAAGCCTTTTTTGAGGTCTTCCTCATAGTAAAATCTTGCATCCTCAAATCTGGCTTTTATAACTCTCTCAGCTCCTTTTTTAATGTTTTCCTCATTTTCTGCTTTTGTATTGCTTACAACAACAAAGTAATTTTTAAGTTTCCCTTCATTATCTATGATAGCAAAATATCTCTGATGGTCCTTCATAACTGTAATAAGTAACTCTTCTGGAAGTTTCAGATATTGCATGGAAAAACTGCATAAAACAGAATTTGGAAATTCAACAAGATAAGTTACTTCTTCAATAAGTTCATTATTCCATAAAATTTTTCCGTTTACTTTTTTAGCAAGCTCTTCAGCCTGAGTGAGTATAATTTTTTTTCTTTTTTCTGGGTCAACTATAACAAAAGCTTTTTCAAGAATAAATTCATAATTGTCAACTCTATCAATATTCAATGGATTTTCGGAAAGAAATCTGTGTCCTTGTGTTTTGTTTTCTGTTTTTATACCTTCTATCTCAAAAGAAATAAACCTATCATCATATAAAGCTAAAAACCATCTTACAGGTCTTATAAATCTTAATGTTCCTTCTCCCCATCGCATCATTTTAGGAAAATTTAGAGAATAAAAAAGATTTCTTAGAATTTCGGGAAGAACTTCTTCTGTTTTTTTGCCTTTTTTAGATAAAACTGCACATACATAGTTTCCTTTTCCTTTAGGTTTAATCTGAAGCTGGTCAACCTCAATACCTTGAGCCTTTGCAAAAGCATAAGCAGACTCCTTTGGCAAGCCTTTTTCATCAAAGGCAACATGCACAGGAGGTCCCCAGACTAATTTTTCCTCTGATGCCTGCTCTGAAGATAGTTCTGCCAGAAGGGTAAGTCTTCTCGGAGTTGCGTAAACTTTTATAGATTCCAACTCAATTCTATATTCAGAAGTAATTTTTTTAAAGTTTTCCTCTATTTGACTGATTGCTAAAGGAATAAATCTCGCAGGAATCTCTTCTGCTCCAATTTCAAAAAGAATTTTACCCATTTATTACTCCATACCTTTTAATTAAATAAGATTCAGCACAGGCTTTTGCAAGAGTTCTTACACGAGCTATATAATTGGTTCTCTCTGCCACAGACAAAACCCCACGAGCATCAAGGAGATTGAAAAGATGAGAACACTTAAGACAAAACTCATAAGCTGGGAAAACCAGTCCTAACTCCCTTAGACGATTTGATTCTCTTTCATATTCATCAAAATGTTTTTTGATTATTACTGGGTCTGAGTGATCAAAATTAAAGTATGAAAACTCTATTTCAGGCTGTTTGTGAATATCTCCATAAGTAAATTTTTCATTCCACTTTATATCAAAAACATTTTCCACTTCCTGAAGATACATGGCAATTCTTTCAAGACCGTATGTAATCTCAACAGATACAGGTTTTAAATCAATACCTCCAACCTGCTGAAAATAAGTAAACTGAGTTATCTCCATTCCATCAAGCCATACTTCCCAGCCAAGCCCCCAAGCGCCAAGAGTAGGGCTTTCCCAGTCATCTTCAACAAATCTTATGTCATGTTTTAAAGGGTCTATTCCAAGTGCTTTAAGGCTTTCAATATATACTTCCTGTGAGTTCTCTGGAGAAGGCTTCAGAATAACCTGATATTGATAATATTGCCCGAGTCTGTTCGGATTTTCTCCATATCTTCCATCTGTTGGACGTCTGCATGGTTGAACATAACCTGTATTCCAGCTCTCTGGGCCTAAAACTCTGAAAAAAGTAGCAGTGTGAAATGTCCCTGCACCAACTTCTATATCATAGGGTTGCAGTATCACGCATCCTTTCTGAGCCCAGTATTTATTAAGTGTGAAAATTATTTCTTGAAAATACATAGATTTTCATGATACTTTAGCATAG